>JBQTIE010000279.1:0-38088 GCA_052389315.1 Acidobacteriota bacterium
GGCTCTCCGCGCCGTACTGGCCCTTGCCAGTCCACTGCGCCGACCGCCCGTCGATGCCGATCACGCCGACCTGCCGCCGCTCGCGGTCCGGATCGGCCGCGACGAGACGGTCCAGCGCCTCCTTCGGGGACACGCCCGTCGCGAGCAGATCCAGGAGGTCGGGCCCGTACTCGATCCGCGATCCGCCTGGAGTCGCGACGGCGCCGATCCCGGCGCGCACCCACGGCACGGCATTTCCGACGCAAGGATTCCGCGTCGTCACGGCGACGCCCGTTTCCCGGGTATGGGGATCGACGGCCACGATCGAGAAGGTGTGGAACTCGAGGGTCGGACCCCACGCGACGGGCTCCTGCGCGGACACCGGCGTGCCGAGAAGAAGCGCAGCGACCAGGCCTGAGGCCGAGCGGGCAGCGGTCGTCAGTGTCGTCATGCAGGTCTCCTCCGCTCGTGCCGATTGTCGTGGGAGTTCGCAGAAACTACAAGCCGAGCGTGGAGATTGCAGAAACTGACAACCGGAGCTTGGCAGGCGTGGCAGTTTCCGAAAACAAGCCCGACCCCTTTGTGGAAAGTGTGGAAAACCATCAGCGGGGGCGCAGGTCGAAGAGCACGATGTCGGAGTTCTCGCGCGACCGATCGAACACCAAGTGCTTTCCGTCAGGGGTGATTTCGAAGGTCCGAAGACCGCCCGTGTGGTCGAGCCGGGTCAGCGGACGTGTCCGCCTCCCGGCGAAGTCGAGCAACCAGAAATCCGTCGCATGAATGCCAGGCAAGTACACCAGGCCGGATCCATCCGGCAGGAAGCGATAACCGCCCGGCCTGACCCACACCTCGGGCAGCTCGACAGAGCTGCCATCCGGTCGCACGCCCATCAGTGCGACACGGCCGACGAGGGATCGCCCGGAAAACACGATCAGATCGCCCGTCGGTGACCAGACCGGATTCACCCACTTGCCCGCGAGGAGCCGTTCAGGCAATCCGTCGTCCACGGGGATCTTGAACAGCGCCGGGCCCGCCGCGTCGCGTCCGCCGGCGACGAGCCAGTTGCCGTCTGGGGACCAGTCGGCAGCGCTCTGGCCCGCAGCGCCTTCGATTTCAATGGAGGGCGCCACGGTTCGTGGATTCGTGCCGTCCGTGGACATGATCATCAGGTGACGCTGTCCAGCTCGCCGGACCACGACGGCGACACGATCTGCGTCGGGAGACACCGCGGGCGGCTCGGACAGCTGGCCGTCGACATTTTTCCAGACCTCGGACGCCCGCCCGTCCTGCACCCTCCACAACCCGTCGCTGGTTCCGCGAGCGGACAGGTAGAACAGTGCGCGCCCGCCGAAGCGGGGGGCCAGCGCCCGCCCGGTTGGCACCGGCAGCCGGTAGACTTGAGCGTCACCTTCTTCCGCGAGCCGGTCGAGCACCGGGACCCGCCACAGGCTCGCGCTCGGGTTGGCGATGGTGGCGACCACGCGCCGGCCGTCACGACTCGCGGCGACCGACGTAAACCGGTCAACACCCAACTGCAGGCGCCGAGAGGTCTTCTGCTGAACGTCGAGGGCCCACAGCCACGGCCCGGAGCCGTCTTCCGCACGCGCGGTATAGAGCAGCGTCCGCGCGTCAATCGGCGCCAGGAAGTTCGCCGCCGTTTGGTGCGCCGTGAGCCGCTCCGGCGGACCGCCCGACGCTGGAACCCGCCAGATGTCGATGTCCATCTCGTCCTGCGGTTCCGATCCACTAACGAAATAGATCCACTCGCCGTCCGGAGACCAGACTGGGTTGTTACGCTTCATCCCGCTCAGAGGCGCCAGGAATTGGTGGGCATCGGCGCCCGTGCGATCGGCGACATACATCGGATCTGCGCCGTCTGGAGGTTTGCCGAAATAGGACGAGGCGTGTGCCGTCCGGCGACCTCGCAGGGGTGTTGGTGCCTTCACCGAGGAACGCTCGCGGGGTGCCACCGGTCAGGGGCATGAGCAACAGGGGTTTCCGCTCGGCAGGGTTGAACCAAATCTGCCCTCCATCAGCCGAAAAGCCGAGCTTCCGCACGATGGCCCCGCTTGGCGCCAACGAGGGAAACTCAAGGGTGAGGTTGGAAAAACTGTCCGAGCCAACGCGACTCAACCAGATGTCGAACTCACCGGCGCGATCGGACAGAAACGCGACGAATTCGCCGTCTGGTGAAACCTCAGCGCCCTCTTCGGCCCCCTCCCAATTCGTGAAGCGGATGATCTGCGCGTCGGCCAAAGGATGGCTCGCGTCGAGCACCGGCTGCAGCACCTCTCGCGACCCGACGCCGACGGCGAATGCGACCAAGGCAACCCACGGCAGCCACCGCCAGCGCCGCCACCGGTGGGGCGCGGTTCGCTCCCATGCCGGCGCTTCCGCGGGCCCCGGCAGCACGCGGTCGAGTGTGTCGATTTCGATCCTGGCGTCGCCGAGGTCCCTCAGACGCTGTTTCTGATCCTTCGTGAGGCAGCGCACCAGGAGGCGCCGAATGGCCGGCGGCGTTGAGGGTGGCAGCGCGGACCAGTCTGGCTCACGCTCGAGGATCTGCGCGATCGTGTCGGACACGGTGTCGCCGGCAAACGCGGCCCGCCCACTGATCATCTCGTAGAGCACGCATCCGAACGCCCAGATGTCCGTCCGTTTGTCGAGCGTCCGTCCGCGCGCTTGCTCCGGACTCATATACGCAGCGGTCCCCAGGATCACGCCTTCGAGGCGTCCATCGCTGGTGAGCGTCGGCACGCGGGTGAGGTTGGCCGTCGAGCCATCGCCTTCGACAACCTTGGCGAGACCGAAGTCCAGCACCTTCGCCGCTCCGTCCCGCGTGATCTTGATGTTGGCCGGCTTGAGGTCGCGGTGGACGATGCCCTTGTCATGAGCGGTCTCGAGGGCCTCAGCGATCTGACGCGCGAGCGGTAGCGCGACGGCCAGTGGAAGCCCCGCGGATCGCTCACCTCGCGTCGAGATCACCACGAGCCGCTCCGCGAGTGACTCGCCTTCCACGAGCTCAAGAATCAGAAAACGCAGGTCGTCTGCCTCCTCGACGCCATGAATCGCACAGATGTTGGGATGGTTGAGGGCCGCGAGCACCCTCGCCTCGCGCTCGAAGCGCGCGAGGCGGTCTGGGTCGCTCGTGAAGGCGGCTGGAAGGATCTTGATGGCGACGTCGCGCCCCAGCTTGCTGTCGCGGGCCCGGTACACCTCGCCCATACCACCGGCGCCAATCAGCGACATGAGGTGGTAGCCGCCGAGCGACCGACCGCTCATGGCCCCGGGCGCCTCCGGTGGCGTCAGTTGAGAGGCGGCCACGAGCGCCGGCCCGGCGAGAAACCCGTCGTCGGGCTCCGGCTCACTCAACAGGGATTCGACTTCGAGCCGCAACGCCTCGTCTCCTCGACAGGCCTCGGCCAGAAACGCCGTACGCTCGTCGTGCGTACGGGAGTAGGCCGCCTCGTACAGCTCTTCGATCCGGCGCCATCGTTCGGGCGTCATGGCACGGCGTGCCCAGGATTCTAACCCCTCAGTTCACTCGAGGTGATCACCATGCCACTGACGTCGCATGACGAATTGGGCAAAAGACGGTATTCCATGCGTTCTCGGGCCGTCGGGGTGAGCAACTTGAGTGAGCCCGGCGTCAAACGCGTTTTCGCCGTGCAAGTTCTTGCGGCCCGATTCCGCTTTCTTGGATAGGGCCGGTTTCCGGGTGTTTCCGGAGCGGCCACCAGGAGGTCGTCTATGACGCGCAGCCGGCTCACGCCCGTCACTCTCTCACCGTCTCTGAAAACGACCAGGTTCGTTCTCTGCTTCGCCGGGGCTTCGCTCGTCGTCGGCGCCGTCTTGTCGGGAACGGTCGCCGGCGGCCAGAACGGGCTGGTGAAGATCACTCCCCTCGGCAGCCATGCTGGCGAGTTGTGCGCACGGGACCGGGCGCTCCTGTTCGAGGACCCGACCGGCGTCCGCATCCTCTACGACCCCGGCTTCATGGTTGATGAAACCGATGGGCGGTTGGGCGACGTGCATGTGGTCCTGCTGTCGCACGCGCACAACGACCACATCGGCAGCCGACGGGATCGCGGCGGCAGCTGTGCCAGCCCAGCGATGGGTCCTGCCAACGCGAGCTCCAATGTCGCGACGATCGCGGCCGCCAAGAACGCGGTGGTCATGACCGCAAACGAAGCGACGGCCTTCCTGAGCGTGAAGATTCAGGGGGTTCGCGGCGCGGCGACGCCGGTTTGCGGGGTAGCCGGCTTCGACGACCAGACCACGGTGCCGATGTCGTCGCCGTGTACGGCCCCACTCGGCGTGGGTGGAAGCCGGGCGATTCGGCGCGGTGGCGCGCCGGAGTCGGTCCGAATCACGGGCGTGACGGCCATGCACCCCAACAACATCCCGGCCGCGCTCGTGGACCCGCCGGGCCTGGCGCCCGGGACAACCGCGTACGCAGGGCTCGCTCTGGGATTCGTCGTGCGGTTCACCAATGGACTGACCGCCTACCTGACCGGGGACACCGGGATCTTCGGCGACATGGAACAGATCATTGCGAAACGCTACAGCCCGAATCTGGTGGTGATCAACATCGGTCCGGGTGGCAATGGTCCAACCGCGATCGGCGCGGATGAGGCCGCGAGCGTCATTCAGTATCTGGTGAGGCCGGCGAGCGTCATGCCCTCGCACGTCGGTGAGCAGGCCACGGCGGGCGGAGCGCTACGCAACGGCACTCGCACCGAGCGCTTCATACGCAGCGTGAGCCCCTTCACAGCGGTCGTTCTTCCCGTCAGCGACGCGGTGTTGGCATTCGATGGGGAAGGGCGCTGTGTCGGATGTCCGCGGTAGCCGGACAGGTTGCGCCGGAGGAGGATACGGTGGCAGCCATGGCGTGGGGACGACGGTGTGTCAGCCATCAACCGCCCGGTGGCCCCCCATCTCACGGCGGAGCCAGGCTTTGGCAAGCCGCCAGTCGCGCATCACCGTATCAGGCGAGACCCTGACGACTGTTGCCGTTTCCTCCACCGACAAGCCGCCGAAGAACCGCAGCTCGATCACGCGACTCTTTCGCTCGTCGAACCTCGCCAGCGCCTCGAGCGCATCGTCGAGCGCGACGACGTCGTGACGAGGCTCCCCGGTGACCCTGAGCGCCTCGTCGAAAGTCACCGTCGCGGCTGCGCCTCCGCGTTTCTGCGCGCGCCGTGCGCGGGCGTGGTCGACCAGGATTCGGCGCATGACGCGCGCGCACACGGCGAGAAAGTGCGCGCGGTCGTGCCACGACACGTCCTTCGTGTCCATCAGCCGGAGGTAGGTCTCGTGGACGAGCTCGGTGGCCTGGAGGCTGTGGTCAGGGCGCTCGTGCGCCATGTGGCGACGCGCAATCTGCTTGAGCTCACGATGAACCAGCGGAAGCAAGTCTTCGAGGGCGCGCTGGTCGCCCCCAGCCCAACTGCGCAGCAGGTCGGTGATCCTGGGAGGCTCGCCGGGAATGCGTCTATTGTACTGGTCGCGAGTCATCACCCGCTACCACGCGCCAACGGCGGCCGATCGTTGCCGCGGCCGACGCCACCGCTGCGCCGCCGGGCGCACGTCTGTCCACAATCGGGCGCGCGGGTCCGGCCGCCGACGCCCGTTCGGCCCGGTGCGATCCTGTAGGACCTCCTTGTCGGAATCGTGGCCGCGGTCTGGCAACCGCAGGCGGTTCCATCCCCGTGGTGCCTCGCGATGTCCGGGTGGCCCGCATCGAGTACCCTACCGGCGTGCCGTCGGCCACGACCCTGCGTGTCGTCCTCCTCGTCTTTCTCCTGCTCCCGCCAGCCGCCCGTCTCGCCGACGCACAACCGCGGGCGATGCCCATCGCCGACATCCAGGGCCCGGGCGCGCGATCGCCCGTCGAAGGCCAGTTGGTGATGACGACCGGGATCGTGACGGGACGCAAGACGAACGGCTTCTTCATCCAGTCGCCAGACAGCGCGACCGACGCCGATCCAAGGACGTCCGACGGCCTGTTCGTCTTCACCAGCGCCGCGCCGGCGGCGGCGCTGACGCCGGGAACGCTCGTCGCGGTCACGGGCCGGGTCCTCGAGTTCGTGCCATCAGCCGATCCGCGGAGCCCGCCGTTGACCGAGATCGAGGGGCCCACCGTCGAGATCCGCGGTGCGGGCGGCACATTGCCGGCGCCCGTGGAGATCACACCGTTGATGCTGCACCCACGCAGCGCCCACGACGACCTCGAGCGCTTCGAATCGATGCGCGTGCGCGTGGCGGCGCTCACGCTCGTGTCCCCGACGCTCGGATCGGTGAACGAAGCCAACGCGACGGGTTCGTCGAACGGCGTCTTCTACGGCGTGCTGCCCGGCGTCCCGAGGCCAATGCGCGAGCCGGGCATCGACGTCCGCGACCTGCTGCCCGACGGCGCGCCCTGCTGCGTGCCGCGCTTCGATGGCAATCCCGAGCGCCTTCGCGTGGATAGCGACGGACAGCCCGGTGCCCCGGCGCTCAATCTGCCGGCCGGGACCGTGGTCACCAACCTCGTCGGGCCCCTCGACTACGGCTTCCGGTCCTACACCGTGCTGCCCGATCCCTCGACGCCCCCGGTCGTCGGTCCGATGCCTGACCTCGCGGCGGCCACGCCATCGCCGACCGATCACGACTACAGCATCGCCACGCTCAACGCCCAGCGCTTCTTCGACACCGCGGACGACCCCACAGTCGGCGACGCGGTGTTGACTGCGGCGGCGTTCCAGGTGCGACTCACGAAGCTGTCGCTGTACATCCGGCGCCTCCTGCACACGCCGGATTTCGTGGCGCTCCAGGAGGTGGAGAACCTGGCGACGCTCCAGGCGATTGCCGCCGTGCTCAACCGCGATGCGCGTGAAAGCGGCGCGGCCGATCCCGGCTACACGGCCTATCTCGAGGAGGGCAACGATCCGAGCGGCATCGACGTGGGGGTCCTCGTCAAGACCGCGCGGGTCGAGGTGCTCGATTTCTCGCAGGCGGGCCGGGCCTCGACGTTCTTGTCTCCGGCGGGCCGCCTCGAGCTGTTGCACGATCGCCCGCCCTTCGTCCTCGTGGCGCGGGTGTCCGGCCCGTTCAACGCCCGCCCGCTCGTGACGCTCGTCGTCAACCACCTGCGATCGCTCAACGACATCGCGTCGGCAACCGATGGCGCGCGCGTGCGAGCCAAGCGCGCCGAACAGGCGGAATACGTAGCCGACCTCGTGCAGCGGCGCCTCGCCGACGATCCGCACGAGCGGCTCATCGTCCTCGGGGACCTCAACGCCTTCGAGGTCAACGACGGGTACGTGGACGTCGTCGGCACCGTCAGCGGCGCACCGGCCCCGCGCGATCAGACCGTGCGCGCCACCCGCGATCGCCTCGAGCCAGATCTCGTGAATCTGGTCGAGACACGGCCGCCCGCGGATCGGTACTCGTACGTGTTCGATGGCACCGCGCAGACGCTGGACCACGTGCTCGTGACGAGCGCCCTCGTCCCGTACGTCACCGCCTTCCGCTACGTACGCGGGAACGCCGATGCGCCCGAGGCCTGGCGATCCGACGCGCGCCGGCCGGAGCGCGTGTCGGATCACGACGCGGCGCTGCTGTATCTCAGTTTCTTTCCACCGGCGACGGGTCCGGACCGGCGCTGACCGTTCGGCCTCAGGTATGCTGGGGCCATGCTCACGCGAACCGACCACGAATCGCGCATCGCGGCCATCCGCGCGCGTCTGGACGAGACCTGCAGCCGAGTCATCGCGCGGCTCGAGACGGCGGCCAGCCATCGCCCTGCGCCGGGTGCCTGGTCCGCGGCGCAGATCGCCGCCCACGTGGCGATGGTCAACGACAATCTGGCGTCTGCCATCGACGGCAGCTCACCGGCGGCCGCACCGCCGCCGGAAGGCTTCGTCGAACGTGAGTGGACAGACATCGCCAAGGATGTCCCCGCCCGCACCCAGGCGCCCCCGCGCTTCACGCCCCCGGACGACGTGACGTTCGAGGACGGGCTGGGGGCGCTTCGGCAGAGCGTGGCTCGCCTGCACGGGGCGATCGGCGGGTTGTCACCCGACCGTGCCGTCTACTGCATCACCAACCGCGTCGTAGGGAGCATCTCGCTCTACCAGGCGGGGGAGTTCGCCATCGCGCACATGATTCGGCACAATCAGCAGGCCAAGCGGCTGATGGAAAGCGGCCACCGAGGCTGAACCCGGCCCGATGACACGCACCTGGACGTCCGGCGTCGTCTTCTGGGCAGTCGCGTAGCATTTGCCGCCGGAGGTGCCGGCCGGCCGGCGGAGCGCGGTCAGTCTGCCGCCACGGAACGTGGACGCCCGGCCTCAGGGCACGTCGTCTCGGCGACGGGCGGCGGGGTCGAGGTGGTGACGGCTGCGCCGCGCGGCGTCGCGGCGTACGAATGGTTGCGCGACGGCCGCACCGTCGCGTACACGATGCGCGAGTCCGCGCGCCTCGGCGGAGTCATGGCGTGGCGGCCGGCGGCACTCGCTTCCTCGTCGCCTGCTCGAAGGCATAGGCGAGGGCGATCAGGCGCGGCTCGCTGCACTGCGCGCCGGTGAACCCGACGCCGTACGGCGCCGGCCGGGCGTCGAAGCCGGTGGGGAACGGCGGCGTCGGTGCGTTCGGGACCATCCCGAACGGCACGACGATGATCGGGTAGCCCGCGCGCGCCGCGAGCCCGGCGCCGGATCCACCCGGCGTGAGGATCGCGTCGAGTCGGTGCGCGCGCAGCACGCCGTCGATGCCGCGATCCCGGCTGAGCAGGAGGTCCTTTCGCCGGTCGGCTTCGTAACGGGCGCGGTCGGCATCGAGATCCATCTCGTCGGAGATGTCGAGACGCGACTGGCCGAACCGTATCGCGCCCGCCCGGGTGTGGGCCAGGTTCCATGCTCGTAGCTCGGCGAGCGTCTTCACCGGCGCCGACGGCCCCAAGCTCTTCAGCCAGAGGTTGAAGTCGCGCTTCATGCCGTACTTGAACGGCACCGAACAGGCGGCGTCCGTGCCCTTCGCCTGATCGGCGCCGGAGCAGAAATCAAAGAGCAGGAAGTTGGCGCCGGCGTCCGTGGCCACGAAGCTCGGAATGTCGGCGGGATCGACGACGACCGCGCCCTGCTGCCCGAGGACGGCAATGGCCTCGGCCATCACCGCGCCCTGCGCGGCGTTGAGGCCCCCGCGCGGGCGGTCCTGGCCAGGCAGCGTGATCTCGTTGTAGTAGAACGCGCGAGGGATGCCGATCCGCGCGCCTTTGAGAGCCCCGGCATCGAGGAACTTCGTGTAGTCGCGTCCCGGCGGCGGCGGGCACGTCGTCGTGGCTGGATCCTGCGGATCGGGAGAAGCGCCTTCCAGCGCGCCCATCATGATGGCCGCATCAGCCACCGTCCGCGTCATCGGGCCCGCCGTGTCGTGGTCGGCGGTGATAGGAATCACGCCGTGGCGGCTGATCCGTCCGATCGTCGGCCGGATGCCCACCAGCATGTTGGCGTTCGACGGACTGATGACGGATCCGCCCGTGTCGCTGCCCACGTTTGCCGCCCACAGGTTCGCCGCCGTCCCGACGCCGGAACTCGATCCGCCCGTTGACAGCGCCGGCCGCCCGTCGAAGCTCGCCTCTCGGGGATCGGGGCGCGGATCGTAAGGGTTGTAGGCGAATCCGCCGACGGCGTTGTAGTTGCCCGGCATGGGATTCGGCGCGCCGGCCACCCAGTTGGCCAGCTCGGTGAGGCCAGCCTTGGCGATGATGATGGCGCCCGCGTCCCGCAGGTTCTTCGTCAGCGTCGCTTCGTACGGCGGCACATAGCCCGCAAACGCCAGGGCGCCGCCAGTGGTCGGAAGGTGCGTGGTGTGGATGTTGTCCTTCAGCGCCACCGGGATGCCGTGCAGCGGCCCGCGGACCCTGCCTTGCGCGCGCTCGCGATCGAGGGCGTCCGCCTCCTCGATCGCGCGGGCGTTGACAGCCAGCGCTGCGTTCAGCCGATCCTCGTACACGCCCAGCCGCACGAGGTAGTGCGTGACCAGCTCACGAGCGGTGAGCTGCCCGGTGGTCATCGCGGCCTGCATCTCGGGAATGGTCGCCTCGACGATCCGGAACGGGCCCTGACGGCGCTCGGGCTGAGCCGCCGACGGCCGGGATGATGTGACGAGGAGAGAGCCAAGCGTGGCGCCTGCGAGCGCGCACGCGGTGAGGAGACAAGGCTTCATCCCGCGGATTCTACCCGCATGGGTGCGGCCGATCGAGCCGCCACGCCAGTGCCTGTGCCAGCCCCACTCTGCGCCCGCGCGCCCGGTGTCAGCCAGACGCCGGCAGGTTCATCATCCGCGCGATCCCAGGCCAGCGGGGGCTGGCGCGCAGGGGCGCGAGGAACGCCGCCGCGGCGATCATCGGCGCGTTCGGCCGGCGCAGCTCGATGTCCTTCTCGTACCAGTCGAGGGCCGCGTCGATCTCCGACGCGATCAGGTGGTACATCATCATGCCAACCGGGGCCGCGCCGCTGCTCTGGATGGCCGGGATCAATTCCGCCGCGCGGTCCCGTTCGCCAGCCCTTGCCCGGAGGCCGGCCAGCAGGCCCGTGCCCAGCGAGTCCCACGACGCGATCCTGAACACCTCTTCCGCCTTCACCGTCGCCTCGGCGAATCTCTCCTGGAACGCCAGGGCCAGCGCGATCATCATGTGCGGCTGGTAGCTGGCCCGATCGAACTCGAGCGCCCTGCCCGCTTCCGCGATCGCCTCGTCCGTGCGACCGGCGCAGAGCAGCACCCAGGCCCGGCGCGAGTAATAGAACGCATTCACCGGATCCTGGGCGATGGCTTTGGCCATCTCGTCGAGCGCTTCGTCGAAGCGTCCAACCGCCATCAGGTAGCCCAAGGCGCAGAGAAACCGGCCGTGAGGAGGGAGCGACTCGGATGACCTCGCGAGCAAGACGTGTCGCTCGGCCACCTGCCATTGGTAATCGCTCAGGGCCGTGATCGCGCCGAGCACCGCGTGCGCCATCAGGTGGGACGGCACTATTTCCAGCGCCCTCAAGACTTCTGCGCGCGCCCTGGGGATCATGTCGTCGAGCGGGCGCCAGCCGTAAAAGCCGAGGAAGAAGTAGAGATCGCCGAGCGCGGCGTGCGGCTCGACCCATTCGGGGTCCAGCGCCGCCGCGGTCGCAAACGCCTGTTCGGCGCTCGCGAACGCCTCCGGGGAAAACTTCCGATAGTAGTGATGGCGCCCCTTGAGAAGCGCTTCGTACGCGGCGACGTTCGGCTCGTAGGGACGCGCCGCCGCCGGCTGGCCTGTCAGCGTGAGCTTCAGCGCGCCCACGATGGCCGCCGCGATCTCGTCCTGAACCGTGAACACTTCGGCCATTTCGCGGTCGAAGCGCTCCGCCCAGAGATGATCCCCGTCGGCCGCATCGATGAGCTGCGCCGTCACGCGGAGCCGGTTCCCGGCGCGCCGGACGCTGCCCTGCAGGATGCTGCTCACGCCAAGCGCACGGCCAATCTCCCGCACGTCCTGCTCCTTCCCGCGGAAGGCAAACGCCGAGGTCCGCGCAATCACCTTCAGTCCCGGCACGTGCGCGAGCAGGTTGATGATCTCTTCGGCCAGGCCGTCGCTGAAGTAGTCCTGGTCCTTGTTGGCGCTCATGTTCGCGAACGGCAGCACGGCCATCGCAGGCGTCGCTGACGTCGCGGGGGCTGGCGTCGCGGGCGATGCGCCCGCGCGATCGATCGCTGGCGCGCTCGAGGTCGCGGATGAAGCAGGCTCTGCGACGTCGAGTCCCGCCTTGCGGAGGCCATCGATGAGCTGCTCGACGAGATCCGGCAGATACCACTTGGCGAAATCGGCGCGGGCGGTCGCCGCGAAGCCCGGCTTCAGGGCGAGCGCCTGGCGCACAGCGGCCGCCGCTGACTCTTGATCCCCAAGCTGACCGAACACCGCGGCGCGCAAACCCTGGACAAAAAAGTGCGCGGGCATGTTGCCCTTCTCGATGAAGACGCGGGCGTTTGCGTAGTCGCCCTGGCGATACGCATCCAGAAACTGCACCGCCCAGTACCACCCGGGATGATTGGGGTTGAGCTGCCGCGATCGCTCCGCGAGCTCGCCCCCCCGCGTCCAGTCGCCGGAAAACGCCAGCAGATGGCTCAGGTACTGAACGGTCGATCCGTCCATTGGGTTGAGGGCGATCGATCGCTCCGCCGCGTGACGAAACGAGTCGAACTCCTTGCGGAAGAACAGCGCCTGGGCCATGGCGAGCCACGCGAAATGATTCCCGTGCCCGGCGTCCACGGCCCGTCGCGCCGCCTGCAGCGACCGCCCGAGCGAATCAGGCTGGACGTTGGAATCGAACCGGTGCTCCTCGCCGTACATCATCGACAGCATGGCCCACCCGTCGGCGCTGCCCGGGGCCTCGGCCACGGCGCGCTCGAGCGCCGATCGTACGGCGGCATGCTCCTCGGGCCCGATCCGCTCGAAGTAGCCGAAGCTGCGCAGCACCGCCTCGTACGGCGTCAACCGGTCGGGCGGTGTCGAGCGGACCGCCTCGCTCATGCTGTGCGGCAAGACACCGTACCAGTCGGCCACAGTCGAGACGATCCGCGGGACGAGATCGTCCTGCGCCGCGAAGATCGCGTCGGGCTGAAAGGGACGCCGGTAGGTCTCGGCCCACAGATGCGCGCCGGAGTGCGTGTCCACGACCTGGACGGCGACGCGCAGCTCAGATCCCGCCTGCCGGAGGCTCCCCTCCAGGACGTAGCGCGCGCCAATCTCCTTGCCGACGCCGCGGACGTCCACCACCTGGTTGGCGAACCGCTCCGTCGAGCCCCGCGCGATCACCTTGAGATAGGAGAAGCGTGACAGTCCTGCCAGGATCTCGTCGGTGAGGCCGTCGGCAAGCGCGGTCAACTCCGGGCTCGGGCCGGTGTGCCTGAATGGCAGGACCGCCACCCAGAACCCTTCATCGGCCCTGGCGGCGCCGGAGCCTGGCGCGCGGGCCGTGCCTGATCTCGGAGCGCTGGAAAGCGTGGCCGTCGTCGAGGGCGTCGCGGCGGCGGACTCCGCGGGCACGTCCAGGCCCGCTTTCCTGAGGCCGTCGATGAGCTGCTCCACGAACCGAGCGTCCCACCATTTCGCCCCGTCCTGCCGCATCGTTCTCGCGATCTCGGGCTTCAGCCGCAGGAGGTGCTCGACGGCCCGGCCGGCTGGCTCGCGCTCCCCGAGCTGACCGTACGCGACGGCCAGGCAGAGATGGAAGGCCCAGTGCTGCGGCAGGTTGACCTTGAGCGCGAACCCGAGTGCCGCCCGATAGTCCTCGCGCCTGTAGGCATCGATGTAGTCGGCGTACCAATACCAGCCCGGGTGGTGCGGGTTGAGCTGCTTGGCGCGCGTGGCCATCGGAAGACCGCGCTCCGAGTCGCCCGCATGGATCAACATTTCTCCCAGAAACGCCATGGCGTTCCCGTCCATGGGGTTGAGCGCCGCCGTCCGCTCCGCCGTGTTCCGGAACGTCCCGAACTCCTTCTGGAAGAAGAGCACCTGTGCAAGGCTGAAATGGGCCAGGTGACTGGTGGGACCCGCTTCCACGGCGCGCCGCGCGGCGGCGGCGCCGCTCGCAAGCGGATCGGCGATCTGGCCAAAGCCCTGCCCGTAATCCTGTGCGGTCAGGAGTGCGAGCATCGCCCAGGCATCGGCATATCCCGGGGCCTTCTGGATAGCCGCCTCCAGCCCGCTCTTGGCCGCTGACAGCTCCTCGGCAGTCACCCGATCGAAGTAGGCGAAGCTCCGAAGCACGGCTTCGTACGGCGTCAACTCTTCGGGCGGCCGGCTGCGCAGCGCTCCAGCCATGCTCCGCGCGAGCACGCCGTGCGTGTCGGCCACCGTGGACACGATGGGCGGCACGAGCTCGTCCTGCAGCTCGAACAGCGCCTCGGCGCTGAAGGGCCGTTCGTAGCGCTCGGCCCAGAGATGCGCGCCCGTCGTCGTGTCGATCAGCTCGACGGACAAGCGCAATTTCGTCCCGGCCTGCCGGAGGCTCCCCTCCATCATGTACCGCGCGCCGATGTCCTTGCCGACGGTGCGGACATCCACCACCTGGTTCGCGAATCGTTCCGTCGTGCCGCGCGCGATGACCTTGAGATACGAGAAGCGCGACAGTCCCGTCACGATCTCCTCGGTGAGGCCTTCGGCCAGCGCCGTGAGATCGGCGTTGGCGCCGGTGTACTTGAACGGCAGCACGGCCACCCAGAACCCCTCGTCCGCCTGCGCCGTGCCGGACGGCGGGACAAAGGCCGAAGAGGACGCGCCGGACCCGCTGCGCTCTGCCGCGTCGCGCGCGTGCGCGAGCGCGCCGGACAGGTCGCGCGCCGTCTGAAAGCGCCGGCCGGCGTCCTTCTCCAGACAGCGCTGGATGACGTCGGCCAGCGCGGCCGGCAGGTCCGGGCGCGCTTCGGTCACCGGGGGCGCCGGATCCCGCAGGATGGACGCGAACAGCCCCGCCGCCGATCCGCTGTCGAACGGCCGCCTGCCTGTCGCCATCTCGTGCAGGACGACGCCCAGCGAGAAAATGTCGGTACGGTGATCGACGTCGCCGCCCTGCACCTGCTCCGGCGACATGTACGGCCCCGTGCCCATCACGACACCGGCACTCGTGTGCATCACCGTCGCGAAGTCTTCGGCGTGCTCTGAGGAGGACGCGTCGCGGAATCGCGCCAGACCGAAGTCCAGGACCTTGATCCCGCCCGCCGGGGTCACCATCACGTTGGCGGGCTTGAGATCGCGGTGGATGATGCCGCGTCCGTGCGCGGCTTCAAGAGCCTCGGCGAGGGCCGTCGCGATGGCGAGGATCCGCTGCGCGCTCATCACGCCCGTGGCCAGCACCTGATCCAGCGACTCGCCCGCGACCAGCTCCATCGTCAGCACGTGGAGGCCGTCGATCTCCTCGACCGAGTGAATGGTGACGATGTGGGGGTGGTTCAGCGCCGCGACGGCACGAGCTTCGCGGCGGAAGCGTTCGACCATCTCGGGGTTCGACGCCAGCGATGCCGGGAGGATCTTGATCGCGACCTCGCGCCCGAGCCGCGTGTCGGTGGCGCGATAGACCTCGCCCATGCCGCCGGCGCCGAGCGGCGCGCCGACGATGTAGTGACCGAGTCGGGAGCCGGATTCGAGGGTCATGGCCGTGCGCCCTTTGCCTTCAGCCGGTAAGCACCAGCTTCAGGTGGCGCCCGCCGCGACACGCGGCTCAAACGCGTGCCCCTGGTGACCGGGTTCGTCGAATGATGTGCCTCACAGGCGATGAGCGCCCTCGACCTTGCCGAGATCTCGGTCGAAGGTCCCGAGCGGCCCGTGGCCGGCCTTCCGAGCCACCTCCACCATCAGGCAATCCGAAAAGCCGATTGCCGGTCGCCGCCGAAACTGTCGGACAGCCATGGTAACCGCATCCGCGTCCTGCACGGTCAAATGCTGATGATTCAACAGCATCTCAACCGCTGTCGCGATGGCCTCGGGGCCGCGATCGTAGACAGACGCCAGTACCCACATTGCCTCAACCAGAGCCAGGTGCGGCACCCAGGCCCCTGGGCCGACGAAATCCTCCGCCGCAGCTACCTGCTTCGCGTTGTCTCGCGTGACCAGGCGAACCAGGACGTTGGTATCAATGGCTCGCATGCCGCCTCTTGATGTACCGCCGGAGTCCTTCCTTCATGTCCGCCAGGGTGCGGGCCTTGAGACGCCCTGGAAATACGGCCCGATGAACGTCCTCGGAGGTATAGCGGCCTGCCTTTCGCACCACGACTTGACCGCCTGCATCGTCCCATTCGAGAACCGACCCGGGACCAACCCCCAGCTTCTGGCGGACTTTGGCAGGCACAGAAATCTGACCTTGCGCGGTGAGCCTGGAATGAGCGAGAGCCATACGGTCAGATTACCACGGTAATGGCATCAAGCGCGCCGGCACCGTCCCTCCTGAAAAGGGGGTCCGAGCCAGGCACCGGCATGCGATCCAGCTGCCACGATGGTTCTCTCGCCCCGTCCTCCGGCGCGGCCGTCGCCTTGACGGACAGCACCTGACTCGTCTGCCAGGATTCCGGGCCGTCAACGCTCCTGGCGGCGGCAAGGGTGAGGCTCGGCGAATGGTGTTGTCGCGCAGATCGATTACGATGCCGGGCAGTCTGGTTCGAACGGAAGGAGAACATATGTTCCCGCGCACGACAACCTCCCACCTGGTGGTCGGGGCCCTCGTCCTGGCCGGCCCAGTCTTCACGGCGTTCGGCATCCCGGCCTCGGCGCAGGACGGCCAGCGGTTCCAGCCGCATCCCTCGACGCAGGAGCCGTCGCGGCTCGTCACCCTCGACAAGCTGAAGCGCTGGGAGAAGGAGCTCTCCAACTGGGGTCGGTGGGGGAAAGACGACCAGCGGGGGCTCCTCAACCTCATCACGCCTGAGAAGACCAAGCGGGCGCTCGCGCTGGTGAGCGAGGGCAGGACGGTGACGCTCCAGATCAATCCGCTCAAGAAGACCGGGAGCGATACGGGAGGCTTCGGCGAGAACGTCCACCGGATGGCCCGCATCGATCCGAGAACCGGCGCGATTCAGGGCGCAGTCGACATCATTCAGCTCTCCATCCACGATGGTCTCAACTCCCATCTGGACGCGCTCTGCCATTACCAGGGTCCGATTGGCAGGAAGCCGGGGGAGCCCGCGGTCAGCTACAACGGCTTCCCCTTCACGCTCACCGCCGCCGGCTGCCAGGAATCGGCCGCCGATCGGATGGGCCCGGGCTACATCACGCGCGCCATTCTGATCGACATGCCGCTGTTCAAGCAGGTGAAGTGGCTCGAGCCGAGCACGCCGATCTACGTGGAAGACCTCGAGGGGTGGGAGCAGTTCGCCGGGATCCGCATTGGCGCGGGCGACGCCCTGCTCGTCCGCACGGGGCGGTGGGCGAAACGGGCGGCGGAGGGACCCTGGCCCTACGGCCAGGCCGGCGCGGGTCTCCACGCGTCGGTGCTGCCGTGGCTGCGCGCGCGAGACGTGTCCATCCTCGGGAGCGACGCGGTCAACGACGTCCAGCCGTCGGGCGTCCAGGGCATCAACCGCCCGATTCACCAGCTCACGCAGGTCAACATGGGGCTGCCGATTGCCGACAACGTCTATCTCGAAGACGCGGCTCGAGAGGCCGAGCGGCTGAAGCGCTGGGAGTTCACGCTGACGCTCCACATCTTCCAGATCCAGGGCGGCACGGCATCTCCGTTCAACGGGCTCGCGACGTTCTGAAGTTGCGGCGCGTCACGTGCATCCGGCTGGTCTGGACGCGGCCCTGGCGCGTTGACTTCCCGCCGGGCTTGCCGTAGCCTCAGGGCGACCAGAACGGCTGTCGGCCAAACGGGAGACACGATGTCGAAAAAGCACGCCAAGAACTTCCTGCGCCACATGGACAAGGACGAGGCGCTGCGCAAAAAGGTCATCACGGCCGCTAATCGGATCCTCAAAGTGGCCAAAGACCACGGATACGAGATGACGCGCGCCGAATTCCACGATGCGCTCCACGAGAAGCTGGGTGGCAAGCTGCCGCTCTCGAAAGACCTGCCCGATCCCGATACCTGCGTCTGCATCGCCTGACCCGCGGCACGCGTGGCGCGCTCCCTGTGCGTCCGCGGACGGGCACTCCAGGTCCGCGGCGGCTCTGAACCGGCTCGGGGCCCTCCTCTCATGCCGTACACCACTCTTCCGCTGAGCGAGCCCTTCCATCCTCCGGGCGCGCGGCCGGCAGGCGCGAAGCCGGATCCCCGCGAACGCATGCGTGTGACGGTCGTGCTCCGATCCCGCAGCCCGGAAGCCGAGACGGCCGCGGCACTCGCCAGCATAGCGACTCAACTTCCTCACGAGCGCCGCGCTCTCAGCCGCCGGGAATTCGAGAAGCAGTATGGCGCCTCCCCCGCGGATCTCGAACTGGTGAAGTCCTTTGCCCGGCTCAATGGGCTGCGGGTCGTTGAGGCCAGCGCCGCTCGGCGCTGCGTGGTGCTGTCCGGCACGCTCGCCGCCGTCGGCCGGGCCTTCCGCACGACATTTGCCGGCTACGAGGACGACAGCGGCTCCTACCGCTCCCACACAGGGCCAATCTCGCTGCCAGCCGATATCGCCGGCGTCATTGACGCCGTGCTTGGACTCGATGATCGGCCGCTCCTTCAGAGGCACGGTGTCGTTGCCGGTCGGCCATCCCTCCCCGGCGAGGACCCCCGGGCGGTGGCCCGCGCCTATGCGTTTCCGCCCGGCCTCGACGGACGAGGACAGACGGTGGCCATCATCGAGCTCGGGGGCGGCTTTCATCCGGCCGACCTGAAGAACTCTCTTGCCTGGCGCGGACTGCGCCACCCGGCCGTCCGTGTCAGGCGCATTGACAGAAGCAGAAACAGGCCCGCGCCGCCACAGGACCTGCGTTTCGTCCTGGACAGGCTGGGTCTGCCCGCCTCGAAATCCGGGCCGGCGTCGCGTGGTCCTCGCCGCGCCGTCGAGACGCGCACGCTGAAGAAGTCGAAATCATACCGCCAGACGAGCGGCGCGACCATCTCGAGGGAAGACGCGCAGTGGGCCATGTGGACCATCGAAGCGACGATGGATATCGAGTTGATCGCCTCGCTGGCCAATGGGGCCGCTCTCGAGGTGTACTTCGCGCCCGGGACGGCGCACGGCCAGTACCACGCCCTGACGGCCGCCCTGGACAGCCCGCAGAATCCGTCGGTGATCTCCTGCAGCTTCGGCTCGTGCGAGGACCAGTTGCCTCCGGCCTACCTCCGCGTGATGGACCGGACGCTGCGGCTGGCGGCGTTGAAGGGCGTCACCGTGTGCGTATCCTCTGGTGACAAAGGCGCCGACGTCCAGGACGGCAGGCCCCGCGTCCATTTCCCGGCATCGAGCCCGCATGTGCTCGCCTGCGGAGGCACTCACCTGGATTCGGCGCCGCCATTTGGGGAAATCGCGTGGGAGGAACCTGGCATGCCGGCACTGAAAAGCGGCGGTGGCGTCAGCGGTTTCTTCGCGGAGCCCTCCTGGCAATCGACCGCGCAGGTGCAGAGGAAGACAGGCAGGTCGGGCAGAGGCGTGCCCGATGTGGCGGCCAAGGCCGATCTCAAGACGGGCTACGGCATCGTCGTCGACGGCACCTGCTTTCCGATGGGAGGCACGAGCGCGGCCGCGCCTCTGTGGGCGGCGCTCGTGGCCAGGCTCAACCAGAAGCTGGGGACGCCCATCGGCTACCTGACTCCACTGCTCTACACGCCACAGTTCAGGGGCGCTACTCGCGACATCACACGTGGCACCAACGGCGTGTTCCGCGCCAGCCGAGGATGGGACGCGTGCACGGGGTGGGGTTCGCCGAATGGCATGGCCTTGCTGGCGGCGCTCGACCCGGATGCCGACTGAGGGATCGCACGGCGCAGCCGGCCAGCCGCGCGCCGGTCGCGTCAGCGGAGGCTGAGAAGGTCCACCAGCGGCTTTTCCAGATACCGGGGGCACTCTTTCCGCTCGCAGGCCTCCTGGAGCGCCACGGCCAGCGACTCGAATTGCACGCGCGAACGGGCGGCGATCCGCTGGAACCTCGGGTCTTGCCGCACGCGTTGCAGGTCGGGATTCTGCACGAGCGAGTCGTACGGCTCGGCGACGCCGGCATCGAAGCGCCCATCCAAGGCATCCATCGCGGCCTCCAGCTCGCCGTGGCGGGCCAGCGCCAGGACCACGTGCAACGTGACGGCCTGCCACTGCGGGAACCGCTCGCCGTCGCCTCTCGCCAGCGCGACCAGACGCTTCAGCGCCGCCTCGGCCCCTGGGCGGTCGCCGGTCTTCTGCGTCGTCTCGAACGCCAGCCAATCCTGCACGAATCTGAACCAGCCCGGTTGCAGCCGGGCCGCGGCGACGTGCGGCTCGAGACGCTTCAGCACCTCGGCCGCCCCGACGTCGCGCCGGTCGCTCAGCAGGAGAAAGGACTTCACCAGTTGGCCGACGACAATGTCCGGCTCGATCTTGAGCACGTCCTCGACGAGCGGAAGCCCTTCGGCGGTTCGGCCGAGGATCGCCAGCGCGCCTGCGGCCGCGAGGCTCGAGTTGAGCTGGAGCGGATCCAGTCGTGTGGCTTCGCCCAGCGCCGCGAGGGCCAGCTGCAGAGAGTGGCGGCCCACGACGGTTCCCAGGGCGTGCTGGGCCCCTGCGGACGCCGGCGCCAGCCACGCCGCCTTGAGGGCGTACTCGATGCGAGTCTGCCGGTCCGCGTTCGGCCGGAACTCCTCGGCGACGCTGAGGATCCTCCAGGCCTCGCCGGAGCGGGAATCGATCTCGAGAGCGCGCCCGGTCCAGCGATCGACGTGGGCGAGGACGTCGGCCATCGCCGCTCCCGCTTCGATCCGCGCGATGTGGAGGCCGGCGATGCCGACGGCGGCCGCGGCAGACGAGGGCTCTTGCGCCAGGACGCGCTCGAAAGCCGACAAGGCCAGGTCGAAATCGCTGTTCTGCTTGCGGTACGAGTAGAACCGCGCGTAATAGCGGCCGCGCTGCAGGAGCAGCTCGGTGTCCGGGGAGGAGGTGCCGACCAGCGCGCCCGAGGGCGGCGCGGCGTCGGGGCGGAGCGTTGCGCGCAGCGCATCGGCGGCCATCCTTACCAGGTCCATGTGGTACTGCCGGCCCTGGGCGAACTGCTGGCTCCAGATCAGGCGGCGCGTGGCGGCGTCGACGAGCTGGACGTCGAGCATCAATCTGTCCGCCTGTGCGCTGACGCTCGACAGCACCAACCCGTCCACCTTGTACGCGTTCACCACCTTGTCCATGTCGCTGCCCACGCGTTCGAAGTCGGCGCTCGTCGGCGGCGCCTTGACCTCCAGACCCTGCACCTGGGCCAGGTAGGTTGACAGCAGACTCGGAATCGCGTCGGCGAGGAACCCGTCCGTGTCGGCCGCGAACACCTGGCTCGGGAGGATGACCACGGTGTTGAGGCGTTCGGCCGCCGGGCGCGCGGGCCGCGGATTGAGGCGATCGACATTCATCGCGACCAGGGCCGCGAGCAGGACCGCGGCGGCCACGCCCACGCCGACCCACAGGTTGGCCGGCCTTCGCCGGGGCGCTGCCGAGACGACGCTGGCCGACACACTGGGTGTGCCCAGGCGGCGGAGATCGACGGCGAGTTCTTTGGCCGACTGGTAGCGGTTTTCGGGATCTTTCTCCAGACACTTGAGGACAATCCGCTCCAGCTCGGCGGAGATGCGCGGATTCAGGGCGGACGGCGGCTCCGGCGCCTGATGCAGGATGGCCTCGACGAGCCTGGCGATCAGTTGCTCGCGATAAGGCCGCTGCCCGGTGGCCATTTCGTACAGCACTGCGCCCACCGCATGAATGTCCGTCCGCGGATCCACCTCGGTACCCCGCAGCTGCTCCGGCGCCATGTAGGGGAACGTTCCGCCGGTGGCCTGTGTCTGGCTCACGGTTTCCGCGGCGATGGCATGGTCGGCGTGTCGCACCAGCTGCGCCAGGCCGAAGTCGAGGATCTTCACCCGGCCGTCCGAGGTCATCCGCACGTTGTCGGGTTTGATGTCGCGGTGAACCACGCCCTGCTGGTGCGCGGTGGTCAGGCCTTCGGCGATCTGCACGCCCAACTGGATGATCTCCCGTTCCGCCAGCGGGCCCCGCGCGAGCTTCGCGGAGAGTGTGTCCCCCTCGACGTACTCCATCACGAGGAAATCGAGATCCGCCTCGGTGCTGAAGTCGTGCACCGTCGCGATGTTGGGGTGATTCAGCCGGGACAGGGCGAGCGCTTCCTTGCGGAAGCGCCTGCGGGCCTGCTCGTCGCCCACGGCCCCGGGCGGCAGCACCTTCAGCGCGACATCGCGCTCCAGGTGCTCGTCCCTTGCACGGTAGACTTCACCCATCCCGCCAGCGCCGATGCCTTGCAGGATCTGGTAGCGTCCGAGTTTTCGACCGAGCATTGAGGGCCGAAGTCACCATAGCCTGCGCTCCGACCTAAGTCAACGCGGCAGGATGTTGACGCGAAGGGTCGCCACATGTAGCGTAGGGCGCTTGCGACGGAGCGAAGTGTCGATGTCGTGTCTCTCATGGTCGTCTGGTCGTGTCGACGAAGGCGCGAAGCGCTTCCGCCAGGGCACGCATCGCCTGATCCCTCCGGGAGAAACCGTCGAAAAGATTCGCCGGCTCATGCCGCAACTCGGCATCACGCGCGTCGCCAACATCACGGGCCTCGACCGCATCGGCATCCCCGTGACGGTGGCGTGCCGCCCCAACTCCCGTGCGCTGTCGGTGTCGCAGGGCAAGGGGCTCGACCTCGATGCCGCCCGGGCGTCGACGCTGATGGAGTCCATCGAGTTCTATCACGCCGAGCGAATCGCCTTGCCGCTCCGGTACGCCAGTCATGAAGACCTGCGGCGCACTACTCAGGTCGTCGACTGCGGCGACCTTCCCCTTGTGCGCCACACGCTCTTTCACCCGCGCCTGCCGCTGCTGTGGGTGGAAGGCTGCGACCTGCTGCAGCGCGAGGATGTGTGGGTGCCCTACGAACTGGTCAGCACCAACTTCACCTTGCCGCTTCCGCCCGGATCGGGCTGCTTTCAGGCCACCTCCAACGGGCTCGCCTCCGGCAACCACGTGTTCGAAGCCGTCAGTCAGGCCATCTGCGAGGTGGTCGAGCGCGATGCGCTCTCGCTCATGCAGTTGAGAAGCGAGGAGTGGCTGGCCGCGCGCCGGATGGACCTGGACAGCGTCGAAGACGCCGCATGCCGGCAGGTGATCGACAAGTACGGGCGGGCCGGCATCGCCACGGCCGCCTGGGACATCACCACGGAAGCCGGGATTCCCGCCTTCTGCTGCACGATCACCGATCGCCGCGACGATCCGTTCCATCTCACCTACACGATCGACGGCTTCGGGTGCCACCCGTCGCGCGAGATCGCGCTGCTGCGCGCGCTCAACGAGGCCGCCCAGTCGCGCCTGACCATGATTGCGGGCTCGCGGGACAATCTCTTCCGCGAGGACTATCAGCGCACGCAGAGCGCGCGAATGGTCGAGCGTAAACGCGCGCGTCTGCGGCCCACCACCGACGGGCGCAAGTTGGAGGATGTCCCCACCTTCGAGGGCGAGACCTTCTGGCAGGATGTGCAGTGGGAGCTCGACCGGCTCCGCGCCGCCGGCATGGCTCGCGTGGTTCTCGTCAACTTGACCGACCCGGAGCTCCAACTTCCAGTGGTCCGAGCCGTCATCCCCGGACTGGAGGGCACCCACCTCAATCCAGCCTACGCGCCAGGGATTCGCGGCCGCTCACTGCTGCACGCGGGCGGGACATCGTGACCATTTACGTGTTCACGGGACCGACGCTCTCAGCCGACGAGGGGAGCCGCGAGCTGGAGGCGGTGTATCTGCCGCCCGCAGCCCAGGGCGACGTGTATCGCATCGGCCTGCGGCGCCCGTACGCGATCGGCATCATCGACGGCTATTTCGATCGTGTGCCCGCCGTCTGGCACAAGGAAATCCTGTGGGCGATGGCCGAGGGCATCCACGTCTACGGGGCCGCCAGCATGGGGGCGCTGCGGGCGGCCGAACTGGCGATGTTCGGCATGGTGGGGATTGGGGAGGTGTTCGAGGCCTTCCGCGACGGCGTCCTCGAAGACGACGACGAAGTGGCGGTCGCGCATGCGCCCGCGGCGCAGGGCTTTCAGCCCGCGTCGGAGGCCATGGTGAACATTCGGTGCACCTTGCGCGCGGCTGAGGACTCGGGCGTCATTCGCGCAGACACCCGACAGCGTCTGGGGAGCGTGGCCAAGGCGCTCTTTTTCCCGGACCGATCCTACGCCCGGCTTTTCGCCGACGCCGCGGAGCAGGGGTTGGCGCCACGCGAGCTGGACGCGCTGCGCGAATGGCTGCCACGGGGGCGCGTCGACCAGAAGCGGACCGACGCGCTGGAGATGCTGCGTGTGGTCCGCCGGCAGCGGCTCGAGAGTCAGGAACCCAAGCGCGTGTCCTTCGTGCTCGAGCACACGAAGTTCTGGGACCGCGTGATTCAATCGGCTGGCATGGCGGCCGGCGACGCGGGCGAGCCGTCCGGAGCAGTGTCTTCTGGCGCGGTGCTGGATGAACTGCGCCTGGATGCCCGCGCGCTGGCGCTGACCCGCCGCGAAGCGTTGCTCCATCACCTGATCGTCACCGAAGCCCAACGACGAGGCCACATCGTCACCGCGGAAGCGGAGCAGGAGGCCGTCAGGGTGTTTCGCGCCGAGCATGGGCTGAGCGCGGACGAGGAGTTCGACACTTGGCTGGCGACAAGTCACCTGACGGCCGCGCGTCTTGCGGCGCTCATGCGGGAGGCCACCCTGGTGCGCATGGCGCTCCCGCGCCTCCGCGAGGAGAGTGCCGCGCGGCTGCTGGACCAGCTCCGGCTGTCCGATCGATACCGGCCCCTGCTGGCCCGTGCGCGGGACAAGCAACGCACGCTGGACAAAGCGGAGCGTGCCGGCGACCGCCGTGCGGAGCCGAGCGACGACTTCCTGATGGCGTGGTTCCTCGAGAATCTGGGCCCGGTGGATGAGACGACCGTCGAAGGCCAGGCCTCGGTGCTCGAGTTCGCCCATCAGCATCTCAGAGAGTTCCTGGCCCTCGTGGCGCGCGAGTACGCGTACCGGGATCTGAAGGGCCGTGGCCGGCCGGTGCCGTAGCGCATCCGGGCGGCGCCGCGGAAACGCCGGGTCGGCGGGACACTCGTGGCACTAGGCCCAGAGCGGAAGGCGCGCGGCCTTGGCTGCCGTTCGCAGCGGTCCGTCCTTGCATCCCAGCACGAGCTGTCGTCGCATGGCGAGTTCGAGGTAGGCGGCGTCGTAGACCGACAGCGCGTGAGCCGACGCCAGTTCGGCAAGGCGCGTAAATGCCAGCGACGCCATGTCGTGGTCGATCCGGAGCCGCAGTCCACCAAGCCATCGCAGGCCCGCCCGTCGCTCCTCTTCGGTGAGCTTCCGCCGGCGCCCCAGGACAGTCAGCGCGTTGGCCACCTCCAGGGGCCACAACGCCGGCACTTCGAGGGTAGCGCCTTCCGCGATGGCGTCCAGCATCGCGGCGGTATCGGGCGTCGCCTGGGCGGGGTGCACCCACCCGATCGCCACCGACGCGTCCGCGATGAAGGCCGGCCTCACGGCCTGCCCTCGTCGATGGCGGACCGGACGTCCTGATCCGAAAGCCTGGCCTTTGATCGTTTCCGGATCCGCTGCTGCAACTTTCGGAGTCCGGTCACACTGCGACGCACCTCGTCTTGCCGGGGTGCGCCTTCCGGGATGAGGCGAGCGACCGGCCTGTCGTGTCGCGTGATGACGATTTCTTCCCCGCGCGACACGCGGTCCAGGAGCTCGCCGAAGCGGGTCTTGGCTTCGAAGGCACCGATCGTCGCCATGACACCCTCCAAATCAACCAGTCATTGACCAGTCTAGCACGCGCGGCGTGCAGGAGGGCGGCACGAGCGGGTCGAACCACGTCGGCGGAATCCGACATCGCCATAGAATCTACCAATGCACCCATCAGGTGTCTGGGGCCTCCGGCGTCCCCTGTGCGCGGCGCTGGCCGTCGTCGCGCTCGCGGCGGCGCTCACCGCCCGCGCCCAGAACGGCCCCACGCACGGCGAATGGCGGTACTACTCCGGCGACAACGCCGCGACGAAATACTCGCCCCTCGATCAGATCCACGCCGGCAACGTCGGGCAGCTCACCATCGCGTGGCGGCGCCCGCACCTGGATCCGTCGTATCGCGGGATCAATCCGGCGCCGCGCCTTCCCAATCTGTTCCGATCCACGCCGATCATGGTCGGCGGCGTCTTGTATGCCTCGAACGCGGTGGGTCTCGCCGAGGCGTTCGACCCCGCCACCGGCGCGACGATCTGGACCCAGACGCCAGGCCCCGGCGGGCTCGGCGGCTCCAGCAACCGCGGCCTCGCGTTTTGGGGCATGGGCGCCGAGGCGCGGATCATCACCTACCAGAACCGCTACCTCACCGCGCTCAACCCAGCGACCGGCGCCCCGATCGAATCCTTCGGCACAGGAGGCATCGTCGATCTGACGAAAGACCTCGGTCCGCGTGCCCGCGGCTATCGATGGAGCTCGCCCCCGCTCGTCACGGGGGACGTCATCGTGATGGGCGCGTGGATGGTGGATCAGGACTCGGCGAGTCGCCAGGAGGGTGAGCCCGGCGACGTCCGCGCCTACGACGTGCGCACGGGCAGGCTCCGGTGGACCTTCCAGGTCGTGCCTCGAGAAGGCGACCCCGCGATCTCGACGTGGGAGGAAGCCTCATGGCGCTACACCGGCGCCGGCAACGTGTGGGCCCCGATGAGCGCCGACGAAGAGCTTGGGTACGTGTATCTGCCGACGTCGAGCGTGACCAACGACATGTTTGGAGGGCACCGGCTGGGAGACAACCTCTACAGCACGTCCATCGTGTGCGTGGAAGCCGCGACCGGCCGCCGCGTGTGGCACTACCAGACGGTGCACCACGATCTCTTCGACTACGACAACCCGGCGGCCCCGATCCTCGTGGACATCACCGTGGATGGCCGTCGCATCAAGGCCGTGGCGCAGATCACCAAGCAGTCGTTCGTCTTCGTGCTGGACCGGGTCACCGGCAAGCCCGTCTGGCCCATCGAGGAACGGCCGGTGCCCGCCTCCACCGTGCCCCGTGAAAAAGCCTCGCCCACGCAGCCGTTTCCCACCAGGCCTCCGGCCTTCGATCGACAGGGCATCACCGAAGACGATTTGATCGACTTCACGCCGGAGCTGCGTGGCGAAGCGCTGGCCATCTTCAAGCAGTACCGGACGGGCCCGGTCTTCACCCCGCCGTCGGTGGTCGAGACGCGCGCCGGCGGGACGCTCGGCACCATTCAGATGCCTGGCTCGGTCGGCGGCGCCGACTGGACGGGCGCCGCGTTCGATCCGGAGACGGGCGTGCTCTACGTGCCGTCGATGACCAATCCCTTTGTCGCCAACCTCGTGCCGGGCAAACCCGACGAGACCGACCTCGCATTCCGAGCCTCCACGCGCGCGCTGCTGCAGGGCCCGCGCGGGCTGCCACTCGTGAAGCCGCCCTACGGCCGCATCACGGCGATCGATCTCAACCGCGGCGAGCAGGTATGGATGGTGGCCAATGGCAACGGTCCGCGCGATCACCCGGACCTGAGGCCCCTCAACCTGCCGCCACTCGGCCAGTCCGTGCGCGCGGGCCCGCTCGTGACCAGGACGCTGCTCTTCGTCACCGAAGGCGACCAGATCAACGCGCGTACCCCACCCAACGGCGGCGGCCGCACCGTTCGCGCCTTTGACAAGGCCACCGGGCGCGTACTGTGGGAGCACACGCTCGAGGCCGGCAGCACAGGCACTCCGATGACGTACCTGCATCGCGGCAAACAGTACCTGGTGTTCGCCATCGGTGGTGAGAAGCACGCCGGAGAATTCGTCGCCTTCAGCCTGCCGTGACGGGGTGGCGTGATCTCACGGAAGATGCGTCGACAGCCACGAGACGGCACTGCTCGCGTCGGTGACGACGCCTGAGGGCCGCTCAGCCTTTTCGCCGCCGCTTCGGCAACAGGTGAGGACTGAGGCGTGACGAACAGCACTGGCAGCGCGGGCGGCACGTGTTCGAGCCAGTGAAACGGCTGATACTGCGCGAGGGCCGCACGGGCCTCTCGCTCGTTGGCCTGCGCGGCTGATCCCTTGAAGACACCGCGAGTGGCCGCGATCTCGGCGGCGAGCTCGACCTCGTCCGGTGCCCACGCGGTCATGGACACCCCGTCGCCGGGAATCAAGGGGCGATCGGCCACGATGGCCTTCACCCGCGGATCCGCGGCCGCCACCATCAGTGCATGCCCCATCGCGCGATCCGTACCCCACACGGCGATGCGCGTCCGGTCGATACCCGGCTCACCCTGAAGGAACGACAACGTTTCTGATGTCCAGGATCTGATGCGCGGCGCGTCTTCCTCGCTCCATGTGAAACGACGAGCACATCTCAGGGCATTGACCTGTCGGCGTTCCGGCGGCCCCGAGCATGTCGCGACGCCGAGCCGTCATCGTGAGTCGTCATCGCCGAACAAACCGGCCTTGGCCGGCGAAACACCGCAGGCTATCCTCGGGCCATGGCCACTCCGACCGCAAAGCGGCGGGCCACCTACGACGACCTGTTGGCCGTCCCCGATCACCAGGTTGCCGAGATCCTGGACGGCGAGCTCCATGTCTCCCCTCGGCCAGCGCCCCGCCACGCCCTGGCCTCCTCGCGGCTGGGCGGCGACATCATCGGCCCCTTCGACGCTGGCCGCGGAGGCCCAGGGGGTTGGTGGATTCTGGACGAGCCCGAACTGCACCTCGGGGAAGACGTGGTCGTTCCCGACATCGCGGGATGGCGCCGGGAATGCTTGCCCGAGATGCCTCAGGAGGCGTTCTTCACCATCGCGCCTGACTGGGTCTGCGAAACGCTGTCTGCGTCAACCGAGCAGATGGACCGCGGCAAAAAGCTCCGGATCTATGCGCGAGATGGCGTCCGGCATCTGTGCTTGATCAACCCTGCGACGGCGACGCTCGAAGCCTATCGTCTCGAGGCAGGGCGCTGGGTACTGCTCGTCACACACAGCGGCGATGTCTCCGCACGAATCGAACCGTTCGACGCGGTCGAGATCGACCTCGCGCGCCTGTGGGGGCGATAGCTCTCTCCGACACTCAGAACCCAGGACTCATGACTCAAGACTCATCCCGGGTCGGTTCTGCCGTAAGCTATCAGTCGGGTCGGACATCCCGGTGACGACCCCGGGAATCACCGCCTCATGAGAGTCCCAGCGGTTCTCGCGCTCGCGCTCGCCGGCTCGATGGCCGCGGCGCTGGCGGTCCGCGCTGGCGCCCGCGAGCGCCCGGACGATGCCAAAGCGCTCGTCGACATCTACTGCCTCGGCTGCCATAACCCGCGCCTGAGGACCGGAGGACTGACGCTCGATCAGGTGGACGTGGCCAGGCCGGCGGCCAACGCCGAGCTGTGGGAGCGGGTGATTGCCAAGCTGCGCGCGGGCAGCATGCCACCAGCCGGCCGGCCACGGCCGGACGAGGCGACCTATCGCAGCGTGGCGAGCTGGCTCGAGAGTGAGATCGACCACGCGTACGCCGCTCGCCCGACGCCCGGCCGAACGCCCGCCGTCCATCGTCTCAACGCCACGCAGTATCAGCACGCCATCCGGGATCTCCTGGCCCTCGACGTCGATGTCCGCTCGCTGTTACCCGGCGACGAGACGGCGGACGCCAGCTTCGACAACTTTGCCGACGTGTTGACGATTTCGACGTCGCATCTCGAGCGCTACATGTCCGTCGCCCGCCACGTGACACGACTGGCGACGGGATTGCCCCCGGAGAGTCCCCGGCTCGAGACCTACGAGATCCCGCTGCACGTCGTGCAGTCCGATCGCCAGAGCGAGGACCTGCCGTTCGGATCGCGTGGCGGGATGGCGATTCGCCACGCGTTTCCCGCCGACGGCGAGTACCTCGTCAAAGTGCGCCTCCGCCGGCAGTATCAGGACTACCTGATGGGCATGGGCTGGCCGCAGCAGCTCGACGTTCGCCTCGACGGCAAGCTCCTGAAGCGATTCACCGTCGGCGGCGGGGCGAAGGGCCGGCCCGCCGCGGCGAGCTACGCGGGCGATGGCGAGCCTGGCTTTGCCGGCGATTCCGAGTGGGAAACGTACATGCAGCTGACGGGCGATGCCGGGCTGGAGATTCGCACGGCAATCCCCGCCGGGCCTCACGTGATCGGCGTGTCGTTCGTGCGCGAGCTGTGGGCGCCCGAAGGACTCCCGCAGCCGGTGCAGCGCGGGCGCGTCCTGACGAACGATCAGCTCTACATGGACTACGCCAGCGTGGGCTCGGTGCAGATCGGCGGCCCGTACGAGCGGGCCGGATCGACCGCGCCGACGCCCGGCGCCGCGCCCGCCGCGGTAACGCGCAACGCGCCGGCTGACACGCCGAGCCGCCGTGCCATCTTCATCTGTCAGCCACGCGCCGCCGCCGACGAGCGGGCGTGCGCCTCGAAGATTCTCTCGCGCCTCGCACGGCTCGCGTATCGCCGCCCTGTCGCCGGCGATGAAGTCGAGACGCTGATGGGGTTCTTCGCCCGAGGCCGGCGGGACGGCGGCACGCTCGACGCCGGAATCCAGTTCGCGCTCGAGCGACTCCTCGTGGACCCTGAGTTTCTGTTGCGAGTGTCACGCGCGCGCACCACGGCAGGGGCGACGCGCCTGAGCGACCTCGAGGTGGCCTCACGGCTGTCGTTCTTCCTCTGGGGCAGCGTGCCCGACGAGCGGCTGCTCGACCTGGCCGAGCGCGGCGAGCTCGTCAGTCCGGCGGTGCTGGACGAGCAGGTCCGCCGGATGCTGGCCGATCCGCGCGCGATCGATGCGCTGGTCCGTGACTTCGCGGCGCAGTGGCTGAACCTGCGTCGAGTTGGCGAGGTCGTCGTGCACCCGGATTTCTACCCCACCTTCGACGAGAGCCTCCTGAACGCGTTCGTCGAGGAGACCGAGCTGTTTCTGGCGAGCACGCTCCGCGAGGATCGCCGCATCCACGATCTGCTCGACGCCAATTACACGTTCGTCAACGAGCGCCTGGCCAGGCATTACGGGATCGCCGGCATCTACGGAAGCCGGTTCCGGCGGGTGACGCTGCCGGACGCCGCCCGCCGCGGCGGCCTGCTGGCGCATGGCGCGATTCTCGCGACGACGTCGTATCCCGATCGGACGTCGCCCGTGCTGCGCGGCAAGTGGCTGCTCGATAACATGCTCGGCTCCCCGGCGTCTCCGCCGCCGCAGGGCGTGGATACGAACCTGACCGAAACCAAACCCGGCACGGTCCCGGCTTCGATCCGCGAGCGCCTCGCGCAGCACCGGCAGAATCCGAGCTGCGCGTCGTGCCATGCCGCCATCGATCCGCTGGGCTTTGCCCTCGAACACTTCGACGCGATTGGCGGCTGGCGGTCGGTAGACGAAGGCGGCAGGCCCATTGATGCGACCGGAACGACGATGAGCGGGAAGACGGTGGACGGGCTGGTGGGACTGCGGCGCCTGCTGCTGGCCGATCCCGATCAGTTTCCACGAACCTTGGTCGAGAAGCTGCTCAGCTACGCGCTGGGACGCCGGCTCGAGTATTACGATCGTCCGGCCGTGCGCCAGATCGTGCGCGAGGCGGCGGCCCACGACTATCGATGGTCCGCGCTCGTCCTCGGCATCGTCCGAAGCCCGGCGTTTTTAATGCACGGCTCGGTTCCAGCGGCGCCATGATAGGGGCTGCCGCCATCGGAGGAGACGATCTATGACGATCCTCACCAGGTCGCTGCCGCGGCGCACGGTGCTGCGAGGCTTGGGTGCGAGTGTCGCGCTGCCGATGCTCGAAGCCATGCTCCCGGTTTCGGCGCTGCAGGGCCGTGCCCTCGCCCGGCCGGTCCACCGCTTTCAGACCTTTTACGTCCCGAACGGGATGGCGATGGAGTACTGGTCGCCAAAAGGCGAAGGAACGGCATTCGAGCTGTCCCCGATTCTCGAGCCGATGACGCCGTTTCGCGACCAGCTGCTCGTGCTGTCGGGGCTCAAGGCGAACTGGAACTACATCCACGCGGGAGCGTCGGGATCGTTTCTCACGGGGACGACACGGGGCGGGCGCAACGAGGTCGAGATCATTGCGGACGTCTCGATGGATCAGCTGCTCGCCCGGCAGTTTGCGCGCGACACGCAGGTTGCCTCCCTGGAGCTCTCGATGGACGCTCCGGCCAATGCTGGCGCGTGCACCGGGAATCTGAGCTGCGCCTACACGCACACCATTTCGTGGCGCAGCCCCACGCAGCCGCTGCCGATGGAACACAACCCCCGTGCGGTCTTCGAGCGGCTGTTCGGTGACAGCGGCAGCACGGACCGCGCCGCGCGTGAGGCGCGGCTGCGCCAGCACCGGAGCATCCTGGATTCGGTGACCGACAAGCTGGGGCGGCTCACCAGCGCGCTCGGTCCCCAGGACCGCGTCAAGATCGACGAATACACCGAGGCCATCCGCGACGTCGAGCGGCGCATCCAGAAGGCCGAGCAGCAGCAGGACCTCGACCTGCCGGTCATGGACCAGCCGCAGGGCGTGCCCGCCGTCTTCGAGGATCACCTCGCGGTGATGCTCGACTTGCAGATCCTGGCGCTGCAGTCCGACCTGACGCGCGTGATCTCGTTCATGATCGGCAAGGAGCAGAGCGCGCGTCCGTACCCCCAGATCGGCGTCCCTGAGGCCCACCACCCGCTGTCGCATCACGGGGAGATTCCCGAGCTGATCGAGCGGATGTCGAGAATCAACCGGTACCACGCGGAGCTGTTCGCGCGCTACCTGGCGCGTCTTCGTGCCACGCCCGACGGCGATGGCTCACTGCTCGATCACATGACGATCCTGTACGGCTCCGGCATCTCCAACAGCAATCGTCATTCAGGCGATGACCTGCCCATCCTGCTGGCGGGCGGCGGTGCGGGGCGCCTCCACGGCGGCCGCCACCTCGCGTACGCGGACAAGCCGTCGATGGCGAACCTGCTGGTGACGCTGATGGACAAGCTCGACGTGCCGGTCGAGCGCATCGGCGGCAGCACGGGCCGGTTGCCGCTCGAGACCTTGTCGGGGTTGTAGGAGTGGGCCTGCTGAGATCTCGCGAGGTGGCGCCTCGGACCGTCGAGCATGTGCCCGAGTGGCTCCGTCTACCTCGTCACAGTGCTGGCTTTGCTCGGTCTCCCTCCGGGAGATCACCCTTCAAGATGTTTGACGCGCCCGCACTCGTCGTCTTTGCCGTTTTCGTCGTCTTCGCGGGCGAAGTGCACGCCCAGCAGGCCTCGCTGGTCGCGCTCGCGAAGCAAGGCGACTGGGCGGCGGTCGAACAGCGGATCCGGCCCGGCGCGGCCATCGACGAGCCGGACGGCGACGGGACGACCGCGCTCCACTGGGCCGCCTACCGAGATCGACTGGCGACGGCGGATCTGCTGATTCGCGCCCGGGCGGACGTCAACGCTGCCAACGATCTGGGCGCCACGCCGCTCTGGATCGCCAGCCAGAACGGCAGTGCGGCGATGGTGGGACGCCTGCTCGAGGCGGGTGCGGATCCGAACCGTGCGCTCCTGGCGGGCGAGACCCCGCTGATGGTGGCCGCGCGATCGGGCAATCCCGCCGTGGTCGAGCTCCTGCTGAAGCGCGGGGCGCACGTCAACGCCCGTGCGGCGCGTGGACAAACGGCGCTCATGTGGGCCGCCGCCGAACATCACCCTGACGTCGTCCAGGTCCTGCTCGCCCACAAGGCGGACGTTCACGCGCGCTCGGCCGAGTGGAGCCAGATGATGGCCGTGCCCCCGCACGGCCGCCCCGAGTACAACCGTGAGATTCCACACGGCGGGAACACCGCGCTGATGTTTGCCGCGCGTGAGGGCGATCTCGCGTCGGCAACGCTGCTCGTCGCCGCGGGGGCCAACGTGAACGACCGCGACGCCTGGGGCGTCAGCGCGGTGACGCTGGCGGCGCATGCCGGGTTCACCGAGCTCGTGGAGTTCCTGCTGGAGAAGGGCGCGGACCCCAAGGCCGCCGACGCGGGCTTTGCGCCGCTCCACATCGCCGTCATGCGACGCGACGAGCGCATGGCGCGTGTGCTGCTCGCCCGCGGCGCCTCGCCCGACGCGCGTCTCGAAGCGTGGACGCCCACGAGGCGATCGTCCGCCGACTTCAACTTCGCCCCGGAGCTCGTCGGCGCGACGCCGCTGTGGCTCGCCGCACGCTTTGCCAACGCGGCGCTCATGCGCCTGCTGATCGACCGCGGGGCCAATGCCCGGTTCGTGCACCGTGTGACGTATCGCGGGGGCGAACGGGCGGAGCTCCGCGAGGAGGCCACCACCATCCTGATGGCCGCCGCGGGCATGGGCGGCGGCGCACCCTGGAGTCCGATCCCGCGCGGCGAGCGCGAGGCCCTGACGCTCGAGGCCGTGAGGCTGGCCGTGGAGCTCGGCGTCGACGTGAATGCCGCCAACATCGACGGCCGCACCGCGCTCGATGCCGCCAGGGCGTCGAAGCTCGAGCGCGTCGCGGCGTTTCTCGTCGAGCGCGGCGCACAGTCTGGCAGGCGCTGACGGCAGTACCAAAAACAAGGCTCCGCCTCGGACAGGGGAGCTCGGAAGCACGGCTGATGTATGTGAGCTCAGGTGAAAAAGCTTGCGAGTATTTTCACCTCAGGGTTAAAACATCAGTTGCATGCCGATCAATGCGACCCACAACGAGGTTCCCATGATGATGCGCGCTCGGCCGATCAGCTTCTTTCGAGAGTTCATTCCGCAATTGCGACGGTAACGCGGCGCGGGCGCGGCAGGCCATGGACCGACGTGCGTTTCTCCGAGGCACGATAGGTGCTGCGCTGGCGGCGTGGCCCGCGGAGGCATCCGTGCGCCAGTCGCCGCCGCAAGCGGCCGGCCGTTGGGACCCGGGGAGGGTGCGGCACCTGCTCCCGACGGTGAGCGGCTCGCGGATGCTGGTGAAGGCGTCTTTCGCGCAGCCGATCACCTCGACTCCAACGCTGCGCGTCGGCAGTCTCGCCGTCGTCGGGCGTATGAACGACACGGCTGGTGAATGCTGGCAGTTTCACGCCACCGGCCTCGATCCGGCCAGACGATACCGGCTGGCACTCACGGCGGCCGACGGATCGTCGCTGTGCGAGCCGTGGGATCTCACGACCCTGCCCTCGCCGGACGCGCGCCCCGATCGATGTCGCATCCTCTTCTTCACCTGCGCCGGTGGCGCTGAGAGCGACAGCCTCACAGCCGGTAACCTGCCGACGTCGGTCAGGAATCGCCTGCTGCGGCGCGGCCTGGCGTTTGCTCCTGACGCCGCGGTTGCCAACGGCGACCACGTGTACTGGGATCTGCACGCGCCGCGGGCAGCGACGGGGCCCTACACGGCGCGCTCGAAGAGCTTCGACCGCTCCTCAGCGGTCTTCGGCACGACGAACGAGGCCGTGCTCAAGCGCGCGGCCGGCCCCCAGATCGTCCCCGTGTACGGCACCGATTTCCGATCGACGCCGGTCTTCTTCCTGCAAGACGACCACGATCACTTCGACAACGACGAGGGCACGGACGTGATGGTCACGTTCCCCCCGCCGTGGTTTCAGATTCAGCTCGCGCGCGCGACCCAGCAGCTCTACTATCCCGAGTTCCTGCCCGACGCGTCGCGTCCCGCGAACCTGCCCTGGTCTTCTTCGAGCGAGCGCGGTGAGCTGTCGGAGAGCTTTGGCACCTTGCGGTACGGACGCCTGGCCGAAGTCCTGCTCTACGACGTGCGGCGCACGATGACGCTGGCCGGTCCGACCGCCGTGTTCGTCGATGCCGAAGTCGAAAAATGGCTGCAGGCCCGCACGACCTCGTCCGAGGCCGCGCACGTGGTCCATGCCCCGTCGAATCCCTTTGGCTGGTCCGCCGGCAAGTGGGGCGAGTGGTATCCCGACGTGCTCGGATCCGACGGCCGGCTCACCACCGCGAGACCCAAGCCGTACTGGCAGTCGGGGTGGCTCGCGCAACACGATCGGCTCGTCCAGGCGATCGCGTCGGCACGTCGCGCGACGCGGCTCGTCGTCAGCGGCGATCTCCACGCGATTGCCCTGGGCCGGATTGGCCGCATCGGCACGACGACCCTCCAGGCCGCACCGGTCACGACGATTCTCTCCGGCCCGATTGGCACGCGCCCGGAGGGCTGGCCGTCGGCGGTGCGCGGCGTGGCGCCGACCGCCGCGGCGCACCTCGACGTTGAAGAAGCCGTCCGGCCCCTCGAGCAGCACGGCTTCACGCTCGTCGATTTCTTTCCCGATCGCCTCACCGTACGCCTGTTCCGGTGGGACGTGAAGACGATGACCGTGGACGCCATCGATCGGCTGGAGCCGTTCTACACGACGGAGCTGGCGAGGTGAGGGGCGGTGCCCGAGGTGAGCCTTCTGGCACCGGGATGGGCTCGAGCGGGCGCCTGGACGCGTGGTCGCAGCGGCGCCGATAGTCCTTGACACATTCCCGGCACCTCCCCAAGACTCGCCGAATCGGGCGCAACCGTAGAACAGGAGGTCGCATGCGGGAGCACATCCGGCGTTCGGCGTTTGTCGTCTGCCTGTTGGCGATGGTGGTTCCTCTGTGGGGGCAGGCGCCGCCCGCCTCCAATCCGTGGGTCCAGGTCACCACCGTGACCGTGATCCCCGGCGCGTCGATGGAATTCGAGGACTATGCGAAGAAGATCCAGGCGGCCCGCACCAAGCTGGCGCTGCCGAACGCCATCAACGTCTACCAGACCATGCTCGGTGGAAACACGATGACCTATGCGTTCCTCGTGGCCTTCACCGATTGGGCAGCTCTCGACGCGACCCCGACGATTCCGGCCTTGCTGGCCAAGGCCTTCGGCGATGCCGAAGGCGCGAAGATTCTCAAGGCCGGCCGAAGCGCCATTTCGCAGGTCATGAACGAGGTGTATCAGTTACGGCTGGACCTGAGCACCAAGGCGAAGCTGGAAATGCCGCCCGCGCCTTTCGCCACGCTCACGGTCACCGAACACCACCGGGAGGCGTTCGGCACCTACCTGAGGATTCTCGGCAAGATCAAGGGGGCCGAGGAACAGGACCCCGCCGCACCGACGGTGCTGCGCTACGTGCTGGCCAACGGCGAGGGCGTCCGCACCATCGCCGCACGGCCGTCGAGAACCCTGGCCGAGCGCGGGGCCTGGCCGAACCAGGGCGCCGTGATGGTGAAGGCCTTCGGGCAGGGCGAATGGACCGACATGAGCGAGACGATTGAGCGGTCCATCGCCAGCCGGTCCAGCGTCGTTGTCGCTCACCGGCCCGACCTCAGCACGCCCGCGAATCCGGCAACACCCAGTCGGCAGCAGTAGTCCGCAGGTTCGGCGGGTTGCCAGCCGCGTCGCCGGTTCGTGCGTCACACGACGGGCTGCCGCGGCTGGCGCATGTCCTGCATCGTTGCAGGTGAGCGCCAGAATCGACCATGCTTCGGGCTGGGACGATCACCGCGGGGCGCGTGCCGTCGGATGACACAGTGGGGGAGGCAGCCCGCGGGCAGGCTCAGCAACGTCGCGTGTGACCGTTCCCGTCCGATCGACCGGATCGAGGCGCGGCAGCTCCCATCTCGCGCCAGCCACGTATAATCAGCCGGCCGCGCCATGCTCGCTCCTGGCACGCGTCTTAGCCCCTACGAGATTGCCGCGATGGTCGGCGCCGGCGGCATGGGCGAGGTGTCTCGCGCGCGCGATACCCGGCTCGATCGCGTCGTCGCCATCAAGGTGATGCCGGCGCACGTGTCGGCCGACCCCGCGTTCCGCGAGCGCTTCGACCGGGAGGCCCGGACGATCTCGACTTTGTCGCACCCGCACATCTGCGCGCTCTACGACGTCGGCTCGCAGGACGCGTCGAGTTCCTCGTCATGGAGTACCTCGAGGGCGAGACGCTGGCGGATCGGCTGGCCGCGGGCACGCACCTGCCGATCGATCAGGCGCTAAGGATTGCCGCGCGCGGCGCAGGGCATGGACCATGCCCTCAGCGGGGATTCATCACAAGGACCACGCGAAAACCGCGACGTCGATGCTTTGCGGAGGCGACTCCAGGTCGTGGATGTCCGTCGCGCGAGCGTCCACGTGCGGCAACGCCTGGCGGAGCTCGTCAACGGCGTCGGCGTCGGGGTCGATGGCAATGACGCTGCCGGCCTCGCTGGCATAACGTCTGGTAAGCTGGCCATCCCCGCACCCGATCTCGAGCACGTGGAGCCCGCCCAATGAGGGGACGACGGCGCGCAGGGCCTGGACTTCGTTCAGCTCGGGATCTTCGAGGAGTGACACGATGGTGAGTGTACCCGCGTGACGCAGCCCGGTGGGCCGCGCCTCGGGGACGCCGAACCAGCTCTTCGAGACACGGACTGACCCTTGGACGTGGGATGGGACGCCGGACGGCCAGCGCCTCATGGCGTGACGACGACAGGGGCGGGGGTTGGCTTCGGCGACGAGCTCATCGTCGTGTTGAACTGGCAGGAAGAGCTGAAGCGGCGCG
>JBQTIE010000280.1:0-4939 GCA_052389315.1 Acidobacteriota bacterium
ACTGGTTCTCGACCGAGTGGTTCACCCCCAACGGGGTGCCGGGCATCGCCGTGCCCTTCTATCTGGGGCACCCGAAGCTGATGCGGCTCGAGCGATCGCAGATGCTCGAGGTCGAGGGCGGGACCCATGACAGCTGCCTGAAGATCCTGCGGCACGAGTGCGGCCACGCGATTCAGCACGCGTATCGCCTGCAGCTCCGGGCGGGCTGGCGCCAGCATTTCGGCAGCCCCACGCGGAAGTACCCCACCGAGTACCGCCCCAACCCGGGGAGCCGCCGGTTCGTCCAGCACCTGCGCCTCTACTACGCGCAGAGCCACCCCGTCGAAGACTTCGCCGAGACCTTCGCCGTGTGGCTGCAGCCTCGCGCCCTCTGGCGCAAGCGCTACGCCGGGTGGCCCGCCCTTCGCAAACTCGAGTACGTGGACCAGATCATGGGCGACATCGCCGACGCGGCGCCGCCCATCCGCACGAAGCAGCGCGTCGAGAGCCTCCCGGCGCTGACGACGACGCTCGGCGAGCACTACCGCGAGAAGCGCGATCAGTACTCGGTGGCGCACCCGGACATCTTCGACCGCGATCTGCCGCGCCTGTTCTCGGACGAGCCCCGCCATCGCCGCGCCGAGCGCGCGTCGGCCTTTCTCCGCCGCAATCGCGCCGACATCCGGCGCCTCGTGGCCCGCTGGACGGGCGAGTACCAGTTCACCGTCGATCAGGTGCTCGCCGACATGATCGGCCGGTGCCGCGAGCTCAAGCTCCGCGCCGTCGGGTCGGAGCGACGGCTGCGGCTCGACGCCGCGCTCATGCTCACCGTCAGCACGACGCACTTCCTGCACAGCCATCGACAGTGGGTGGCGCTGTGAGAAAGCTGCGTGTCCTCGTGCTGGTGCATCCGGAGCTCGTCCCGCCCGAGTCGCTGGACGCGCTCTCGGAGGACGAGGCCTACGAGGTCAAGACCGAGTTTCACGTCGTCCGGACGCTCCGGAAGCTCGGGCACGACGTCAAGGTGCTCGGCGTCCAGTGGGAGCTTCCTGCCCATCCGCCAGGCCGTGGAGGAGTTCACGCCCCACATCGCCTTCAACCTGCTCGAGGAGTTCCACAGCATCACGGAGTTCGACCAGCACGTCGTGAGCTACCTCGATCTGCTGCAGCTGCCGCACACCGGCTGCAACGCGCGCGGCATGACCATCACGCGAGACAAGGCGCTGGCGAAGAAGATCGCCGCCTACCACCGCATCCGCACGCCGCGCTTCGCGACGTTTCCTCCGCGGCGGAAGGTGCGCCGCCCCAGGGAGCTGGCCTTTCCAATCATCGTCAAGAGCCGGATGGGCCTCTCTGGGCATCTCCCAGGCCTCGGTGGTCTATTCCGACGAGGAGCTTCGCGAGCGGTGGCCTTCATCCACGACCGCGTGAAGACCGAGGCCAACCCCAATCCCGAAATCGCGCCCGGCGAGGAGTTCGCCTCGGCGGCCGAGGCGGCGGGAGTCCCGTACCCCGAGCTGCTCCAGAAGATCCTCAACCTCGGGCTTCGCGCGTCGCGGTAGTAGCGGCCGGTTGCGGGCGAGGCACGGATCTAGCTAAGCTTAGTCCATGAAGCAGGTGAACCTTCACGCGGCCAAGACCTCGTTGTCCCGCCTCGTGGACGAAGCGGTCGAGGGCGAGGACATCGTCATCGCCAAGGCCGGCAAGCCGATGGTGCGCCTCGTGCCGGTCGTGCGCGAGACGCGGCGCACGGGGTTCGCCGCCGACCGCGGCAGGATCGCGGTGAGCGGGGATTTCGACGCGCCCCTTCCCCGCAGCGTGCTCCGCGCCTTCGGCATCACGCCATGACGCTGCTGCTCGACACTCAGGCGCTGATCTGGTGGAGAGCAGGCAGCCGCAAGCTCGGGCCCAGGGCCCGAGCCGCCATCGAGCGAGGCGCCGACCAGGTGCTGGTCAGCGCCGCCAGCGCCTGGGAGATCGCCATCAAGTCGTGGAGCGGACGCCTGACGCTCCGCGATCCCCTGGACCGCTGGATGGCGGCCGCGATCGAGGGGAGCGGCTTCGGGCCGTTGGACGTCACGATCGCTCACGCCATCGCCGTCGCCAGCCTCCCTCCCCATCATGCCGACCCGTTCGATCGCCTCCTGATCGCCCAGGCGCAGCTCGAGCAGCTCACCATCGTCACCGCGGACGCGGCGTTCGAAGACTACGCGGTCGGGCTGCTCGACGCCCGCCGGTAACGCGCAGACGCCGGCTGCGGCAGGTGCGTCAACGGCACGTGGTGACGTGCGTCGGATGCCGAGATGCGCGAGGTGCGGTGCCGAGGTGCGTCGGGCGCCAGGCGCACAGCCCCGGCCCTGCGCTATGCTCGCTTCCAGACCCGGGCCAGCCATGCCCTCCGACACTGCCCTCCTCCGCGCCGTCGGCCTTTTCACCGCCCGCCTCATTCTCGGCCTCATCTTCGGCATGGCGGGCTACTGGAAGGTGTTCGACCTCACGCCGATCGGCCACGCGGAGAAGCTCTTCGTCGGCCCCTACGCCTCCACCTGGATCCCCGTCTGGATGCTTTGGACGCTCGGGACGACGATCCCCATCGTGGAACTCGTGGCGGGCTGGCTGCTGGTCGTGGGCTGGCGCGTGCGTGACGCCCTCATCGCCCTGGCAGCCGTGCTCATCGTCGTCACCTACGGCCACCTGCTGCTCGAGCCGCTCTACAACTTCAACGCGCACGTCATCCCGCGCACGCTGCTCCTGCTCGTTCTCGCCCTCACGCCGCGCGCGGATGATGTCTGGTCGGTGGATGGGTGGTGGGAGCGCCGCGCATCGCGCAAGCCGGGCCGATAGGCGCCCCCGTCAGGGGCCGGGTCAGCCTTCACGCCGCTCATGTCGCGTCGGGCTGGCTGGGCGTGTGCTGGGTGTCTAGATGGTCGCGAGACCGCGGTGGCCTTTTCATCGGAGTGATTCTCGTGGCGTTCAACGCCCTGGTCAATGCGGGACGCGCGCGCAGACACACCATGCGAGAATCCGCCCGCCTCACAGCGCCACCCATTGTGTCACCGGCGCGAGCAGGAACTCCTGGAGCGGAATGCCGTCGCCGCCGACGAGCAGCCCGCGGGTGCGCGTGAAGGAGGCCGCAAACGCCCCCAGGCCCGGGTGCGTGTCGCGGCCTCGCCCACTCTTGACTTCGATCGCCGTGACGCTCTTCCCCGCGCGCATGACGAAATCAACTTCGCGATTGCGCTCGCGCCAGTAGAAGGCCTCACACCCGCCCGCGGCGGCGGCGTTGGCCAGATGGGCGCCAACGGCCGATTCGACCAGCCTGCCGCGGAACTCCGGATCCGTGCGCACCTCATCGAACGAGGCCACCGACTGTGCGGTCATCAGCGCGGTGTTCAGCACCTGGAGCTTCGGGCTCGAGCCGCGCTGGCGGACGGCGCTGCCCGAGAACTTGGCAAGTCCCGTCAGCAGGCCCGCGCCGCTCAGCAGGTCCAGATAGTGCGCAAGGGTCGTCGTGTTCCCCGCGTCGTGCAGTTGGCCGAGCATCTTCGTGTAGGAGAGCACCTGCCCCGAGTACTGGCAGCCGAGCCGGAAGAGCTGGCGCAGCAGCGCTGGCTTGTCCACGCGAGTCATCAGGAGCACATCCCTGGCGACCGTCGTCTCGACGAGCGCATCGAGGATGTAGCGCCGCCAGCGCTCGGGCTCGCCGGCCAGCGGCGCCGCGCCCGGGTAGCCGCCGAAGTACAGGAACTGGTCCAAGGAAAACCCGAAGGCGTCGCGCATCTCTGCGAGCGACCAATGCGGCAAGTGCAGCACCTCGAAGCGCCCGGCGAGGCTCTCGGTGAGGCCCTGCTGCACGAGGAGCGGCGCGGACCCGAGCAGCACCACCTTGAGCGGCCGCCGGGCGCGGGTGTCCTCGTCCCACAGCCGCTTGACCGACTCGGACCAGCCAGCGGCCTTCTGCACCTCGTCGAGGACCAGGATGCCGCCGCGGCGCCCCGTGGCCAGCCGGGCGGCGTCCCATTGCGCGGCGATCCACTCGGGGCCGCGCAGCGCCGGTTCGTCGGCGCTGGCGAAGCGCACCGGCACCTTTGCGGCGGCCGTCACCTGCTGGACCAGCGTTGTCTTGCCCACCTGGCGCGCGCCGGCCACGACCTGGAGGAACCGGCGCGGCTCGGCCAGCCGGCGGGCGAGCGCAGCCGCCTGGGGGCGGCGAAAGGCCAGGGGTCTTTTGCTCATGGCGTTGAGTAATTTTACTCAATGTCATGAGTAGCTCAACCTTCGAACGCTGTGGGCCGGATGCTTGACGCCCGGCTCATGCGCAACCTCCGGCACGCGTCGGCCGATGATGTGATCAGCGTGTTCTCCTAGCCGCGGAACGCGGGAACGGCCAGGAATCTGGCAAGTTCCGCGCCGGTCCCCCATCGGTCCGTGGCAAATCCGCGAAGCCCTTCATCGCCCGCACCGTGCGAGAATCTCCGGGTGTACTGCCCCGGCTGCGGCGCGCCTGCTCCCGACGCCGCGCGGTTCTGCCCGCGGTGCGGACACGCGCTGGCGGACGCGGCCAGCGCGGGCGCTGCGGGTCCGACGACGGCCGGAACGACGCCGGCCGCCGCGACCGATTCGGCTCGCGCGGGTGATCGCCCGCTTCGTCCGTCCCCACCGCATGCAGGCCCGGCGGCAGACGACGATCGCGACGCAGTCACCCGCCCTCCCTCCGATCGCGACCGACAACCTTCCTCGGCCGGCGGGTGGCTGACCTCGTCCGACTCCATCAGCCACGGCCGCTTCCCACCGGGCGCGATCCTCGACGGCCGCTACCGCGTCATCGCCCTCCTCGGCAAAGGCGGCATGGGCGAAGTGTATCGGGCGGACGACCTCCGCCTGGGCCAGCCGGTGGCGCTCAAGTTCCTGCCCGACCGGGTGGCCGACGATCCGGCGCGGCTGGCACAGTTCCACAACG
>JBQTIE010000281.1:0-1738 GCA_052389315.1 Acidobacteriota bacterium
GAGTCAGCCAGTTGGGCGTGGCATTGTTGCGCTGGTCTGTCACCGCGAGGATGGCCGCCATCAGCAAGGCGGTGCCGACGAGCTGGTCGACGAATCCGCCCGCGATGGACAGGAACGGTTGGGGATACGTCGCAAACACGCCGGCCGTGGCCTTGGCGCCCTCGATCTGGCGGATGCCTTGGTCGAACGCGTCGAAGGCCTCGGCATAGGTGAGGTAGACGACCGCCGCCGCGGCGAAGGCCCCGGCGGTCTGTGCCACGATATACGGAGCGACTTTGCGAGCGGGGAACCCTCGGCGGACGGCGAGGGCCACGGTGACCGCGGGATTGAGGTGCGCTCCTGACACGCCCCCGGCGGTGTAGACACCCAGCATCACGGCCAGGCCCCATCCGAGGTTAATCGCCAGATAGGAACCGTTCGCGCCGCCGCTGAGCACGGTTTGTGCCACGACGCCGACGCCAAAGACGATCAGGATGAACGTGCCCAGGAATTCAGCGGCCGCTTCGCGACTCGTTCCGTGCAGCATCGATGCCTCGCTTTCCGCGGCGCATTATGGCCGAAAACGCAGCTCGTCTGTCACACGGGTCGCAGATTTCGAACGGGACTAAGATATTTCGAGGCCATGTCACTGACAGCGCGACACGCGACGCCGCGCGACGCCGAGGCCATCGCGCGCATCTACAACGAGGGGATTCGCGATCGGATCGGCACCTTTGAAACCCGCGAACGTACCCCGGACGAGGTGTGTCAGTGGTTCAACGGCCGGCACCCCATCGTTGTCGTGGAATCCGAGCCGGGCCTCGTCGTGGCCTTCGCGTCGACCTCGGCGTATCGGCCGCGCGACTGCTATGCGGGCATCGCGGACTTCTCCGTCTACGTGACCCGCGCGGTCCGCGGCCAGGGCGCGGGCCGGGTCGCCATGGACGCGCTGATCGACGCCGCGCGCCGGGCCGGCTTCTGGAAGCTCGTGTCACGGGTGTTCGTGGAAAATCGCGCCAGCCGCGCTCTGCTGGGCAGGATCGGCTTTCGTGAAGTGGGTGTCTACGAGAAACACGCGAGGCTCGACGGCGTCTGGCGCGATGCCGTCATCGTCGAGCGCTTGATTCCCGAGAATCAGCCGGTGGACATGACACCCGATTCACGCCAGCCCTCCTCGGTCGCATGACGCGATCCGTCCCCGCGTGGATTTCGCGCGTCGCCATGCTGGTGGGCCTGGCGCTCTTTGGCGTCACGCTGCTGTTCATCGACCGCGACGAAACGCTGCGGGAGGCGCGCCACCTCGGCCTCCTGCTGCCGGTGGTCATGCTGCCGAGCGCCGCGTGGCACGCACTGCGCACGCTCGGCTGGCACATCTGCTTCCCGCCGGCCGTGCGCCCCTCCTTCTGGCGGCTCTTTCGTGTGCGCCTGGCGGCCGACGCCGTCTCGTACTTCACGATTCGGGGACTCGCCAGCGAGCCGCTTCGTGTGGTCCTGCTGCTCGATCGGGTGCCCGCCGCGGCCTCGACGGCCTCGACGATCCTCGAGCGCACCGCCATGGGCATCATGAGCGTGGTGCTCGTGGCGTTGACATCGGCTCTTGCGATGACCTCCGAGATCGTCCCGGAGGCCTGGCAGCGGGTCTTCACCGCCATTGCCAGCGTCGCGGTGGTCGTGGTGGCCCTGACGACGATCTTCCTGACGCGCAAGGGCCGCTACCTCGGTCCCTTGTTCGAGGCGCTGTACCGCCGCACGGGATGGG
>JBQTIE010000282.1:0-18801 GCA_052389315.1 Acidobacteriota bacterium
CCTTCGAACTGGCCCGACGACAGCGGGAGCAGCAGCCCCGCGAGCACGATGAGGGCGTAGCCGGCGTGAAATCGACGCCAGATCAACGGCACGAGCGCCAACGTGGTGAGCGCGGCCAGCCCGTTCAACGTGTCGTAGGGCGCCATGATTTCGGTAGCCAGGAACTGATAAGGGCGCGTGGCCAGCGCGCGCAGCAGGCCGATGACGCTCCCAAACGGGTCGCCTCCCGGGTGATAGCCCCAATACGTAATCGCGTGATACCACGCGATCGGTGTTCCGCTGAGCCACGCGTTGTACGCACTGTAGGCGCCGATGCCCCCCAAACATCCCGCCACGGCGATCGCCGCACGCTGGCGAGCGCGGTGGTCATGCGCCGCCGATGTCCACCCGACCAGCGCCAGCCCTGGCATCGTCATCACGCCGGTGACCCGCGTGGCGGTCATCACCGAGCCCGCGACGGCCGCCGTGAGCCACCGCTGAGATCTTAGCGCGTAGACCGCCGTCACGAGGGCCAGCAAGTAGAGGCTCTCCGAGTACACCATTCCGAAGAAGAAGGCAAAGGGGAACACGGCCGCGTAGGCGGCGGCCCGGAGCGCCGCGGGCCTCGGCAGATCGAGCAAGGCCAGGCGGTACACCATGACCATGGCGGCCGCGAACGCGAGCCACGAGATGACGATGCCGGCGAAGTAATAGTCCTGCTGACGCCCGCCGAGCAGCCACCCGCCGGCTCGCATCAGGAGCGGATAGACCGGGAAGAACGCGAGGTTGTTGCGCCCCCCTTCCCCGTAGACGTAGCCCTGGGACGCGATGCCGTGATACCACCCCGAGTCGAAGCGGGCAAACGCATCCCAGAACAGGTGCTCCGTGCGAAACACGCTGAAGCCCTGGTTCTGATGGCGCGGGAAGGTCGCGTTGACGAGGAAGGCGACACAGGCGCTGAAGACCCGAAACGCCAGCGCCGCAATGAAGATGCGCGCCTCGTCGCCGATGCCGCGGAAGATGGTCACAGTGGCGGCAGGCGTCGACGCTCGGGTCTCGGAAACATCACGGCCCGTATTATCCTGTAGGCATGCCGCTGTACGAGTATGAATGCCGTAGCTGCCATCACCACTTCGAGCTGCTGGTGCGGGAGCAGACGGTGCTGGCCTGCCCGTCATGCGAGAGCCGGGACCTCGACAAGCAGTTGTCGGTGTTTGCGGTTGGAGCCGACAGTCCGAAGCTTGGCCGGGCGGCAGCGCCAGGCCCGTGTGGGACCTGCGGCCATCCCGACGGCCCGGGCTCCTGCGCGGTGAACTGACAGCCCACTCAGCGCCCGGTCAGGTTCACCTCTGTCGTGGGTCCCTGCACCCTGATCTCCTGACTGGTCTCGCGGCCGGCACCGGACACCCGCGCCACATAGGTCCCGTCGGGCACATTCATCAGCGTAAAGACACCCCGGGGGTCTGCCGACACGGCAAAGGGCGTGCGCGTCACCGCGATGATCGCACGCATTCCAGGATGCACGTCACAGGACACTTCGTACGATCCGGTCTGATCGAACGTGTGCTTGAACACCTGGTTCTGCGATCCCGACTCGTTCATCACGGTGGCGCCCGTCGCGATACGCTGGACGCGCACGTTGTGATCCACGTCCTCGCTGTTCCGGAACTCCACCACCTGACCCACGCGCACCAGCAGCAGATCCGGGATGAACGCCCGGCTGTACTGATCCATGACGACCGGCCCCGGCGGACGGGCAGGCTCGCTGCCCACCGGCTCCAGGGCGACGATGGCGCCGGGCGGTGCCTGGCCCGAGACGGTGCCGACGCCGGACGCGGCAGCCGGCGCTTCGGCGGGCCCGGCCGACGAGGCTGACGTCGCGCGCGGCTCGGAAGACGAACAAGCACTGAGGGCGAGGCTGGTCGCGATCAGGGCCGCCAGACGGAGGGACGGGGCGCCCGCGGCATGGCGACGAGGAGGCATCCAAACATTCTCGCGCATCACGTGGAGGTGGCTGTCGCGGGCGATCAGTCTCTCGACGTCAGCTGCGGGAGGCGCGCCACGGCGGTCTTCACCGACAGCCCGCCCTCGGACTCCGTCCAGGCAAAGACCAGTTCCTGGCCGTGGAGCGCCACGCGTGGATAGCCGCTGGATCGCGATCCCGCGATGCCGGTGACGGTAACAGCCGCCGACCTCGTCCCGTCGCGCATGATGCGGCGTGCGCGGAACTGCGCCCGCTGGTCGGCGAACTCAATCCAGGTCGCGAGTGCCGAGCCATCAGCCAGCAGCTCCACGTCCACCCGTCCCAGCGAACCCGCCTCGTCCACGCGCACCGGCGGGCTCCAGCTACGGCCCGCATCGCGTGAAAACGCAATGAACGCACGGCCCTGGTCACCAGCGGCCGTGAACCAGGCAAGGGCCACGTCGCGTCCGCGGGCGCTCAGGGATGGTCCGTTCACGGGGCACGCCGGGATCTTCCAGTTGTCTGCGTGCACTGCGGAGGGCGTGGTCCAGGCCCCACGCTCGAGACGGGAGACGTAGATGTCTCGAATCTCACCGTCGCTTCGATCGCGATACGCCACGATGGGGCCGTCCGCCGTCACCGTCGCGGCGGTCGGACAACACTCGCAGACGCGGAGATCCACGCCGGTATCTGCCGTCTGCTTCCAGTGCCGATCGAACGCCGCAAACCGCAGCGTCATCGCGCCGCCGTCGTGCCCTTCATGTCCGCCTGGCGTCATGGCGCGACCATCGAGCCACGCCAGGCCCAGGCCGGCACCGGGCATCTGGAAGAGGGACGCGAACCCATGCTCGGTCTTGGTCCCGTCATGATGCGGAAGAAACGACGGCGACCACGTGCGGCCATCGTCGTTGGAATGGGCGAGCCGCACGTCGTACGCGTAGGTGTCAGGCCCGCTCTTCTGGAGCCAGTGGGCGGCCAGCGTGCCGTCCGCCAGCCGGATGACGGAGGGCACATCAGCCCAGTTCACGAACCAGTCGTCGCCCGCGGCGACCGTGCGCGCCTCCGTCCAGCCGGCCGGCGTGCGTTCGGCGAACTTCAACGTCGCATAGGTTCCTGAGCGCTCAATCCAACTGAGGAGCACGCCGCGCTCCGACACCGAGAGCTGCGGCTGCGCGGTGGACGCCGCCGCCGGGGACTGCAGGGGCGTGACTGCCAGCGTCCAATGCTGTGCCGAAGGGCCTGCGAGCGGCGCCAGCACGGCGAGGCCGCATGCGACGACGAGGCGGCCAACGCGTCGTCGTGTCTCAGGCGCCTGAGGCGCCGCCCCTCGGATGCTCATGGAGGCATCATACGCTGTCCGACACCTGCTCGGAACGCCGATCCGTTCAGCGCGCGAGCGACTGCCGTCGAGCGGTCGACCCCGTCCTACCCTCCGGTCGTGGCTCGCGTCACGAGCAACTCGACAATGCTGGCACTCTGCCCCTGAGCGACCTTCACGACATAGGAGGCATCCAGCACATCGAGACGCACGTCCACGCCGTGGTCATCGGCCGTCACCAAAACGCTGCCGAACGGCGTGGGATCGAGGGGGGCCCGGTCCGGATCGAGGCTGGCCAGGTGGAGTCGCACCACGGTCGTGGTCGGGAGCGACGTCACGACGTCGAACGCCTGAGCCTCGGTCGCCCGAATTCGAACCACCCACGCGTCTGGGCCGCTGCTCACCACTTGAAGGTCGGCCACCGTGGGCTCGGCGCCAGCGGGCCCCGACACCAGGACGATGAGCGCCACGACGCATGTGCGGGCAATTGGCTGAAACATGGCTCTCCTTACGGTCCGATGGTCACGGCCTTGATCGCGAACGCCTTGATCCCGATGCGCGTGCCCGTCGGCCGCGACGGCAGCAACTGCAGAACCGAGGTGCCCGCAGCCGCCGGGGCCTGGAACGTGAACGTGAAGCTGCCACCCTGGATGGTGAAGACCCGCGTGCGCGCGTCGGCGAACTCGGGGGAGGGGTCACCGCCGAGCAACGTCCCTTCGCTGCTGGAGATGCAGTTGTTCCCCGCGTCCCGATGGATGCATCCGCCCAGCGTTGACACCACGACCTTGGTCCCGTCCGGCAGCGGCGTGCCGTTGAGATCCCGCACGTTGGTGACGGTGTAGACGTCCTGTCCACCCCGCGCGACCATCCCCGCCCCGGCGATGTCCGCCGATCCCATCCCGACGACCGCGACTGAGGCGAAGGCAAACGCACGGATGCCGATGCGCGTGCCGTCCGGCTGGGCAGGGAGGAACTGCACATGGGCCGTACCCGACTGGCCGGTCGCAAACGCGTTCGGCTTCGAGTTGTACACGGCTTGCACGGTGCCGTTGGCCACCTGGTGCACGCGGAAGCGCGCATCGGCCGGGAACTCCGGCGACGGCACGCCGCTGTCGATCGTGCCCTCGGTCCCGGAGAGGCAGTTGTTGGCGGCGTCGCGATGCGTGCACCCGCCGATCGTCGACACCACGACTTTCGTGCCGTCCGGCGCCGGCAGCCCCTGCGCGTCCGCGATGCCAGAAACCGTCACGACCACCTGGTGATCCGCGCCGTTGGCGACAATCGACGACGGCACCGCCGACACGTTCGCCGGATTGGCAGTGGGACTCGTCAACGTGACGGGCACCACCGCGAAGGCGCGGTCGCCGATCCGGGTGCCGCGCAGCAGGCCCGGACTCGGACGCCCCGGCAACAGTGCGATGCGCGCGGTGTCGGTGTTGGGCACGCTGAGGAGCACACCCTGCGGATCGTAATGCACTTCGATCTGGCCGTTGACCACGACGAAGTAGCGCACGCGCGCGTCGCCCAGGTCAGGCGACGCCGTGCCGTTGGTGAACACTCCCCCCGCGCTGGAGATACAGTTGTTGTTCCGATCGCGATTGATACAGCCGCCCAGTGTGGAGGCGACCACGACGGCGCCATCAGGCACGGGTACGCCAGCCTCGTCTCTGATGTTGGTGACGGAGATGACGACGGTCTTCGGCGTGCCGTCGGCGATCGCCGACTGTGGATTGGCCGACGTCGTGGCGCTGCCATACGCGGCGAGTGCCACGTCCGCGACGGCGAACGCACGGTTGCCGATGCGCTGCCCTCCGGTTGACAGCGCCGGGAGGAACGCGACGCGGGCGGTGGCGGTTTGCGGCGTCGCCAGCGCCCTGCCCTCAGAGCTGTAGATGGCCTGGACCTGACCACCCGTGACCGTCAGCACCCGCATGCGGTCGTCGCCCAGGTCGGGGGAAGGCGCGCCATTCTTGATGAAGCCCTCGGCTGAACTGATGCAGTTGTTGTTCTTGTCCCGATTGATGCAGCCGCCCAGAGTAGACGCCACCACCAGCGTGCCGTCTGGTACGGGGTTCCCCTGCGCATCCACGATGCCCGTCACGACGATCGTGACCCGGTTGTCGCCGTTGTCGGCCAGGACCGACGGCGGCGTCACCGTCACCTGCGCCTGATCCGCGAACGCGCTCGACAGCGTAATCGGCGTGTCCGAGAAGGTCCGGTTGCCGATCCGCACGCCGCTCGGCCGGGCGGGCAACACGTTGACTTGCGCGGTCCCCGTCGTGCCCACCGGCATCACCACGCCGCCGGGTTGGTACTGCACGTCGACCATGTCGTTGGAGATGGTGAAGAGCCGAAGGCGCTGGTCCCCGAGTTCGGGCGAAGGCGCGCCGTTGGCGATCAGGCCCTCCGCCTGGGAAATGCAGTTGTTGGCGCGATCGCGATGCGCGCACCCCCCGAGCGTCGACACCGCAATCATCACGTCAGGCACCGTATTTCCGGCGCTGTCGCGGAAGTCCTGCAAGGCTACCGAGACGATCTTCTGGAGGCCGTCGGCAATCACCGCCGATTGAGACCGCGGGGCGTGCGCCGTGTCGAGGCTGGTCAGTGTGACCGGCGTGAAGGCGAGCGCACGGTTCCCGCTGAACGTCCCGGTCGCCGTCGTCGGCAGCACCTGCACGAACGTCGTCCCTCCAAAGCTGACCCCAAACTCCGTCCCCAGCGGGTCGAAGAGCACGTCGATGCGCCCTCCGGTCACCACGAAGTTCCGGACACGTGAATCGCCGGGCAGCGCCGGAGAATCCATGCCGTTGGCGATTCGACCGCCGGCACCCGACAGGCAGTTGTTGTTGCGATCCCGATGCGTGCACCCGCCCAGCATCGACACGGCGACCACCGTGCCGTCCGGCACCGGGTTGTTCGCCAGATCGGTGAGGTTGATGAACGTGACTGGTGTCGACAGGCTGTGATTCACGGACAGCGACGTATGCACGCCGGCGATGACGCCCGTCGCATCGGGACCGACGACCAGGTGGATCGGACCGGTGGACACCGCGCCGCCCGTCAGATCCAGGCGAAGGTCGTGCACCCCGGGGGTGAACTCGTTGGTCAGATCGATGGCGTTTGCCGACGGCGCAATCGCCACCGGCCCGCCGTTGTCGACGCTGGCCGTCAGCGTCCCGGTGAAGGTGATGGGCGCCAGGATGTCCGCCGCGCTCGAGAGCAGCACGCGGTCGCCTGCGCGAACGTCGATTCCGGCCATGTTCAAGATGACCGGCCCCGGCCCCGACGGCAACGCCGAGGTGACCATGGTGCTCATGGCACGGCGTGCGTAGACGCCGAGCGCCAGGGCGTTGCTCGCCTGCCCGCCGACGACGACCTGGACGTTGCCGCTGCTCCCGTCCTGCGGGACGACCGCGACGAGTTCGTCCTTGCGCGCGGTCACCACTTCGGCGGCCATGCCGTTGACGAACACGTCGTTGGCCCCTGGCACGGCGCCGAAGTTGCGCCCGCGAATCGCGAACCGGTCACCCTCGGCCGCGCGCGGCCGATCGAGCGCGTCGATCACCGGAGGCGGCAGCACGGGTGGAATATTCACGGTGACACTCATCGTGGCCGTCAGACCATCCACGGCAACATCGATGATCGTCGCGCCGTTGGAAACCGCGGCCACCACGCCGGCGGAATCCACGCTCGCGACCAGCCCGTCTCGCGAGGAGAAGGTCGGCGTGCCCACGGGCGGTTCCGTGGTGTTGTCGTTGTAGGCGACCGCCACCTGAAGCGTCACGGCCTCTCCAACGGCTGTGAACGTGCGACTCTGCGGCGTGATGACCAGCGACACCGGCACGCGGGCTTCGACGGTGACCAGGCTCTGTGCGGGCGCCAGGGCACCGAGGTGCGCGGTGATCGTCGCCCCGCCGACGCCGGTCGACTGAACCAGCCCCGCGGCGTCCACCGTGGCGACCGCGGCGTCGCTGGTCTGGAACGTAACACCCGACGGGTCGTTGATCGTGCTGGCGTCGGAGAAGGTCCCGACGACGGTGAGCTGCCGGGACTTGTTCGTGCCGATGAGCGTGAAGGCCGGCGGGTTGATGGCCAGGCTCACAAGCGACTTCACCACCACGGGGACGTTGACGGGTGCGACACCCGCCACCGTTACCTCGATCGAAGCGTTGCCGTCCACGCCGGACGTCACCACCCCCGCCGCCACGGAAGCGACCGCAGGATTCGACGAGAGGAACGTGATCCCGCTGGTAATCGCCGAAACCGAGGAATCCGAATAATGGCCCGTCACGGCGAGGCCCTGGGTTTGACCCGGCCCGATGAACGTGACCGCCGAGGGGCTCACGCTGATCGACGTCAGGGTTTTGCGTTCCACCGTCACGGGAACAGGGATCGAGGGGAAGCCATTGGGCACCACGTTGATGGAGGTTTGCCCCACGTCCACGCCGGTGACCAACCCCGAGGAATCCACGGTCGCGATGGCCGGGTTGTTCGATCCGAATGTGACCCCTCCGGTGAACGGCTGAGAGGAGCCGTCGGAATACTGCGCGATGGCGGTCAGGCGGCTGGTACGTCCGAGGTCGCGCAGCAGCACCGAGCCGGGGTTGACGGTCACGCCCGTAATGGTCGGGAAGGCGACAGTCACCGGCACGTCGACGGGAGTCACGCCTGCCGCGGACACCCGGACCGTCGTGTTTCCGTTCTGGCCGCCGGCGACCAGCCCCGCCGCCGACACGTCGGCGATGTTGCGATTGAGGGAGTCGAACGTGACCCCGCTCGTGAGGGGCGCCTGCGATGCATCGGCGAACACTCCCGTCACGGCGAGTTGCTGCGACGGCTTCGTGCGGTCGAGGGTCACCGTGGGCGGCGTCACGATGAGCGACGTCAGGGCCGGCGGCACCGGCACCGCCATCAGCGTGGCGGCGCTCCGGTTGCCCGACGCGTCCACGGCGAGGAAGCTGAGGTTCTGGCCGCCGAGGGCCTCAATCTGCGCTCCGAAGGCGCCCGTATTCAGCGCCTGGACCTGCGCGCCGGCCTGCGTCAGCAGGTTCAAGATTTCGACGAGGGCGTCGGGCTCGACGGCGGACGCCGCGGCGTTGATCGACACGATTCCGTTGACGGGCAGCCCTATCTGAATCTTCGCGGCATCGGGTGCCGGCGGGGGTGTCGTGTCCACGGGCGGGTCGAACAGCACGAAGCGCGCCTCGACCATGGCGGCGTTGCCCGCCAGATCGCGTGCGGTCGCCCGGATGAAATGGTCGCCCAGCGCGAGGCCCGTCGTCGGCAGGTTGAAGCCGGACGTTCCCGTTGCCCGTGGCACCACCTCATTGTCGAGAAAGGTCTCCACCGACGAAATGCCGATGTTGTCGACGGCGGTCACGAGGACCGGCAGCAGCGAGCCCACGCGCACGTTCGCCCCGCTGAAGGGATTCACGATGACCACGGTCGGCGGTGTCGCGTCGTCGAGCACATCGAACGGATGAATAGCATCTGCCGTGTTCCCGGCGCCGTCGGTCGCGACGATACGCAGCGAGTGCGGGCCGGACGACAGCCCTGCCGTCGGCACGGAAAAGAGGAAGGGCCGCACCATCGCGCTCAACGCTGCTTGCGAGGCCCCGTCGATGAACAGCTGCACCTTGTCGACGCGGCCTTCGTCGGCGGCATCGGCGATGACGGCGAGCGACCGGCCGCGAGCGATGGAATTCGCCGCCTGCACCGTCAGCGAGGGCGGAGTCGTGTCGGGCGCAATCGAGATCACGCTGTTCGCCACCCCTTCGTTGCCGGCGGCATCGAAAGCGTGGGCCGTCAGCGAGTGCTGGCTGCCCTGCGCGAGCTTCGAGGTGTCCACCAGGAAACGCATGGCAGAGTTCGGCCGCTTGGTGTCGATGAGCGCGCCGTCGAGCTGCAGGTCGATGCGCGTCACGCCGACGTTGTCGACGGCATCGACCATGACCGAGACGAGCTGACCCTTGGTGATCGCGTTTGGGTTGGCGGGCAGCTCCACGATCAGCGTCGGCTGCGGCGCCTCGATGTCCGGGGCTGCCGGGGCGCCTTCGGTCGTGAATCGCGCCGTCATCCCCGACGCGAGCTGCAAGCCGTCCTCGTTGAAGATCGCCTGCTCCACCACGATGGTGTACTGCGTATCGTAGGCAAGGGGAGCGGCGGGCAGGAAGATCGCCGACGTGCCCAGGAACAACGTCTCGAATCGCAGGTCCCCGGCCACCACGCTGCCTACCGGGTCGACGACGCGGAAGGAGGCTCCGTCGAAACCGGTGGTGATGGTGGCGGTGATCATCGGCGCCGAGAAGAACGCCACCAGTGCCGATACTACGGCGACGCCCGTCGTGTTGTGTGTCGGCACGACGGTCACCGTTGGCCGTCCATCCGGCGACTGCATCTGGCTGGGCAGCGTGCCAATGGCACACCCGGCTTTGAAGCCGGGACCGGTGAACACGACGCTCAACTGGATGTTCTGCGTCGCACCGGCCGTGCAGCTGGCAATCGGTCCGGTCCGCTCCGGCATGATTTGGAAGCTCTGGGTGACCTTCTGACCTCGCAGGATGTCTCCGAGGTTGCGCACCGCCGGCCCGTCCAGCGGCAGGCCCGTCGCCTCGTCGATGAGGTGCGCATCGGCGCCCACGTCCAGCTCGAACGATGTGTACAGCGCGTCGAGCTCGGTGTCGGTGTTCGTGATGTGCACCTTCAGCGTGTACGGCTCGTTCTCGCGTACGTAGTTCGGGTGTTCGACCTTCACGTCCAGCGTGGGCGGCCCTTTCACCTCGAGATCGGTCGACGCGCTGCCGGAGATCGGCACCGGCTGCGGGAGGAACGGCGCCGTCAGCATCGCCCCGAAATGGACCGTCACCGTGTGCTGGCCAATGCGATCGCCCCGCACGATGAATTCCGTCGTGCCCTCGCCGCCGGGTGCGATGTCCGCCATCGCGGCGCTGCCGCTGGCCGGTGCGACGTTGCCAAGCGCTCCATCAGGCACCTCGAGCCTCGCCATGATCTCCTGCAGGGTGAAGAGCGGCGAGATGTTCATGAGCAGCAGCTTGACTCTGAAGAACTCTTTCAGCGTCTTGATGCGGCCCTCGATGATGATGACGCCGCCCGTGCGCGCCTCGATCTGCTCCTCCGGGACGTCGATCTCAAACGGAATCAGCTCGATTCTCGGGTCGCCGCCGCCGCCGCCGCCGCCGGCACAGGGGATGGCAATCGACCGGTCGGTGGACTCGATCTGTCCCGACCGGGAACAGCCGATGCTGATGGGCGGCCCTACACCGAAGGGCACCTCTTTCGGCCGAATCACGGGCACTTGCACCTGCACGGGGACGGCGCCGATGGTGAGCACGATGATGAACACCGAGACGTTGAAGTTCTCGGGATTGGTGATGTCGATGGTGCCGTCGGCGACCAGCGCCTTGACCTCTTCGGTCGTGAGCCGCTGCGCGGTGACCTGCGCGCGAACGATTTCCTCCAGCGTGATCTGGGTGACGTTGATGTCCTGGCTCGCGCGCTGGCCGGCGTCGTTGGACGCCACGACCGTGAGCACGTTCTCGGCGTTCGGCCTGAGCGGCACGCGAATGCCGAATTGCGCCTGGCCGGCTGGCAGGCGCTGGGTCGCGCCAGCGGCGCCGCCAGTGACGTTGATCGTGGTCGGCGTCGTCGGGGCGGTCTGGGCGCCGGCGAGCGTCGCCGTCAGCACCACTCCCAGCACGAGGCCGACGCACGAGAGGCAGCGCACAGGTCTGCCTCTCGTCGAGGACAGGGCGGGACCTGACATGGACTTGGAGGCTCTCATGGCGTTCACTTGATGGTGAGCACGATCTGGGTTTGGGTCTCGCGCGCCGTGACCATGATCCGGTTGATCTCCGTCAGCAGCGTCTGCAGGCGGTCGCTCAGATCGCGGATGGTGTCCACGTCCTGTTGGGTCTTGTCCTGCTTGGCCTGGAGGCGCGCCAGGATGGTCGCCGCCGCCCCGGAGAGATCGCCAAACTTCAGGGACACATCCGGCGTCAGCATCGAGGGCGGCGCCTGCCCGAACGCCTTCTTGACCAAACCGAGCAGGCCGTCCATCTGCAATTCCTGGCGGTCGAGATGGCCGCTGAGGATGGGCGCGAGCGCCGCGGGCAGATTCAGCCGCCCCAGCAGGCCGCCGACAGACCCCCCTGGCGACCACTGGTTGTTGTGCTCGACAAAGCCGCTGACTTCGGCCTCGTCTGTCGGCGTGGGGTCGGCGCCGACCTGGAGCGTCGCCAGGAGCCCCCCCAAAACGCCCTTCTTGATGTCGAGAGCTCGCGCGAACACGGAGGACAGGAACCCGCCGCCGCTGGTGATCTGCTGGCGCAGGTCCGCGTCCTGAACCAGGTATTGACCAGCGGACGCGATGAGATCGGCCCGCGTGGTGCAGGGATTCCCGAACTGCGCCGCCGACAACGATGCCCTGCCCAGCATCGACGGATTGCGCAGCAAGGCCTCGCCAAGAGGCAAGCGGCTCGCGAAGAGCCCGAGGGAGACCGGGCCGCTGTCCCCCTGGAGGTTCTGAATGACGCCTCGGATCGACTGCTGCATGCATTCCATGGTCGCCTTCATGACCTGGAACAACTGCAGTTGACGCTGCTGCAGCGCGAGCAGGTGGTCCTGTAGCTCCGCTTCTTCGGCACGGGGCGGATCCTGGTTCGCGGAGAGGCGTGCCTGAAACACTTGACGCATCCGCTCGAGCGCGGTGACGTCGACCTGCAGCGTTGGCGGCGGGTTCTGCGCAGCCACGCCGGACAGCGTGCCGAACATGTCCTGCAGGCCGGAGAGCGCCGCGGTCAGCTCTGGTGGGTTGAGGGCCTGTGCGAGCACATCCGCCGACAGCAGCCCGTCGGCGCGGAGCTGCTTGAGGATGTTGGCCATCTGACCGCTCAGCGAGCCAAACAACCCGCTGAGGCCGCCACCGACGTTACCGAGCTGCTCGACGGCCAGGCCTTCGAAGGGCGTCAGCGACACCTGCGAGCCCTGCGACACCTCGCGCGAGAAGTTGACGCCGCCCAGGGGCAGGTTGATCTGGAAGACGCCGTCGCCGTCGGTCTCCGTGCGAAGGTCGGTGCCTGGCACCTCCACCGTGAGTCCTGCCACGGCGCTGTTGGTCGCGGGGTCGATCGCCCGGCCCACCACGGCCGCATCGAAGCCGCGCTGCTGGCGGACGGCTCGCAGCACGTCAGGTGAGGTGTCATGAAAGACGTTGACGCTCGAGGAAATCGGAATCACCGCGTTGTCGGGCGTGCTGGGATCGACGCAGCCGAAGCTCTTCAGCACCGCCCCGGACAACGCGAACGACAGCAGGTTGTCGCCGGGCCGAAGGATCACGAGTTCCAAGAACTGCTCGTTCACCACGGCGGCGGCCTGCGACACCCCATTCACGATGACGAATCCCGCGGTGAGGCTCGGATCGGTCACCCCACCGCTCGTGCGAATCGGTGAGGCGATGGTGGCCGTCCGATGCCCTGGCTCGAAGAAGAACGCGCGCGGACACTGCGGCCCCGGGGGAGGCAGGGGCGGGGGAACGGGCGGCACCGCGAAACGAAGCGGCGTCAGCAGCTGTGGAATCGGCGTCGTCTCCGTTTCCACGTCCAATTCGAGGGGCGGGACCGGCGGAGGCGGCGGGGGCGGCGGGACGGGTCCCGGCACCGGTGGCGGGGGGGGCGGTGGATCGAACACGAAGTCGGCGATGTTGTGCTGACGGGGGTCGAGCACGGCGCGAAACGTCTGCGTCCTGCCCCCGGACCGCACCGTCAAGTCAACGACAGACGAGGCGCCGGCACCCAGCAAGCCCGGCAAGACGAAGACGCCGTCGGCATCGGTGACGGTGGCCTTGCCGCGGTCCCGCGCCAGCACCTCGGCGGTGGGCAGCGGCTGGCCGTTCGCATCGACGATCTGCCCGGAGACGCCGAAAGGCAGAACCACCACGGCGCGCTCCTGATCGAAAAAGACGAGCCCGCGATCGTCGGGTGCGAGCTTGAGCTCACCCGGCTTTCGAAGACCCCGTGTCACGGTGAGCTTCTTGAAGTCGACGTTCGAGACGTTGCCGAGCGTGAGCCCGTTGCCGATGTTGATCATCGGGATCATCGTGATGGTGCCCAGCGCCTGATCGGCCACGTACAGATTCGAGAACACGTCGAAGGTCAACCCGCCAATCTGGAAGAAGCGGCTCGGCGCGCCTTGCGGGTCGAACAGCCTCTCGAACGAGCCCCCCGCGGGAGGGACTCGGAAAATGTCCGCCCCCTGATTCAGGAAGAGCGACCCGTCGCCGCGAAACGCCATCGTGGTCGTCGGACCGAACGTAAACTGGTCGGACTGCACGAAGATCTGGCCGACGTTGCGGTCGCCCGTGACGCCGGGCGGATACGTGTGGGGAAGGAATATCCGCTTGACGGCGTTGTCGAGAGCGTCCGCGATGTACAGTGCCTCCCCGAAGGGAGCGGGGCCCACCGCGAGCGAGGTGGGTGAGGTCGGGCGCGCGTATTGGAGCAGGAAGCTGTAGTAGTTGACCGAGCCGACGAGGTCGCGCCGGCCGTCGGGCTGCTGAAAGCGGAAGAGGCGGCCGCCGAACTTCGCGTCCGACGCCGCGTTGTCGGCATAGAGACTCCCGCGGCTGTCGATGGCCAGCCCCACCTGGTTCGGGAAGGCGAAGTTCGTGTCGGCGAAGCTGAACACGTTGCCGGAGTTGATGCGGAAGATGTTGCGCGTGACGGGAATGCTGAGGAACACGCTGTTGCCGGACCAGTCCACCGCAAGGCTTGCTGGCGGCCGCGCCGCCGGCGGGCGGGCGCTGACGTAGATGGCCTGCGCGTCGGACATCAGGCTCCGCTGGTTGCGCACACCTTTGAAGATCACCGCCACGGGGTTGAGCACCGTTTGAAGGGCGCCAGTTCCCACACCGCCGATGCTGACGGTGCGGTTCCCCGGCACCTGGAACGTGCTGCCCGGCGTCGTGAAGTTCGCGCTCGGGACGACCCCGAGGCCGGCTACGGCCTGGTAGATGGCATCGATGGCGTTGGGTTCGTCGTCCAGCGCGATCTTTCCCACCAGGCGCACGGCCACCACCTGATAGCTCCAGCCGCCCTCGGGGACTGGCTCGTCATCGAAGGTGAGCGTGCGCGAGTCGCCTTGAGTGGGGAACCGGCTCACGTTCACGCGTTGCTGACCGAGGCCGGCGCCGGCGCGCCACAGCTCGTAGTACCAGGTCTCCTCGGCAGACGCCTGGCTGCCGCGATCGTTCACGCTGCGCTGGAACTCGACGAGCACCTTCGGGAGCGGCAAGCCCGTCTGGGCATCGGTCGCCTGTGTCACATTCGTGATGACGGGCGGCTGAGGCTTCAGCGACTCGATGATGAGCTCGGCCTCCAGACCGAAAATCAGATTGGTGACGTCGCCAATCTGCTTGGCGAGAATGCCCTGCATCACGTTGCTGCTGAGCTTGGCAAACGCCTGGGCCTTGGCGAGGTTCTTCGCCTCGTCTCGGGCCGCCTTCCAGGCGTTCTGATACGACTGACTCGAAAACTGCTGCTGGATGCGCTGCGCCGACGCGGGGCTCGCCTGATCGGTGAAGAACTTCGTGAAAGACGCCGACGTCTGGGTCGCCGCGTCTGCCTGCGTGGAGACGAGCAGCTCGATCAGCTTGACCGCCTCGCTGCAGCCAGGCTGTTTCAACAGCGGTCCGGACGCGGGCTTCCCAACCACGGATTCACAGAGCTTGGCACCCTGGTTCTGGATATGAGAGGGGAGCGTGTTGCTGGAGTTTGCGATGATCGTCTCCCACATCAGCGACGGCCACTGACCTGCCGGAGGCTGTTGCGCGATGGCAATCGAGGCCGCCGACGGGGACGCGCCCCGCTCCGCCAGTCGCGCTAATCGACCCAGGGAGGCCTTGCCGCTCAGACCACCGCGTGCCACCGTGGGCGCTCTTGAAGTCCGGACCGACATCGGCACGCGACCAGATGTGACCCACGCCGCCACGCCCCGCACCCCGTGGGCCAACCGCGCGAACAGCCCGGTCGCAGGCGGAGCCGGCGCCGCCGGATGCGGATCGATTCGAGCCTGCGTGGGCGGCACGACGACTGGCAGATGCCGGGACACGAACGCAAACCACGTGGTCGCCAGCAGATACGATTGCAACGGGTTGAGGGGCGTGTCGAGCGTGAGCTGTGGTGGCCGCAAGGACACGGTGCGGCCGTGGTTGGTTAGCGCCATCAGCAAGGGCGACGAAACGGCCCCTGGGGTCGCCCACGCGGCGTTCACCTCGCCTTGAAACGCCGCGAGCACGGCCCCCAGCGCCGGAACCGGAACATTGGCGCCGTATTCGAAGCTCAAGATGCACGCGAGAAGAAGCTCCCCGAGCGTGGTGTACTCGGCCCCCGACAGCGCGTGCGCGATGTCTCTCGCCCCGTGATCGAGCAGGCTGGCCGCGCCCGGTCCCGTCATGAGCGGATTCAGCTGCTGGCCGTTGGCATCGAGCGCGCCGAGCTCGGTGCCCCCGACGGCGACGATCGTGTCGACCACCAGCTTGCGGAGTTTCTCGGGATCTCCTCCCTCCTGCACGACGGTGGCACCACGCCCGAACGCAGCCGCCAGCGCCGCCGTGATGGTCGGCGCCCCCGACGGCGGGGGTGGGGGCGGCGGAAAGCTGGCCGGCGCCAGCGCAATCGATCCCAGGCCGATGTTCTGGCCAATCTGGAGGGCAAACTGGAGCGTTCGATCGTCGAATCCCGCAGCGCTGACCACGAAACGCATGGTCGTGGTCGGCACGCCCGCCAGCACGAAGGCGCCGGTCGCGTCCGAGAGCACACAGATCGCCGCACCGGGTACGCAGACCTGGGCATTCGCAATCGCGTTGCCCGCTTCGTCCACGAGCCGCCCGCCGAGCGTGCCGACGCCCGGGCGGACGTTGAACGCGTTGGCGAGAAACGCTTCTTCGGTCCCCGTCGACACGGAGACGAGCCGCGGCCCGACCCCCGCCGTCTGCGCGATCGAAATGTCCACTTGCAGTTCGGTGGCGGAATTCGCGATGACGCTCTGCACCGTGATGCCACCGCCAAACGCAGCCTGCGACAGGCCCGTCTGGAAGTTCGTGTTGACGCCCTGGACCACCACCGACAGTTGCTCGCCCTGCCGGCCTTCGGTCGTGCCCAGTGAGGCCACGAACGGCTGCGGCGTGCGCACGACGGGGGCCACGTCCGAGCCCACAGCGCCCCCCACGACCTGCGACGGCAGGAACGTCGGCGAGAACGGTGGGTTGACGGCCAGGCGCAATTGCTGAACATCCGTCGTCTGCGACACGACGGTGACCGTCGCGCCCGCCACGCTCACGTTGCCGGCGCCATCGACGGCCTGCGCGACGAAGTCAATCGTGTCGCCCTCCAACGCACCGGTCGGCACCGTGAAGGCGTACTGCGTCGTGAAGGGCGCCCCGACCACCGTTTGCAGCACGAGGCCACTCCGCTCCAGCGTCAGCCTCACCAGTTGCCCGTCGTCTTGCGCGCTGGTCACAATGGGCAACTGTTCCCCCGGAGCGGCTTCGGTCGGGGCCTGGATGATCACGGAGGGGGGCAGCGTGTCGGGCACGCCTTCGACCACGACGGCGTGTCGCGACGTCGTCGTGTTCCCGGCTCTGTCGCGCGCCTCGACGGCCACGGTATGGATGGTGCCGACGATGGCGTTCAGCGGGACGTCGAAGGAGAACAGGAATGGCGCGGCGGGCAACTGGCCGACTGGCGCACCGTCGAGGCTGAAGGTGACACCGTCGAGACCCCCGAGGTCGTTGGCGACGGCCGACACCGGAACCGTGGCCCCCGGACGCGCCGTTCGGGGCACGGTCGCAGCGATGGCCGGCGGCAGCGAATCGAGCGTGAGCTGCAGTTCCGCGCTCGTGCCCGTGCCCCCGGCGCCGGTGGCGGCTACCGACACCCGGTTCAGGCCCTCAGCCAACGTGAGTTGGTGGGCGAACTGCCCGCCGGCGACGACGACCTTCTGGAGGGCGCCGTTGTGATTGAGCGAGGCGCTCGTGACCGCGAGGTCGCTGACCGTGCCGGAAACCGTCTGCAAAGCCAGGCGCGTGATCAGCCCGGCCGTCGGGCTCGACACGGCGACCGCCGGAGCCACGCACGCGAGGCCGACCTTCGACGTCACGAACGTCAGGTCGTACAACGAGATGACGTTGTCGCCGTTGAAGTCTGCCGCGGGGTTGAACTTGGCCTGCCCGAGCTTGGTCCGGTACGCCGCTCGGACGATGTCGACGTCGGCCTGGTCGACGATCCGGTTCTTGCTGAGGTCGGCGCGGCAGATGTCGGCCATCGACGGGACGTTGGTTTGGGCGGCCGCGCTGGCAGCGGAGAGCAGGGCGACAGCAGCGACGATCAAAGAGAGCCTTGGCCTCATGGGCGCGCCTCGCGGGGTCATGGATAAGAGGTCCACCTACCCGCTACAGCGAAAACCAGCAGGGAAAGGGGACACGCGAAGGCTTACGTCAAGCGCGGTGCCGAGGCGGGACGAAAACTGTAATCAGGAGCAGAGAGGCGACGCGGCGACTGGCAACCGCGCGCGTGCGGGGCGTCGGATGAGGCGGTCGAGCGGCGAACGCGTTGCTAGACGGCGCGGCGCGAGCGACGGCGGAAGGCGGCGCCTGCCAGGGAGAGACCGAGCAGTGTCAGGGTGGCTGGTTCGGGGATGGTCGGTCGGGCACTGACGTTGGCGAGCCCGTTCTGAAAGGTAAACGTGATGTCGGCAAAGGTGGAATCGAACAGCTGGGTACACAGGCCGCTGTTACACAGGTCGAACGAAAGCACGCTGCTGCCGACAGCCAGCGCCGTGAAGTCGATTGAAAAGAGAGTTCCAATGCCGCTCACCCCACTAGTGGGACCCGTTAGAGAGTCGGCGCCGCTCGTGAATCCGGCAGTGTTGTCAATGGTTGCGAACACGCCGAAGCCGCCGGTGAGAAACCCGCCGTCTGTCAAGCCCGTGGCTGAGAGGATCGTCGGGTCGAACGACACCTCGACGTCATAGGAGTAGAGGTCCGTCACCTCGATGAGTACGTCAACTGTGAACAGGTCCCCGACGAACACGTTCGTGGTCGACGGGCTGATCGTGATAATCGCCGCCTCACCGCCCCGCACGCTGGCGAGCAGTACGAACGCCGCAACCGCCGCCCGACACACAATCCGTCGCATCATGTGCACACCCACACTCGACTCCTCGGCCGCCGCCAGGCGACGCCGCACTGGCAACAGGCTCAGTCTGTTAAGCAAATCAACTGCCAGGCCCGGTCCGCACGATTCGTGGTTGTCCTTCAAGGACTCTGCACACCCTGGCACGATGCGGGCTCGGCGAACTCGCGGTGGGCGGCGACCATTCTCAGCCGCCCGCCGGACCGCGCCCAACGCCCGCCGGCACCGCGCCTATTGCCAAGAGCGGAGAGTAGCAACAAGCGGGGCCACGGGCAAACCGGTCGCCACCGCTTTCTTTCATCCAGCCGGCCTGCTGACGGGCCCTGGGACCCAAC
>JBQTIE010000283.1:0-2891 GCA_052389315.1 Acidobacteriota bacterium
TCCTATCGCAAGCGAGAGGCGGAACAGGCTCAGAAGCGGAAGCAGGAGCACAAGCCGAAACGGTGATCACGCCGCTGCCCTCGGCGACCTCGGTCCAGATTTACGCGGTTTCACATGAGCGGCGACAAGGATGCTGGACGTGATTGTTCGTCCATCCTCCGAGAGTCGTCTGACGATAATGCCACTGATCGTGCCGTCCTTTCGTACACCCAGACGAAGACGCGTGCGCGCATCGAGCTTGCGGAGCTGCAAGAGTCCGTCCGTCGTTTTGCCACCAGCCGTCGTCTTAATCGGCGCAGGTGCGCCATCGTAAACGGCACGGTATTCGATATGCTCGGCTTCGCCGTTGATCGTCACGGCATCAGCCGTAAAGGTCTCCTCTCCTTTCGCGTGTGAGTACACCACGGTCTCGCTCTTCGAGGCGGTTGCCGGCGACACCATGCGCGATTTCGCAACGTTCAGTCTCCAGGTGCCGCTGAACGAATCAGCCTGCTGCGCGGTGGCGACACCCACGAACACGGCGCATACCAGAAACACCAGCCAGACCCTTCTCATGACAACCTCCAGACGGTGTGGGCCGCGAGGCGCGTTCCGCGAAGTATCGTATGCTACTACCTCCAGGCGGCACAGGAACACAAGGGGGCATTCATGGTGCGTTCAGTCGTGCTCGGTGGGCTTGTCATCTTCGCGGCCGCAGTGGCCGCGATTCAGGCCGCGCAGCAGCCAAAGGCGCCGCCACGATTCAATTTCGGGCCGGTCGGCGCGATCCAGAAGATAGTGGAGGATCTCTACGTCGTTCCGGGCGCCGGCGGGAATTCCACCGTTTTCGTCACGGCGAAAGGCGTCGTGCTGGTCGACACCAAGACGCCGAACAGCGGGCAGGCCATCCTCGATCAGGTAAAAACGGTTACCGACAAGCCGATCATCGCGATCGTGAATACGCACGTCCACCTCGACCACACCGGCAGCAACGCTTTCTTCGCAGACAACGTGGAGATCGTCGCGCACGAGAACGCCGCCGCGGGCTTGCAGAAGGATCCGAACTTTCAAGCCCCTGACGCAAACGCGGGCTCGTCGACCGCACCTACAAAGATCGATTGACGCTCTTCAGCGGTGCTGACGCGGTCGACCTCTATTACACGGGACCGGCGCACACCAACGGAGACACCTTCGTGGTCTTTCGACGGGTGCGGGCCATGGTCGCCGGTGACGCGTTCCCTGGCAATATGCAGCCGATCATAGACGTCCAAAACGGTGGGAGCGGGGTGAGCTATCCGGAGACGCTCGCGAAGGCGTCGGCCGCTGTCCAGGGTGTCGAGATTGTCGTTCCAGGACATGCTCCACCGACGAAATGGCCGGATTTTCTGTATTATGCCGAGTTCAATCGCATGTTTCTCGCGCACGCCCGCGAGGCGCTGAAGGCTGGCAAGACGCCCGTGCAGGCGATGGAAGAATTCAGAGCGCAACTGCCGCCTAAGTTCAAGGACTACACCCTTGGCGCAGGCATGATGACAGGTCCGGGAGGCAACTTCGAACCGATCTTTCGCGAGTTGCAGGCGCGTTGACGCCGCGAGCGCGGTCAATGGCGCTTGATAAACTCGAGCACCGCACGATTGAACGCTTCAGGTTGCTCCCAGTACGCCGAATGCCCCACCTCGCGCATCAGTACTGTGTCGGCGCGGGGGATTCGCTTCGCGAAGAGCTCTAGTACCGGAGGCGGTGTATAGAGGTCTGCGTCACCGGTTATCAGCAACGTAGGCACAGTGATTTTCTCCAGCGATGCGAACGTCGTTCGGTTCTTAAAACGCTGTGGGGCAGGTGCGGGCCCGGGCGCACGACTCATGCGTATTCCGGTCCATCGTGAACACTCATTCCGTTTCAACGTGAACGCCGATTCCGCTGATGCTGAACAGCGATTCCGGCCATCGTGAACACCGATTCTGGTCATGGTGAACACGGATTCCGGCGATCGTGAACAGCCATTCCGGGCCTGCTGAACACTCATCGGGCGTCGTGAGCGATCCTGGGAGGTTTCCTGTAAGGAGGGACCCCCTGGATGGCAGCCACACGGCTACTGATGAGACGACTCCGAGACGTTTTGCGCTTGAAATACGACGCCGGCCTGCCGCACCGCGCGATTGCCCAGGCGTGTACGGTGGGCTTGGGGACGGTGTCCTCCGTGCTGACCCGCGCCAAGGCGGCCGGCCTTACCTGGCCCCTGCCTGACGGCCTGGATGATGCGGCGCTGGAAGCGCGCCTGTTTGCCGGACCGGCCGACCAGGGCCCCCGTGCGCAGGCGCTGCCGGCGTGGAGCACGCTGCATCAGGAATTGAAACGGCCCGGGGTCACGCTGCAACTGCTGTGGGCGGAGTATCGCGCTGCCGCTCCCACCGGCTACGCGTACAGCCACTTCTGCGAGCGCTATCGCCGCTGGGCGCGGGCGCTGAAGCCGTCGATGCGGCAGGTGCATCGCGCCGGCGACAAGACGTTTGTCGATTTTTCTGGGACGCGGCCGTCGCTCGTGGACGCGACGACCGGCGAGGACGCGCCGGTCGAACTCTTTGTCGGTGTGCTCGGCGCCAGCGGGTTGATCTATGCCGAGGCCACGCGCAGCCAGGCGCTGCCGTGCTGGATCGGGGCGCACGTGCACATGGTGGAGTACTTCGGCGGCAGTACGGCGATCTGGGTCCCAGACAATCTCAAGAGCGGCGTCACCACCGCGAATTACTACGAGCCGGAGATCAACCGCACGTATCGCGACCTCGCGAGCCACTATGGCGCGATCGTGCTGCCGGCCCGCGCGGCGCATCCGAAAGATAAACCGAAAGTCGAGGTCAGCGTGCAGATCGCGCAGCGGTGGATCCTGGCGGTGCTGCGCCACCAGACCTTCT
>JBQTIE010000284.1:0-3697 GCA_052389315.1 Acidobacteriota bacterium
CAACGATTAGAAGAACTTATACGGCCGTCCACGGCCCGCTGTCAAGGGGCGGCGGTGTCAGCGCCGCCACCCGTTATTTGGCGTTCGGCAGATAAATCGCCATCAGGACGACCGGGCTCGTGATGTCGACGAACTGATGCGCCACACCCGACGGCACCATGAGAAAGTCACCCTTGCCGAACTTCTGCGCCGTGCCGCCTTCGATGCCCTTGCCAGACAGGTTGGTGCCGTTGCGCGTCTCGCCAATCAACGTGCCGCCCGTCAGCAGCGTCGCCGAGCCGTCGATCACATAGAAGAGCTCGGCCTGCGCCTCGTGCAGCGAGGCACCCTGAGCTTGAGGCAGCCGGCGTTCGACGTTGACGTTATAGGGTGCGAGCGAGAACACTCGCACGCTCGAGGCCGGCCGATCGGGTGACAGCTTCGCGAGCGCCGCGGCGAGCTCCGCGGCCGTCATCTGGCTGGCTCTGGAGCGATCGGTCTGGGGAGGCGGCGCGGCTGCCGGCTGCTGCGCCGCCGCGGATGCCGAGATGACGACAACGAGACCGAGCGCGATCAACGTACGCATGTGATTCCTCCGGTCACTCCACAGATCGTCCGCAGATTCATCCACAGATTACACAGATTACACAGACCTGTACGGCTGGGTTCGCCTCGATGTGGGTCCGGTCGGCCTTCGGTCCACGGCCACGAGCCACACGCGTTGGGCGACACCCCGCGGCTACTGTCCACGGTCCGCGAGCCATCGATCTTCGGTCATCGGTCCGCCGCGTCGGTCGAGGGCCCGCTCGTTCATCGATCCTGGTCCGAGCTCCCCGGATTTCGACCACCGGCCGCTCATGCTCGCCTCCGCGCCTCTCGCAGGAACCCGATGAGCAGGCGGCTCACCTCCTCGGGGCGCTCCTGCTGCACCCAGTGTCCGGCGCCCTCCACCAGATGCGCGCCCAGCATCTTCGTGCACGCCGTCTTCTGCATCCGCTCGAACGCGCCGGGGTTCTGATACACCCCCCAGTCGCGCTTGCCGCTGATGTAGAGCGACGGCTGATCGAGGGTCCGCCCCGAAAAGAGCTGGGCGTCCGACGTGAACCGTCCGCTCGACCCGACGCGGTACGACTGGAGTCCCCCCTGGAACCCGGTTCGGCCGTATTCGGTGGAGTAGACGCGAAGCTCCTGCTCGGGCAGCCACTGGCAGGCGGCAATCGCCGCCGCCGACGGCATCTCCGGAGCGACGGTCTCCGCCATCCCTTTGTCCAGGTCCATGATGTAGTAGCGCGGCAGCTTGGCCCATTCCTCGGCGGTGCGCGCCTTCAGGGGATACGGCTGATTCTGGGTCCAGTCGGCGCTCTTCATGTGGTAGTAGGCTCGCAGGAAGGCGTGCACCCCCTGGCTGGCGTGATGCATGTTCGCGTTGGCTTCCCGAGTCGAGTAATAGCGCTGGTAGTGCTTGCGTGGCGGGGTGAGCTTGGCCAGCTCCTCATAGATGCGGTCGCCACCAGGGCTGGCGCTCGCGGGCGCCTGGTTCGCCGTATCGAAGGGCAATGCCGGCGGGCCGCCAAACGGCGCGCTCATGAGCACGACCGAGGAAAAGACGTCAGGGCGGACCAGCGCGCACCACGCGGCGAGGGGCGATCCGAAGTCATGGCCGACAATGGCTGCCATCGATCGGTGCCCGAATGCCGCGACGAGTCCCAGCAGATCACGCACCTCGTTCAGCGTGCGAAAGGGGGCCAGGTCGTCGTCGTACTTCACGTCCCAGCCCGAGGTCCTACCGTAGCCTCGCAGGTCTGGAGCGAACACGTGGAATCCCTCGGCCGCCAGCGGCAGCATCACCTTGCGCCAGCTGTAGGCCAGCTCGGGGAACCCGTGCACGAGCAGCACGCCGGGGCGGTTACTGCCCTCGAAGCCGGCCTCGAGCACGTGCATCGTCAGGCCGTTGATGTTGTGGACGAATCGCGAGCGGATCCCTGCGGGGAGCACGGCGGCGTCATACGGTGTGGGCGAGGCCTGACCGTCGGCGCCGGACTCCGCACGCGCCAGCCGGGACAGGACGATCGGGCCCACGGCCGCGACACTACCTTTGATGAGCTGACGCCGCGAGAGGACTGGGAGGGGAGCCATGGCTTCTCCTTGGATTGGCGGAGATTCTACCTGGGTCGAAGCGCGCCACGGCCTTTCTTGCTTCGTAGAGCCGGACCCGCGGCGCCTCCCTGCACGCGCCGGTTTCCCGGCCACATCGCTCGAGGGTTGGCACGGGGTGACAGGCCGGCCAGGATCCTGTCGCTTGGGGCCTCTGGACGAGGCGCTGCGGCTGGGAGCGCGAAGACCCGACGAACCCCTGTCGTCCGGTCGCCAAATGCCCTACAATGAGCCGTTTGCTGGGGTCGGAGCCGTCCCCCCGGGGACAGGCTTGATCGCGATCACGTCGCGTTCCCGTGGTCATCGTAATCGTGCCGTGTCGCGACCCCGGAAGGCTCGAGGCGATTTGATGCTCAAAGGACCGATGGTGTTGGGCCTTGCGGCCGTCGTGTGCACGACGATGGCGGCGTCCGATCAGGCTGCGCTGAGGACCCCGGGCCCAAGCGTCCCGACAGATCGGATGACGCCGGTCGTTTCGCACGAAGCCGCGCAGGCGCCGGCATCCACGCAGGGCGCTCGCACGTCGATCGATGCGGATCAGGCCCAGACGGTTGTCGCGCGCACCTGCGCGACCTGCCACAACGACCGCACGATGGCGGGGAACCTCTCGCTGCAGTCATTCACGGTCGCGGCAGCCACCGAGCATCGAGCGGTGACCGAGAAGATGATTCGCAAGCTGCGGGCCGGGCAAATGCCGCCGGCAGGAAGCCGGCGTCCGGACGAAGCAATGCTTGACGGCCTGGCGAGCGTGCTCGAGGCCGAGGCTGATCGGCAGCCGGCCGTCGTGATGCCCGGCCGGCGTACGTTTCAGCGGCTGAATCGGGCCGAGTACACGCAATCGGTTCGTGATCTGCTGGGGCTCGACGTCAACGCGGGAGACTTCCTGCCGCTCGATACGATGAGCGCCAACTTCGACAACATCGCCGACGCGCAACTGCTGTCGCCGACGGTGATGCAGGCCTATCTGACCGCGGCGGCCGAGATCAGCCGCCTGGCCGTCGGCGACAAGGCCGCGACGGCGAGGGAGGCGACCTACCAGGTGTCGCGATGGGCCTCGCAGCGCCAGCAGGTCGAGGGGGCGCCGTACGGGACGCGCGGTGGCCTCGCGGTCGTGCACACGTTCCCAGCGGACGGCGAGTACCGCTTTCGCGTGTCGTTCTTCCACGAGACGACGGGTGCGCTGTACGGCAACGGCCGCGCGGCTTTGCACACGGCCGACGCGCCCGAGCAGATCGAGATCTCCATTGACGGCGATCGCGTCGCGCTGCTGGATGTGGACCGCTGGATGAACAGCTCCGACCCGGACGGCGTCAACCTCCACACCGATCCGATCGTCATCTCGGCCGGCCCGCACCGTGTGTCAGCCGCCTTCATCGCCCGCCTCGAAGGGCCGGTGCAGGATTTGATTTCGCCGCTCGAATGGTCCCTGGCGAGCACCAGCATCGCGGATGCCTACGGGTTCACGACGCTGCCTCACCTGCGCGACCTGGCGATCACGGGCCCCTTCGACGCTACCGGCGTGTCCGACACGCCGAGCCGGCGCGCGATCTTCTCGTGCCATCCC
>JBQTIE010000285.1:0-3975 GCA_052389315.1 Acidobacteriota bacterium
ATCGCCGACCCCAACGTCGGTGCACGCCCCGATCGTTCGAAGGCCACACGCGGCGCGCGCGTCACGATGCCGCTCCCGAGGCCCACGGCCCCTCGCGCGCCGCGAGCGCCACCAGTCTGGCACGAAGTTACCACCGGTTCGCGGCCGCGTTGAACCCGCCCGGCCACCCATGACCGGCACGCTGCCAACGGCCACGGTGATGGTTCGCGCGCGACGGCCCGGAGAAGCACCCGGGTGAATTACTCAAACCCTGATCGAGCGCGGCTAGTCCGAAAAGGAGTAGATGTCTTTCTGTCCGAGTCCGTATAACAAGTAGTCGGCGGAACTGCCTATTCCCCATCGTCCCGCTAGCGCGGTCAGTCTATTTCGGCACCGGGCACGGTGCAATTCCTCACTCAACGCCTTCTTATGTCGGGGGTTGGTCCTGCCTCCCGCGGCTGGCCGCACCGCAATAGACCGGTCGGCATATCCCCGCCCCACGCCCGCGGTCCGGGGCAGCCTATCCGGGTGCCACGTGGCCCGCACGCCCGTCACGAGTGGGAAGCGTGAAGCTCCTTTCCCCTCACCCTCCTCCGCATCGACACCTCCCGGCGTTCCGGCGCCTGCCGTCTTGCGATCCACTGTCTCTACCGCACCGGCGCGCCGCACGCGGCGTTCCCCGCCGCATCCGTCGCGCAGACCCGATAGGGCGTCGTCGCCGGAATGTCCGCGGGCCACACGGCGCGCCAGAGGTACTCCCCGTACCATCGCATCGGCGCTTCGCGTTCGCCGCGCGCATCGCTCCACTGCACCGACACGCGCCGCCATTCGGTCGGCAGGCTGGGGCTCTTCCGATCATGCACTCGCGCGTGCACCAGACGACGACCGCCGGTCTGCTGCGCAGCGACCCGTGTGACCGACGGCGGCGCCGTATCGGGTGCCAGGCCGCCGCCCGAGAACACGCGTTCGTCGATCGCCGTCTTGTGCTCGCCCTGCCCCTGCACGACGTCCATGCGGCCGTCACCGTCGAGGTCGGCCAGCGCGATGGCCAGGGTGCCCGGCGTGGGCTCGCCGTCGAACACGTCCAGCCTGACCGACAAACGCCCACGCCCATCGTTGATCACGAGGCGATCGGGGCCGCTCAGCGAGCCGACCACGAAGTCGGCATCGCCGTCGGAGTCGAAGTCGAGAAATGCCACCATGTTGTCGTCTTCACCCACGTTGGCCGCGGGCGGCCACCACGCGTCGGTGGCGTCGCGGAACCGCCCCTTGCCATCGTTCCGAAACACGTGCTCGCGCCGGCTCGAGCTCGCCTCGCCGACGATCTCGCCATCGTTGAGCGTCACCAGATCGAGGAACTCGTCGCCGTCGAGATCCATCGCCTCGAACTCGTAGTTGTTGGTGTACTGCGGCAGCCCGCGCGGGTCGTCGGTAAACCTGCCGGCGCCGTCGTTGGTGAACAGATGACCGCCGGGGCAGCGCTTGCAGGACACCAGCACGTCGAGGTCTGAGTCGTTGTCCACGTCCACCAGCTCGAGATCCCATGAGAAGCGCACCTCGAGGTCCGGCATCCGTGCGTCGGTCGCGTCGGTGAACCCGCCCGTGCCGTCGTTGAGCCAGAGCCGTGTGCGGCCGCCGTCGTTGGTCATGTTGTTGCCAGGACCCCAGTCGGCCAGCACCACGTCGAGATCGTCGTCGCCGTCCACGTCACCGAACTCGAGGTCGCCGACGCTGAGCGGCAGCGGCGGCATGTGTGTCGCGGTCACTTCTGTGAAGCGGCCCTGGCCCGATCCCAGGAACAGGCGGCTCTGTGTCTGATACGTCGTGCCGACCAGGATGTCCGCCACGCCGTCGGCGTTGACGTCACGGGCTTTGATCACCCTCGCGAGGTCGGGCGTGGACCCGAACACCCGTGAGGTCGCCTCGACGAACCTGAAGCCCGGCCCGCTCTTCAGGAACACCTGGTTGGGTTCCGGCGCACCTGGCGTCGAGTAGTCGCCGCCGTTGGCAAACAGCAGGTCGGGGCGGCCATCGCCGTCGAGATCGGCGATCTCCACCTTGTTGGTCCAGAACGCCGTCGATCCGATCGCCGTGGCGGTGACGTCGGTCCACAGCGGCCCTGACGACGCCGGCGATTGGCGAATCCCGCCGGCGGCGAGCACCACCGCCGAGCCGACGGCCAGGACCAGCAGCAACGGTGAACGGCCGATGGATGTCACCGTCGGATCTTACCGTGAGAGCGCAGCCGCCCCGGCCTGTTAGGATCGGCACGTGCCGGCCCCCCTTCGTCCGCTCGGCGCCCAGGCGTTCTCGCGCGCGGCGGGAGCGGCGCTGGTCCAGGGCAACGACGTGCGGCTGCTCATCGACGCGCGAGAGAACTACCCCGCCTGGCTCGACGCCATTCACGGAGCCCGTCACTGGATCCACTTCGAAAGCTACATCGTCCACGAGGACGAGAGCGGGCGCGAGTTTGCGGAGGCCCTCAAGGCCGCCGCGCGGCGTGGTGTGAGGGTGCGGCTGCTCTACGACTGGCTCGGCGCGCTGACGGCGACCACGTGGGTGTTCTGGGAACGGCTGCGCAAGGCCGGGGTCGAGGTCCGCGCCTTCAACCCTCCGCGCCTCGACGCGCCCCTCGGGTGGATCACTCGCGATCACCGCAAGATGCTCGGCGTCGATGGAGACGTGGCGTTCGTGACGGGCCTCTGCGTCGGCGACATGTGGCAAGGCGGCGCGCGCTGCGGCGGCTGTGATCCATGGCGCGACACCGGCCTTTCGGTCCGTGGACCGAGCGTCGCCGACATCGAGGCTGCCTTCGCCGAGATCTGGGATGTCACCGGCGCCCCCTTGCCGGCTGACGAGCAACCCGCCGCGAAGGCGATGCCGCAGGCCGGCTCAGTCGCCCTCCGCGTGATACGCACGAAGCCGTCCACGACGGGCCTGTTCCGCCTCGATCAGCTCGTCGCGGCCGTGGCACGCGATCGGTTGTGGATTACCGACGCGTACTACGTCGGAGCCGCGCCCTACGCGCAAGGCCTGGCGGCCGCCGCCAACGACGGCGTCGACGTCCGCTTGCTGATGCCCGGAAGCGGATCGGACCTGCCGATGATCAGGCGGATGACGCAAGCCTCGTATCGCCCCCTGCTCGAAGCGGGCGTCCGCATCTTCGAGTGGAACGGGACGATGGTCCACGCCAAGACCGCCGTCGCCGACAGCCGATGGGCCCGCGTCGGGTCGAGCAACCTGAACGTGCAGAGCTGGCTCGGCAACTGGGAACTCGACGTCAGCATCGACGACGAGCAGCTCGCTCACGAGCTCGAGGACCAGTACCTGACCGACCTGGAGCACGCGACCGAAGTCGTGCTCGAGTCGCATCAGATCGCCGTGGCGGACGATCGGGTCGCCCGCGACCGGCCACGGGGACGCGGCCGGCGAGGGCGTCGCGCCCGACGGACGGGCGTCACCTCGCGCGCGGCCCGGGCTGGAGCGGTGCGCGTGGGCCAGACGATTCAGGCCGCTCTCACGACACGACGACCGCTGGGGGCCGCCGAGATCGGCATGCTGCTCTCGGGAATGCTGATGCTCTCCGCGCTGGGCGCCATCGGTCTCTCCTTCCCGCGGCTCTTCGCCTACCCGCTCGGTGTCCTCCTGGTCTGGCTGGCCCTCGGATGGGGCATCCAGGCCGCACGCCTCAGGCTGTGGCCTCTGCTATACTCGAGGTTTGGACCAGGCGCCGGAAAGCGCGCTGAGGCCGGTCGAGAGGACCTGTCCGAGGCGCCGGATCCGGTACCGAGGAGACGATCGTGAAGGAAGGCATCCATCCCAAGTACGAAGAAGTGACCGTCCACTGCGCCTGCGGCGCGACGTGGAAAACCCGCTCGACCAAGAAAGACCTGCACCTCGAAATCTGCTCCAACTGCCACCCGTTCTTCACCGGCCGACAGAAGCTGATCGACACCGAGGGCCGCGTCGAGCGCTTCACCAAGAAGTACGGCGCGC
>JBQTIE010000286.1:0-3114 GCA_052389315.1 Acidobacteriota bacterium
GAGGCCGCGGGACGGGTGCCCGTGCTCGCGGGTGCTGGCGGATACGACACGAAGGAGGTGTCGCACGCCGCGCGGTCGATGCAGCAAGCCGGCGCCGACGGTCTGCTGTCGGTGACGCCGTACTACAACAAACCCACCCCCGAGGGGTTGTATCGGCATTTTCAAGCCGTGGCCGACGCGACGCCGCTGCCGATCGTCCTCTACAACGTGCCGGGGCGCACGGGTTGCAACATCGATGCAGCGACGTGTGCACGCCTGGCGACCATTCCCCACATCGTGGGCGTCAAGGAGGCTTCGGGCAACATCCAGCAGATGGCGGAGGTCTGCCGGGCCGTGCCCGAGGATTTCCTGGTCCTCTCCGGCGACGATGCCGTGACGTTGCCGCTGATGGCGATGGGAGGCCGCGGCATCATTTCGGTCGCGTCCAACGAGATCCCCGCGGAGATGACGCAGCTGGTCGAGGCCGCCGAATCCGGCGACTATGCCACGGCGCGACGCATCCACACCCGGCTGCTGCCGTTGCTGCTCGGCAACTTCATCGAATCCAACCCCGGCCCGGTCAAGTTCGCCATGGCGGCCATGGGGCTGTGCGATCTGGTCTACCGGCTGCCGATGGTGTCGCCGAGGCCGGCGTCGCAGGAGAAGATCGTCGCGATCCTGAAGGAGCTCGGCCTTCCGGTCGTGGCGCACGCGCCAGCGTAGGGCGAAGCCTGCGTGCCGTCCTCACGTCGCGGCGTGGATGCGTTTCCGGTGAATGTGCGGGGCGTGTGATGATGCGGGCCCTGCCCGCGCCGGGAATCGCTTCATGACGCTCCAAGAGACCATCGAGACCCTGTATGAGGAAGGGGCGTCAGCCGATCGCGCGGCCGCGCGATCGGCGTTTCTCGAGCTGCGCGCCGCACTGAGTGCCGGTGCCGTGCGCGCGGCTGAACCCGACGCCGCGGCGCCGACTGGATGGCGGGTGAACGCCTGGGTCAAGCAGGGCATCCTCCTCGGCTTCCGCTTCGGCGACATCGTCGATTGGTCGGTCGGTGCGGACCAGGCACGCTCGCTGCCGTTCTACGACAAGGACACGATGCCGCTCAAGGACCCCGGGCCGGGCGCCGGCGTCCGCATTGTCCCGGGCGGTTCGTCGGTCCGCGAGGGCGCCTACGTGGCCAAGGGCGTCATCTGCATGCCGCCGATGTTCATCAACATCGGGGCGTATGTCGGGGAGGGGACGCTGGTGGACTCTCACGCGCTCGTCGGGTCGTGCGCGCAGGTGGGTGCACGCGTGCACATCAGCGCGGGGGCACAGATTGGCGGCGTGATCGAGCCGGTCGGCGCGATGCCGGTCGTCATCGAAGACGAGGTGCTGGTCGGAGGAAACACGGGCGTGTACGAAGGCGCGGTGATTCGGACGCGCGCGGTGATCGCGGCCGGCACGGTGCTGACCGGGTCCACGCCGGTCTACGATCTGCCGGGTGGCACGATCATCAGGCCCGCGCCGGGCAGTCCGCTCGTGGTGCCTGCTGGCGCGGTGGTCGTGCCGGGCGCGCGCGCGGTCACGGTGGGCGCCGGCCGTGACTGGGGCCTGTCGCTGGCGACCCCCGTCATCGTGAAATACCGGGACGACCGCACGGACACGCGCACGGAGCTCGAAGCGTGGATCCGGTAAATCCGGTGGCGCTGGCGCGCCGCCTCATCGACATCGACTCGACGACCGGACGCGAAGCCGAGGTGGGAAGCGAGGTCGCAGGCTACCTGCGCGCGCGCGGGTATTCGGTGCTGGAGCAGCCCGTGGCGGACGGTCGCTTCAACGTGATCGCCGCCGTGGGCGAGCCGGAGCTGGTGTTTTCGACGCATCTGGACTGCGTGCCGCCGTTCTTTCCGAGCCGCCTCGAAGGCGGGCGCCTCTACGGCCGGGGCGCGTGCGACGCGAAGGGCATATTGGCCGTGCAGGTGGCTGCGGCGGAGCGGCTGCGCGCGGCCGGCGAATCGCGCGTCGGCCTCGTGTTCGTCGTCGGAGAAGAGCGCGGCAGCGACGGCGCTCCCGTGGCGAACCGCATGGCCGCGCGGTCCCGGTATCTGATCAACGGCGAACCGACGGACAACCGGCTGGGCGCCGCCACCCGCGGCGTGTACCGGGTGCGGATCAGCGCCGAGGGCCGCGCCGCCCACTCCGGGTATCCCGAGCTGGGCGAGTCGGCCATCGAACCGCTGCTCGATGCGCTTGTCGCGCTCAGGGCGGTGGCCTGGCCGGCCGACGATCGACTTGGCGCCACCCACTACACGGTGGGCCTGGTGCGGGGCGGGGTCGCGCCGAACGTCGTGCCGGCGCACGCGGAGGCCGAAGTCGTGTTTCGCAGCGTCGGCAGCCACGAACCGCTGCGGCGGCTCGTGCGGGACGCCGTCGGCCCTCGAGTCCGCGTCGATGACCTCATGGAAGTGCCGCCGGTGGCCCTGCACACCGTCCCGGGCTTCGAGACGGCGGTCTTTGCATACACCACCGACGTGCCGTTCCTCGATCGCTGGGGTACGCCGCTCCTGCTGGGTCCTGGATCGATCCACGTCGCGCACACGGATCACGAATACGTGGACGTCGCGGAACTCGAGCGGGCGGTGGATCTCTATACGCGGCTCGCGACGACCCTGCTGGCCGCGGGACAGTAGCCTCACGTTCGACTAACGGCGTACGTCCGAGGTCTTACGACGCCGTACGCGGTACGACCCAAGACGTACGACCCAAGACGTACGACGAACGGCGAACGACCGGTGGCCTACGACCGGTGACCGACGACGGGGGACGGTCGACCGAGGGCGACAACAGGCCGGCGACTGACCGCCGGATCAACTTCGTGTAGGGCCGGCACGCGGCGGCGTCGCGACGCTTGTCAAGCGCATCGAGTCGTTCCACTTGGCCGGCTGGGCCTTGCGATCCGGAGTTCTCCGGTGGGTCCTAAGGTCGATCCAGTCGGGATGGCCAGCGTCGCGGGGCGCGGTTCTGCCACCCGGGGATCGGGGCGCGGTCGTAGAATCTGCGATCGTCGGCGGTCCGAGCACGGCGGCGCCGGCGGATCTGTTGGGTACGACGCTCGCAGGAAGCCGGTGCTGCGATGGCTTCCGATCACCCGC
>JBQTIE010000287.1:0-57052 GCA_052389315.1 Acidobacteriota bacterium
GGCGTCGAGTACCTGGCGACGGCATCGGCGCTGCTCGCGTCACGGACCGGACCGCCCCCCAAACCCAGGACGCTGCCCATCCTGACCTCGCGCATGAACGAGGACCTGGATGAGGGCGCCGAACTCAGCTGCGATCTCTGAGGGACGCGGCACGATTCCCCGGTGGACCGTCAACGCTCGCCTGACGACCGGGCACTTAGTACTGCGTTTCACAATGACGGTGACGCACCGCGGGCGGCGCGGCGCCCGAATGGCACGGCGCGACCACCTATAACACCTGGAGTATTTGAGGACGGCCCAACGCCGCCAGGCGGGATGCATCGCGGCCGAATGCCACCGTAATTGTGAAACGCAGTACTTAGCGAGGCTTCGCCTCAGACCGCCGAGCATGTTGGGCGGTGAGGCTCCGCCTCACACGCTCGAGCGTGTGCCCCTGGGACTCCGGCGCGCTAATTCCACTTGGCTTTGACCAGTTCCCAGTTGGCGCGCAGCCGCGCCTCGAGCTCGCCCCGTTGTTCGGTGACGAGCGGCCGAACGCGATCAGGGATGATGCCCTGCAGCACGAGTCGATCCAGGTCCGCTCGCAGCGACGGCGCCAGGGGGCCGATCAGACGTGCGCGAATCCAGGCGGCGACGGCGGCGTCCAACGCCCGGTCGAGGTCGCCCGTGCCGCGCAGCGCCACCACGTGCCAGTAGCTGGCCGCGGCAGAGGCCGGATTGGCCGCCAGTCTCTGGGCGCTCCGCTCGGCGAGACGGGCAAATGCGGCGACTCGCCGGTCTCTGTCGATCGTCCCGGCGTGGCGCTCGACGGCGCTGCCCCACCACTCGTACATGGCTTCAGCGAGAAGCCCGTCGACGGCGGCGGCCCTGTCGAGACCGCTTTCGAGCATCTCGGCGGCCGCGCCGAAGTCATCTTCCAGGAACATCGACTGCCCGAACGCCAGCAGCAGTTCGACCTCGTCGCGTGGGCGCAGGTCGGCGACACGAACCACGCCGAGCGCCTCGCGCGCCGCCGACAGGTCCGACGGATCCGCGCGTTCGCGATAACGCTCAAGATGCGCCCGCCCGAGAACGATGGCGGCTTCGTCCGCAGTGGCGGGAACGCGGCGCGCCGCGGCCGCGGCCACGATGGCCTCGTCAAACTGGCGCTGATTGTAGAGGGCGCGAGCCCGCGCCAGCTCACTCGCTGGCTGCTGGGCCCAGGCCACGCTGCTCACGGCGAGCGGGCACGAGAGCGCGAAGGCCGCCAGCACGGCAAGGCGTGCCATACGGCGATGGTAGCACGCGGTACAATGCTCACCCGATGGTGCAGCCGCTGATCGTCCCGCGATCGGAGCATCCGATCTCACGACGGGACATCGACCCCGACGCGCTCAAGGTGCTCTACCGGCTGCAACAGTTCAACTACGCGGCCTACCTGGTAGGCGGCAGCGTCCGGGACCTGCTGCTCCAACGGCGCCCGAAAGACTTCGACATCGGAACCGACGCGCATCCCTACCAGATCAAGAAGCTGTTTCGGAACTGCTGGATCATCGGCCGCCGCTTTCGACTCGCTCACGTCCGCTTCGGAGACAAAGCGATCGAGGTGGCCACGTTCCGGCGCCACCTCCTCCCAGGAACCGAACTCGAGCCGGCGACGACCGAACCCCCGACCGGTGGTGAGGTCGAACCGCCGGCGGCAGATCTGCTGATTCGTCACGACAACACGTTCGGCACCCCCGAGGAGGACGCCTTTCGCCGGGATTTCACGATCAACGGGCTCTTCTACGACATCGCGACCTTCGCCATCATCGACTACGTAGGCGGGCTCCAGGACCTCAAGGCCGGGCTCATTCGAGCCATCGGCGATCCGCATCAGCGGTTTCAAGAAGACCCTGTGCGCATGCTGCGCGCGGTCGCACTGGCGGCACGGCTCAACTTCCAGCTGGACGGCCCCGTCGTCGACGGCATCCAAGTACACCGACGTCTGATCGCCACGGCCGCCCCGGCCAGGTTGATCGAGGAGTACTACAAAGTCCTTCGCTCGGGTGCGGCCGAGAAGACTTTCCGCCTGCTGGTTCGTCACGGGCTGCTCGAGCCGGTGACACCCGAACTGCATCGGGGCACGACGCAGGACGCGCTCTGGCACGCGCTCGGTGACCTGGACGCCTACCGGGCACGGTTCGACGGCGTGCCGCCCGCCCTGACCAATCCGATCCTCCTCGGGACGATGCTCGTGCCGCTGGGGCTCATGCCACACAGGGATGAAGTCAACGTGTGGGACGAGCGCCCCGACCCTCCCGGCGACCGGCGTGCAGAAGAGGGCGCTGTCCAACGGCCCTCTCGCCCAGGCGAGCGATTTCGCCGCTCACGCGGGCCGAAAGAGCCCCCGCTGCGTATCGGCCTGCTCCCGGTCGCGCGGCGCGACACCGATCGGCTTCGTCAGATCCTCGCCGTCCAACGGCGTCTGAAAGACCTCGAATCGTCTGCGCGCGCCAAACGCCAGCTCGTGCACCGCGGTCCGTTTCGCGAAGCGCTCGTGTGGCTGGAAATTCACGGCCGATCGCCGGAGGCGCTCGAACACTGGCGCGGCTTTCTCGAAGCCCTCGACTCACAGACGCCAGGACCACGCGAGACCGCCGACGGCACCGCACCCGAGGACACCAGGAGGCCCCGTCGGCGCCGCCGAGGGCGCCGGCGACGGCGGGCCGGGCCAACCCGGGAATAGCAGGGCGAAGCTGCGCGCGCGCGGTGCGCGCCAGCCCCCTCATCCCTGCCGGCGCTCGAAATCCTGCATGAAGCTGACGAGCGCGTCGATGCCGTCCTCGGGAAACGCGTTGTAGATCGACGCCCGCATCCCTCCGACCGAGCGATGCCCCTTCAAGCCGTCGAGCCCGGCCGCCGTCGATTCCTGCACGAACCGTTTCTCCAGTGCTTCTGACGCCAGTCGGAACGTCACGTTCATGAGCGAGCGTGACGACACCTCGGCAGTCCCGCGATAAAAACCCGTGCGGTCGATCTCGGCGTAGAGCTTTTGAGCCTTTCGCTCGTTGCGCGCGGCGATGGCCGCGAGGCCCCCTTCAGCCAGAGCCCACTTGGCCACCAGTCCAATCAGGTAAATACCGAAGCACGGCGGCGTGTTGTACATCGAGCCATGCTCTGTATGCACGGCGTAGCTCAGCATCGTCGGCAGCGATTTGGCCGAGCGCGCCAACAGATCTTCGCGCACGATGACCAGCGTGACACCGGAGGGCCCCAGGTTCTTCTGCGCGCCCGCGTAGATCAGCCCGTATTTCGAGACGTCGATTGGCCGGCTGAACATGTCCGACGAAGTGTCGGCGACGAGAGGAACGGTCCCGACGAGAGGCTCGGTCCTCCACTGGGTTCCGAACAGGGTGTTGTTCGACGTGAAGTGGACGTAGGCAGCCTCGGGCGTCAGCTGCAATTCGTCCTGCCCGGGAACGCGGGTAAACCCCTCCGCCTCCGTCGACGCGGCAATGTGGACGGTGCCCACACGCTGGGCCTCCTTGACGGCCTTCTGGGACCACCCGCCGGTGACGATGTAGTCGGCGGCGCGACCAGGCGGCAGGAGATTCATGGGCACCATGGAAAACTGGAGCGAGGCGCCCCCCTGGAGGAAGAGCACCTTGTGCGACGCGGGGATCTGGCCCAGAGCCCGAAGATCCGCCTCGGCACGGGCCAGCACGGCCTCGAACGCCTGGGAGCGATGGCTGACTTCCAGAATCGACATGCCGACCCCGGGAAGGGCCACCAGGTCGCGCTGTGCTTCTTCGAGCACCGGCACCGGCAGAACTGCCGGACCGGCAGAAAAATTGTGGATCCGTTGCACCGTCGTCATCGCCATGGCGCTTGCACCTGTCATCCTCTCGCTCAATCGTCAGTCTAGCGCCTCGCGCGGCTCCGGACACTAGACCCGACCGAGAGGCATGACGGGTCCGGCTCTGCCCCCGGGACGAGTCTGATGAGCCCTCCGGCTAGAGAGGTTGCCCCGGCCCGCCAGGCAGCCCGACCAACTGCAGGTCCAGAATCTCTGCGTTGCCGCGCTGGATCTCGTCGAGCGCGTCGCCCGACGGGGCCCCGTCCAGGTTGATTCGGGCGACCGCCGCATGCGCGCCCTCGAAAATGATGTTCTCGGTCTCCTGGACATTGAGCTCGGCTGCTCGCAGGCGGTCGAACACATGCGCCAGCACGCCCGGCCGATCTCGGTGCCGCACGACCAGCATGTGCGTCGCCGGTGTGCGGAGGGCCAGGTTGACCACGTTGGGCACGCGACCTGTTTCCACGAACATGCGCACGATTCGGACGGTCTCGGCGGCGATGGCGTCCTGGGCCTGGTCAGTGGAGGCTCCGATGTGGTGCGTGCCGATCACCCCGGGCAGAGACAGGATCGGGTCGTCGAACGGCCCTTCGGCCACCGAGGGCTCCCGGGCGTAGACGTCGAGACCCGCCCGCAGCCCTCGCGAGGTAATCGCGTCGGCCAGGGCCTGGTAGTCGAGCACCTCGGCCCTGGCAGTGTTGATGATCATCGTGCCCGGCTGGGCTCTATCGAGCAAGGCCGCGCCAACGAAACCACGTGTTTCCTTCGTCAGGGCCAGGTGGATGCTGACGATCCGAGATCGTTGGACGAGCGTCTCCGCCGACGCGACCACTTCGACGCCGAACTCCTCGGCCGCCTTGCGGCGAAGGGCGGCGTCATCGGCGAACCGCCGGCTCCACACGAGCACCGGCATGCCAAACCCGTGGGCTCGCCGCGCCACTTCCTGGCCAATGTGACCGAAGCCGAGCAGGCCGAGCACGCAGCCGAACAAGCCGCGGGCTTTCGAGAACTCCTTCTTGTTCCACTGCCCCTCTCGCAGGGCCGTCACGTTGTCGGCGATGCGCCGGTCGAGGGCCAGCATCAGGGCAAATGCCAGTTCCGCGACCGCCACGGCGTTCTTGCCCGGGCAGTTCGACACGTAGATGCCTCGTCGTGAAGCCGCCGCGACATCGATGGTGTTCACCCCGGCACCAGCGCGGACGATCAGCGACAGCCGGCCGACATCGAGCATGGCTTCCGTGACGCGGGTCGAACGCACGATCAGGACTCGTGCCTGGGTCGAGGCCAGTGCATCGGCCAGCGCGGCGTCTGCGAGGCTGGGCTCATAGCGCACTTCACAGCCGAGGGCGCGGAGACCCTCGAGGCCTGACGCTTCGAACGCATCCGCGATCAGGATCGTCATCTGAAAGCCTTCACTCCCCTTCAGGCGCACCACGGTGATGCGCGGTCTCACCCGGGCCTGGCTTGTCGCGGCCGGCCTGCCTCGCCAGGCTCATATGAGGTGTGACAGCAGGCCGTCGCGGAGCTTCGGCTCGAACCACGTGGACTTGGGGGGCATGATGCCGCCGGCGTCGGCCACGGACATCAGGTCGTGTACGGTGACCGGCGCGATCGAAAACGCGACCGCGAAGGTTCCGGCGTCGACCAGGCGGACCAGTTCGCGGCATCCGCGGATGCCGCCGACAAAGTCGATCCGGCCGTCGGTGCGCACGTCGTGAATGCCCAGCACCGGGGCCAGCACCGTGTCCTGGAGCACGCTCACGTCCAGGGTTGCGGACAAGTCGCCTCGCGACTCGGACGCGCCGAGGTGGAGTGCGTACCAGCGGCCGTCGACGTACATGCACGCCCGCCCCTTTTGAACCGCCTCGCCGTCGGCCGCCTCGGTGACGGGGACGTGCCGGGCGACCTCGCTGAGAAACTCCTTGGGGGCCCGGCCCGCAAGGTCGCGGACGACGCGGTTGTAGGGGAGGATCTGCACCTGGCTGTCGGGGAAGGCGACGGCCAGCATGCGATCGTGCTCTCCGGCGCCGCACCCCTCCAGAGCCCGTCGTGTTCGAGCCGCGCTGGCCGCACGATGATGGCCATCGGCGATATACAGGCACGCTACCGCGTCGAACCCCCGGGTCAACGCCGGATGTTGCGACTCCTCCACCGTCCACATCGAATGCCGAACCTGGTCGGCCGCCACGAAATCACAGAGCGGCGGCGCGGCGGTGGCCACGTCGATGATCGCGCCGACGGCCGCAGAAGCTGGATAGGTGAGGAACACCGGCCCGGTCTGCGCCCGAAGCGCCAGCATGTGCCTGGTTCGATCGTCTTCCTTGTCGGGGCGCGTCGTCTCGTGCCTGCGAATGCGATCGGCTTCGTACTCGTCCAACGAAAAACACGCCGCAACGCCCGTCTGCGAATGTCCGTCCATCTGCAGCCGGTACACGTAGAAGGTCGGTTGGTCTTCCTCGATCAGCGGCGCACGCGAACGCAGGTCGTTGAGGTTCTGCGCCGCCCGTTCGTACACCTCGTCGCTATGGGGGTCCACATCCGCTGGAAGATCGACCTCGGCTCGCGACACGCGGAGGAAGCTCAGGGGATTGCCCTCCGCGAGTGCCCGCGCTTCGTCGGTGCTGACGACGTCGTAGGGGACGGCCGCCACGGCCGCGGCGGCGGTCGGAACAGGACGCAGGGCCGCGAAGGGAAAAATGGAGGCCATGAAACCTCCGATTATATCGTTCGTGCTGGCGCCGTCTGCGCCTCCCTCACGAGGCGGAGAACGAGCGGTCCGGATTGAAACGGCGGAGCGAGTCAGTTCGCGCGGGTGGCGATCTGCGTGAGTCTCAGCATCACGCGATCCCGCTCCCGCCCGAAGGCCGCCAAGTGGAGGGCCGGCACGGGCTCCCCTGGCGGCATGTTCTGGTGTTCTCGCAGCGGATTCACGTAGGCGCCGTTCTTGCGCAGCCCATAGTGCAGATGCGGCGCGGTGGCCAGGCCCGTCGCGCCCACGCGTCCAATGAGCGCGCCCTGCGCGACGCGCACGCCGGAGCCCACGCCGGCTGCGATCGCCGACAGGTGCAGGTATTCGCTTTCGTATCCGCTCGTGTGGCGAATCCTCACCGTCCGGCCGCCGCCGTTGGTCCAGCCCGCCAGCGTGACCACGCCGCTGCTGACGGCCACGACGGGCGCACCGGTGGGCGCCGAATAGTCCACGCCGTTGTGCGCCCGGGTCAGGTTCAGGATGGGATGTCGCCGCGCGCGTGAGAACGCGGAGGTCACGCGAGGCTCGAACCGGAGAGGCGACTTGAGAAAGAGGCGCTTGAGCGATCGCCCTTGCTCGTCGTAATGCCCGGGTTTGCCACCCGGCGGCGTGAAGCGGATGGCCGTCAGCCGGCGGCCGTCGTTGTCGAACTCCGCGGCGAGAATCGGCCCATAGCCGGCGAATGTGCCGTCGTCGCGCTCCGCACGTTCGACGAGGAGCCGAAACTGGTCGCCGGATTGGAGGTCGCTGGTGAAGTCGACCTCACCTGAAAAAACGTCGGCCATCGCCAGCGAGAGCTCCAGCCGTTCGCCGGCCGCATCGAGCGCCTGGACCAGCGACGGGGTTGCCCGGCTGATCGTGCCCTCGACCGTCACCGCGGTGAGCGTTCGGGGAATGGCCGCGATCTCGGCGCGAAACACGGCGTCCGCGTGGTCTTCACGACCGACGACGAGCCGGCGTTCGAGGTCGATTTCGTACTCGAACCTGTGGATGCGGCCATCCTTCCGCCGCTCGATCTGATAGGGCTGCCCGGCGCGCACCCGGCGGAGATCGAACGCCTTGCCGGCACGTGCCACCAGCGCGCCGATCTCCTGCGCGAGGAGGTCGTGTGAGCGCAGCAGGGCGGCAAGCGTCGTGCGCTGGGGGACCAGGGCACGGAGCACGTCGGCTTCATGGGCGAGGAAGATATCACTGCCCCGGTGAGAGCGGGGGGGCGAGTCCTCTCGATCGCCCGGGTAGCAGCCAGCCGTTACGCCCAGCGACAGGAGGATCACCACGACGAGGGCCGCGTTCAGCGGCAACCGTTGCCGCGCCGACCGCGGCACCGTGGAGACCACGACCGCCGCCTCGTCTCGCAAGGACACGGGCGAGGCCGACGGAGCGCTGAACGGGTCGATCATTCCAGAGCCCGTTGTTACTCCTCCGCGCCGGGCGGACGCGGCTTCTGGGTACGCTCGGTCGTCGGCGGCACGATGCCCTTGAGGCGCATCAGAATCACCTTCTGGCCGTACTCGTTCATGTTGTGGCTGATGAGGCCGATGAGCAACTGTGCGCGCGGCACCTGCTGCTGACCCGCGGCCACCATCTCGCCGAGCGACGCATCGGTCTGGGCGGCGTACACCGCATCGCAGTAGGACTGCACGGCTTTGGCAGCCGCCACGAGCGTGGCCTTTGACGTCACCTTCTCCAGATCTTCCTTGTTGGGGTTGGCTTCACCCTTGGCCCGCGAACAGGAGTTGTAGGCCGCGTTGACGGTGTGCCCCACGAACCCGGCAAACGTCCGCGTATCCCTGGTCGCCTGGAAGCTGTAGTCCGCCTCGGGCATTTTTTCCGCCGATTCCACGAGATTGCGGAACGTTCCTGCCGCGCTTCGCGCCAGCGGCTCCGCGATTGCCTTTTGCGCCAGTGCCGGAATGGCCGACGCGAGCACAATTCCACATGACAGCACAACTATCCGTTTCATGCCTGTTCCCTCCGGGAGGGGCTGATCCTACACCGGAACCCCCAGGGCGGGGCGACGAATTCCCCTCGGTGGCGTGGCTACTGGCCGCCAAGAGGCACGATCAAGTGGCCCGTGATCCCAGGCTCGATGCGCACGCGCTGGCGAACCTGCCGTTTGCCGGACTCGAGCAGCACCTCGAGATCCCCGGGAGGCAGGTCGCGCAGGACCAGTGGCGTCGTCCCGCGAAACTGCCCGTTGACGGTCACCTTGGCGCTGGAGGGTTCGGTCCTGATGTCCAGGCCGCCGACGGTGGCAACGCTCTGCAACTCGACGTACAGCTCGCTCCTGACCCCCGCGCGAATATCAATCGGGATCACCCGGGGCTCCGAGCGACCGACCCGGACTTCCAGGACATGCGCACCGGTCGTCAGGTCGAGGGACAGGGGCGTAATGCCTCGATCTTCCCCGTCCACCGAGACGCGAGCAGCAACTGGTCGCGACTGGACGCCGAGCGATCCCTGCGCGAGGGGACCGGGCTGGGTGGAGGGGCCCGTGACGAGCCACACCGTCTCGACGGCCACGATGCCGCCGAGCAGCGCGAGGAGGAATCGAGTCCATCCGCCCGAAGCCACGCGTGCGGACGCTGGTTGACGCTCACTCGCTGGCTCGGCCGCCGACAGGGATGGCCGCGTCGGCTCGACGGGCGGTGGACTCTCGAGAGCGCTTGGCGTCGCGTGTGCGGGCGGCGAAGGGGCCGTGGCAATCGCGGACGCGCCCGGTGGGGTAGCCAGGGGAGTCACCGCCACGCGGGAACCGGAGCCGGCGGCGGGGCGCGCACCCGAGGGATGTTTGGCGGGGGGTGGCGGCAGTGGCGAAGCCTTCTCCAGGCGCGCGACGAACAGCTCGAGCTGGCTGGCCGACGTCGTGTACGCTCGTTCTCGTCCGAGCATCTCCTCGAAGGCGACTTGCGCCTCGTGGGGCGACTTGAAACCGCTGTCGCCGAACTGAAGGGCTCGCGCCACCCACGACGCAAAACCCTCGGACAAGCGTCGCGTGGTCCCAGCGATCGTTTCCGTCGCCGACTCGACGAGATCGCCGAGCGCAAGGTATTCCTCCTCGCCGATCGCCCGGCCCAGGAGCAACGACAAGGCCACGATGCCCATGCCCACCACGTCTGCCGCGGGTGGAATCTGCGACGGGTTGGCCCAGGTCGGCATCACGACGCGGAACTCACGCCACAACCGTTCTCGCGAGATGTGCAGCCGCTCGAGCCCAGGGGCCAGCACGTACTCGGCGAGCACGAGGCGGTTCTCGGGCGTGAGGATGAGCCGTTCCGGGGCCAGGGTGCCGATCGCCGCATCGCGGTGATGTCGCGAGAACATGGCCACTGTCGGGATCAGCTGACGCATCAAGACGAGGATGGAGCCTATCTCGAGCACCAGGCGTTCGCGCTGCGCGATCTGAAGCGCGTCGGCCAGCCGCCACCCGGGCATATGATCCGAGTAGAGGAACAACGCATCCGGGACGGGACGATCGAGGCGTCGCACCCGCGCGTACAGGGAATGGCGCGCCAGCGCCAGACGAGCCACGCGCTCGCCCACCGCGGCCGCAAAATCAGGCGCCTGCACGAACTCCCGCGCGAACGACAGCACCTCGGCGGGGTCGCCGCCGTCCGGATCGGGCGCCACCCATCGGGCGCCAAAGCCATCGCGAAAGACGGGAGGCGAGCCGGCTCCCGCGGGCGCTGTCACTGGGGTCATGGCAACTGCCGTGCGTGGGGGTTCTTATCACTGTAGCAGCGACCAGCCGTCCGCGACACGGTTTTGTGGACGCCACCGCGTGCAGCAGCGGGCACAGCCCGGGTTTCTGGTCGATTTCCTGCTCGGGTTGCTCGAGGCGAGCGCGCTCGATAGACTCGGGACCTTGAGGGCAGGGAGGGCGCAATGAAGGCCACACGAATGCGAGTGTCGTTGCTGATGGTGGGTGCGGCGCTGCTTGGCGCCGTAGCGATCGGGCAGACGCAGCCGGCCGAGCCGGTCGACCTCGACGTGTTGACCAGGCTCAAACAAGAGGGGTTCGAACGATCGCAGGTGATGGACCTTGCCTGGTGGCTGACCGAAGTGCACGGGCCGCGTCTCACCAATTCACCGCAGATGCGCGCCGCCGCGGACTGGACCAGGAAGACGCTGACGGAGTGGGGCCTGGCCAACGTGGCCCTCGAACCGTGGGGCACGGAGTTTGGCCGGGGGTGGAGCAACGAGCGCACCGTGCTGCACGTGGTGAAACCCTCGGCGTGGCCCGTGCTGGCGTACGCGCGCGCATGGACGCCTGGCACCAAGGGAGCGGTGACCGCCGAGGCCATCCTTGCTCCGCTCGCCAGCGAGTCGGATTTCGATAAGTTCCGCGGCAAGCTCAAGGGTCGAATCGTGCTGCTGCAGAACGCCAGGACGGTCGCCCCGCTCTTCGAAGCGCCTGCCCGGCGTCTGTCCACCGAAAACCTCGAAGAGATGGCGGCTCAGCCCGTGGCGCCGCCGCAGGGCGGGCCCGGGGGCCGGGGCGGGCCGGGCGGGCAGCAATTGGCGGCAAGACGCCACGCGTTCCTGGTGAGTGAAGGTGTCGTGGCCGTCCTCGAACCCGGCAATGGTCGCGGCGATAGCGGCAGTGTGGTGGTGGGGAGCGGTGGGTCCCGAAACGCCAAGGATCCGCCCGTTGCTCCGCAGTTGGCGGTTGCCACCGAGCACTACAACCACATCGCGCGACTGCTGGCGCGCGGTCAGTCCGCTACGCTCGAGATCGACGTCCGCAACACCTTTCACGACGGCGACCTGAGCATGTTCAACATCGTCGCTGAGATTCCCGGGACCGACAAGGCCGACGAAGTCGTCATGCTGGGAGCGCACTTCGACTCGTGGCATGCCGGGACCGGGAGCGTGGACAACGCGTCGGGGTCGGCCGTCATGATGGAGGCAATGCGAATCCTCAAGCAGTCGGGCGTGCGGATGCGCCGGACCGTGCGCCTGGGGCTGTGGACCGGCGAGGAGCAAGGGCTCATCGGGTCGCGCATGTACGTGCGCAATCATTTCGCCGACGTGGCTGACATGAAGGTCAAACCCGAACACGCCCGGCTGGCCGGCTACTTCAACATGGACAACGGAACGGGCCAGTACCGGGGGGTGTACCTCCAGGGCAACGAGGCCGTCGCCCCCATTTTTCGCGCCTGGATGACGTCGCTCGAGAACCTGGGCATGGCGCACCTCACGATCCGAAACACCGGGGGCACCGATCACCTGTCGTTCAACGCCGTCGGCCTGCCGGGATTCCAGTTCATCCAGGACCCCGTGCAGTACTCGAGCCGCACGCACCACTCCAATCTCGATGTGTACGATCAGCTGATCGCCGCCGACCTGATGAAGAACGCCGTCATCACCGCCGCCTTCGCGTACCATACCGCCAACCGCGAACAGCCCCTGCCGCGCAAGCCGCTGCCCAAACCGACACCGGCTCCGCGGCCAACCTCACTGCCGTGACAGCCGCCACCCCGTGTCTTCAGAGCCTCCCGAAGCAACGACGTGTCGGGCGCTCACCGCTCGCGAGGCTCCGCCTCGGAGGGTCGAGCCCGCGCCGCGGCGGCTCCGGATCGCCAGCGGGCGTGTCGGCTGGCCCCTCCGGCGGGGCGAAAGAACGTGACTCAGGTAATTGGGAATCCGCAGCGCCAAGTTTTCCAGCGGGGAGACGTTGATCGAGGTGGGTTGGATCGTCGCGGCAGGAGCGCTCATCGCGGGACTTGGTGTGGGCTGGCTCCTCGCGCGCAGCAGCGGCACGGCGATCGCCATTCGCGAAGACAACGCCCGCTTGCGCGCCGAGCTCGCCCATGAGCGGCAGGCGGTGCCCGATCAGCTCGCGATGCTCCAGCGCGCGCAGGGGCAGCTCAAAGAGTCGTTCGAGGCGTTGGCCGGGGCCGCGCTGCGCGCCTCCACCGAGGAATTCCTGAAGCTGGCGGATCAGAAGCTGGGTCACGTCCAGAAGGATGCCGTCGGCGCCCTCGACAAGCGTCAACAAGCGCTCGCGGACCTCGTGCAACCCATTCGCGACACGCTCAGCGAGGTCGACAAGAAACTCGCCGATTCCGAGCGTGGACGCATCCAGACCGGATCGGCGATCACGGCCCTGCTCGCCGACCTGCACCTGCAGCAGGAGCGGCTGCGCTCGGAGACGCAGAATCTCGTGAAAGCCCTGCGATCGCCCGCCATTCGGGGGCGATGGGGCGAAATGCAGTTGCGTCGCGTCGTCGAGCTGGCTGGCATGCTCGACCATTGCGACTTTCTCGAGCAGCCCACGCTCATCGGTGACGCGGGACGGCAGCGTCCGGATCTCGTCGTGCGCCTCCCGGGCGGCCGCGCCATTGTCGTCGATGCGAAGGTGCCGCTCGAGGCGTACCTCGACGCGCAGGAGACGCCCGACGAGAGCGTGCGTGATCGACGGCTGGGCGACCATGCGCGTCAGGTGCGCGAGCATGTGCTCAAGCTCGGCGCCAAGGGCTACTGGGAACAGCTGCAGCCCTCGCCCGAGTTCGTCGTCATGTTCCTGCCGGGCGAGGCGTTCTTTCAGGCCGCGCTGCAGCAGGACCCGGCACTCGTGGATCTGGGAGTCCGGCACCACGTCTTTCCTGCCAGCCCAATCACGCTCATCGCCTTGCTGCAGGTGGTCGCTCATGGCTGGCGGCAGGAGCGACTGGCGGAGAACGCCGAGGAGATTCAGGCCCTGGGACGCGAGCTGTACGCACGGGTCTCGAGGATGACGGAGTACCTGGACACCCTCCGCACGCGACTCGATGGCGCCGTGCGGGCGTTCAACGAGACGGTCGGCTCCTATGAGACGCGCGTGCTGGTGACGGCGCGGAAGTTCAAAGAGCTCGGCGCCGCGGCCGGCCAGGACATCGTCCCGCTGCAGAGCCTCGACACCGTGCCCAGGATCGTGCAGAGCGCCAATCTGCTCGGGCTCCCAGACGATGTGGTGAGCCCAGAACCCGTGGAAAAGGATTGAATGATGCGAATCTGTTTGACGATGACGACGATCGCGCTCTGCCTGACGACGATGCCTGCGGCGCAGAAGGAGGAGGCCGTCTCGCTCGCCGGCAAGCCGCTGTTTCCAATCACCTTGGCAAACCGCGCCAAGCTCGAGGCAGACCTCGCGCAAGCAGAGAAAGACCTCGCGGCGAGGCCGGGAGACACCAACGCCGCCATCTGGGTCGGCCGACGGCTCGGGTACCTGTGGCGATATCAGGACGCCATCGCGATGTTCTCGAAGGCCATTGCCGCCGACCCCGCCAACCCGCGGCCGTACCGGCATCGCGGCCACCGCTACATCACCACCCGGCAATTCGACCGAGCCGTCGCGGACTTCGACCAGACGGTGTCGCTCGTCAAAGGCACGCCTGACGAGATCGAGCCCGACGGCGCACCGAACCCCTCTGGCAAGCCCCGCAGCACGCTGCAGTTCAACATCTGGTACCACCTCGGCCTGGCGCACTATCTCAACGGCGACTACTCGCGGGCCGTTGATGCGTACTTGGAGTGCATGAAGGTGTCCACCAATGACGACTCGGTGACGGCGACCGCAGACTGGCTGTGGATGTCGCTGATGCGGCTGAACCGCAAGGCCGAAGCGGCAGAGCTCCTGGAGCGCATCACGCCGAAGATGGAGATTCTCGAAAACGGGTCGTACCATCGGCGGCTGCTGATGTACAAGGGGCTCGAGAAGCCCGAAACGCTGCTCGATCCCGCAAACGCCGACGACCTCACGATTGCGACACAGGGGTACGGCGTGGGCAACTGGTACTACGTCAACGGCAACCGCGACCGGGCACGGCAGATTTTCGAGAAGGTGACCACGGGTCCGCAGTGGTCGGCCTTCGGCTACATTGCCGCGGAAGCCGACCTCATGCGCATGAAATAGGTGGCTCCGGCGCCAACGGCGGGGACTCGCTCGCCGGCGACGACGCCCCCTCGTCGGTGCGCTACCGCCCGGCTTCGGCCGTCATCGACGCCAACGCCGCAGCCCGAAACGAAGCCTCCTCGCTCGAACCGAGGCGATCGACCGGAATCGGCAGCCGCCACGTCCAGTTCATCGCATCGACGAGCGCGGGCGTGTTGATGCGAGCCGGCCATCCGAACGCGTCTTGGATCGGGAAGATGACGAGGCGAGAAGGCGCGTCGAGGAGCGCCCCGAGCAGTGCCTTGAGGACTGGCGACGGTAGCTCACCCTGGGCGAGCGCGTCGGCGTCGCCGTGGGGCGCCGTGCGGCTGGCGACCGAAGGGATCTGCAGGACTTCCAGCCGCTCTGCCGGAGCCAGTTCGTCCCACCAGCAGACCAGTGGCTCGGTATCGTGGGTGCCCGTCGTTGCGACCGAGGACTCCGGGTACTGCGAGGGATCGATGTATGGCTGGTCTTCGGCATCCCAGACGCGCTCCCACCGCATGACTTTGAAGCCGGGGACACCCAGCCTATCGAGCGATGCCCGCACGAACGGGGGGACGGTGCCCAGGTCTTCGGCGATGATCTCCGCGCCCGTGTCGACATAGATGCGCACGAGGTGCTCGCCCAGCCGCCCTTGCGTCGGCTCGTCGCCGGGAGAGAAGAAAGGTTCTACCGCCGGGTCGGTCGGGCGAATGTAGGTGCGGTACAGCCCGACGAGGTGATCGAGGCGGAACCCGTCGAACAAGGCCGCGTTGCGCGCTGCCCGACGACGCATCCAGGCAAAATCACCTTCGGCCATGACCTCCCAGCGCCACGGCGGCAGCCCCCAGTCCTGACCCGTCTCGCTGAACGTGTCGGGCGGAACGCCGACGGTGGCGTCGAAGCGAAACTCGTCTGGCCTCATCCACACGTCGGAGCTGTCGGCGGAGATCATGAATGGCAGGTCTCCGAAGACCTCCACGGGGGCAGCGGCCAGGCGCGCCTGATCCCATTGCTCGGCCGCAACCCACTGGACGTATTGGAGAAACGTAATCTGGTCGTGCAGGTCCTCGCGGGCGCGAGCCAGCGCCGCAGGCTCCCTCCGGGCAAGAGGTGCCGGCCATTCCCACCATGGCGTGAGCGCTCGGCTCTGACGCAGCGCCTGAAAGAGCGCGTGATCCCCGAGCCAGTCCGACTCGGCTCGCACGAACTCGGCGAAGCGCGCCGCTCGCGGCGCGGCGGGCGCCAGCGTGGACGTCCGGAAATGGTTGAACGCGCGGCGCAGCCATCGCTCTTTGAGTCGCCGCACGGCCCGGTGCTCGACGCGCGCACCCTGCCTGAGGCGCCGGAGCGTGGCACGATCGCGCGAACCAAGCGCCGATTCGCCGCCCAATGCCGCAAAATCCTCGAGCGCTGGCAGCGAGATGTGGATGGGGTCGAGGGCCATGGCCGTCAGCGCGGAATACGGCGAGGTGTCGGCTTGTGGGATTTCGGTGATCGGCAGGATCTGCACGAAGGACTGGCGGGCCGCGGCGAGCCACTCCGCAAACAACGGCAGATCGAGGTATTCACCGACTCCCCAGCTCTTCGTGGACGCCAGCGAGAACAGCGGCGCCATCACGCCGCTTCGACGCCTGTTCATGCGCGGATGTTCTCGCGCGTCGCGCGCGCCAGGACGCGGCCCACGCCGAGATCGAACAGGCGTGGCTCGACGAGCAGGCTGAGGACGAGATAGGCCTCGCGCTCGAAGTCGAAAAAGTACCCGGGGTGCACCAGAACGCGATCCTCTTCCAGCAGCTCCAGGACCAGCTCTTCCTCGCCTCGGAAGGCCGGCACCTGGACGACAGCCGACCAGCCGCCTTCGACGGGCAGGACCGACACCGCGGGCACCTGCCCCGCCGCGTCGCGCAGGGCCGCCAGGTTGCGCAGGAGTCGCGCCCGAATCTCCTGTCTGACCATCGCCCCGTGCGCCATGAGCGCGGTGAGCGCCATCTGAACAGGCGTCGATACCGAGAGATAGGTGTCGGCAATCACTTCGAGGGCCCCCATCAGCGGAGACACACGAGCCGAGGCGCCGCCAAATGCCATCCAGCCGAGCTTGAGTTGAGGAAGGCCTGCGCTTTTCGAGAGCCCGCCAAGGCTGCACACGACGCCCTCGCCGGCCGCGAGCACCGGCGCCGCGCCGGGGGCCGCGTCCAATGGATAGTCCGCGAAGACTTCGTCGCCGACCAGCATCAGGTCGTGGGCGGCCGAGAGGCTCGCGAGCACGGCCAGGTCGTCTCGATGGAGATAGGACCCGGTGGGATTGTTCGGCGACACCACGAGGATCGCTCGGACGCGATTGGTGATTTGGCTCCGGAGGTGGTCGAAGTCGATGCGCCAGGCGCCGTGATCGTCGAGGCGATACGGTCGTGACTCGATGGACTCCAATCGGGCGAGGTGATCGAACAACGGGTAGCTCGGCCGCGGCACGAGCACGGCATCGCCGGCGTCGCACAGGAGCTTGAACAGGAGCGCATAGGCCTCGCTGGTGCTCGCCGCCAGCGTCACGTGATCGGGATCGACCGCCACTCCGCGGCGCCTGAAGTCGTCCGCGACCGCTTCTCGAGCCGAGTGGAGGCCCAGGGGCTGTGGATCGTAGACGCGCGCGCCTGCCACCGTCAGTCCCGCCAGCAGATCGGCCGGATACGCCAGGCCTGCCGTGGTCGGGTTGGACGCGGTCAGATCGACGATCTCGACGCCGCGCTGCCGCATCGCCCGCAGCGTCCGCGTCGTGGCGTTCTCGGTGAGGTCTCGCGGGATCCGGGAAGAGATCATGGCCGCGTCCGGGCGACCTCGACCCTCTCGATCACATCGCCCTCGACCACCGCATCGACCACGTCCATGCCGGAGACGACCTCCGCAAAAACGGTGTAGGCGTGGTCGAGGCGCGGCGAATCGACGAGGTTGACGAAGATCTGGGCGTCGCCGGTGTCGCGCCCGCGGGTGGAGATGCCGACCGTCCCACGCCGGTGCGACGCGAGTCCGACCTCGTCTCGCATGTAGGCGGCGTCGCCGACGTACTCGTTTGCGCCCGGGCTGCCGCCCTGGATGACGAAATTCGGGGCGACGCGATGGAAGGTGAGCCCGTTGTAATACCCCTCGCGGGCCCGAGTGGCGACGCGAAGGGCCGTCAGCGGCGCGTCGTCGACCAGCAGGCGAAGCTCGAACACGCCGAGCCCGGCCATCGCGACGCGGAGTCGCGTATGCCGCAGCGCCTCGACGGCCTCCCTCGAGACCACGGGCCTGGGCAACGGCCGTGGCGCGACGGCGTGCGGTCTGCCCCACGCTTGAAGCAGCTCACCCGTACGACCGGCGACGGCGGAATCGAAATCCGTGAGATACGGCGCGAGAGCCGCGGCCGGATCGCCGCCGAGCTTCACACCATCGGATCCACCGATGGCCTTGAGCGCGTCGAGGATGGCCATGCGCGGATCGCGCGACGTATCCTTGCGCTCGGCAGTGATCCGTTGCATGGCCGCGAGCAGCGCGGGTGCCGCCTCCGGTGAAGCATCCGCGGTCAGCGCGCGCGCCGCCGTGCGCACCAGCTGGTAGTCTTTCCGTGAGAGGGCCGCAAGCGCCACTCGCCCGGCCTCTTTGCGCTTGAGTCGCACCAGTTCGCCAAGCGCCGCCTCCCGCACATTGTCGTCTGGATCCTCCCCGAGCGTCTCCAGCTCTCCGATGGCCGCGAGCACCCCTGCCGCCCTTGCCGCGTACATCCGCACCTGCCAGATCGCATGAGTGAGGTAGCGCGGCAGGAGCGTTCTCGCGTCGACGGGCGAGACCTTCGCCAGCGACACGAGGGCGTGAGCCGGTTTATGCCACTCTCTCGGTCGAGCTGTCAGCAGTTCGGCCAGCGCCTGCAGCGGCGCGAGCCCAGACTGACCCGCCGGACAGCCATTGCCGAGCAGGTCGATCGCCAGCAGCGCGACATGCGGGTTCGTATCGCGCACCGCAGCCTGGAGCCGTTCGCACGAGCGCCCCTGAAACATCCGGCCCCACGTCTGCAGGGCTTCGTACCTCACGCGAGGCGCCTGGTCGGCCAGTCCCTGGTCCACCGTGCTCTCTCGCCCCTCCACCTCCGCCCTGGCCGCCACCATGGTCATGCGCCGCACCTCTTCGTCCGGGTCGGCGACACCGCGCTCGAGGTCCTGCCGGGAGGTCGCACCGGCCGCTGTGAGCGCGAGCACGGCGAAGCGCCTGATACGCGCGAGCTTGTCCGCGTCCTGGGGCCTGCCTTCCAACGCGCTCGCGGCTCGCAGAGCCTCGATCGTGGTCGCTTTGAACGGCGACAGTTTGTGGCTCTGGCGCGCCAGCGCCTCGAGGCCTTCCGTCGCTCCCAGCACCGCGTCGATCTGGATGGCGGTCGAGGTCGGGGTGGGCAGGACTACGGCAATCGCCGTTTCGACCTCGGAGACATCGGATGCCGCCGAGAACGGCAGCCGGCCGAGCGTGGCGGCGACGACGCCCCACACCCGCGGATCGCGCTCGACCTTCGCGCGTGCCAGCAATCGAGGCTTGGCGGACGCCACGCCGGCCTGACCGCGCGCCAGCTGGCCGACGGCGTTGGCCGCCTCGATTCGCAGCTCGAGGCTCCGATCGGCCAGGACGGGCGTCAGCGCGGGGATCAGGTCGGGCCGCTCCAGACGGCCGATGGCACGCACGGCCTGGCGACGCACGGCGAGGTCCGGGCTGGTCAGACTCTGGCGAAGGGTGGCCAGCTCGGCAGGCGTCTGCGCCCGCGCGTCCTCTGCCAGGAGGATTCGCTCGGCGAGTGACGCAGCCGGTTGCGTGTGGGCAGGCGAGACCGCGGCGGCGGCACACACCAGGGCCGTCAACACGCGGCGTACCGCGAAACGCGCGTGCCCCGCTGGGCGTCTGGACATCACTCGATTCTAAGTCCTGCGTTTCACGATGACGGTGACGTATTCGGGCGTCGAGGCCCCGGATCGCAAGGCGCGAGGAGGAAGAATGCCCAGTGCATGTGACCGACGAGCAAACGCCGCGAGGCGGGATGCCTCGGCAGCCGAAACGTCATTGTAATGGCCTGGGCAAGCGTTGGATGCGCGCGCGTCAGTCCGTCATCGTCGGCGTGGGCAGGCGCGAGCGGCGTTCGGCGGACAGGGCCAGCATTTGCGCCGTGAGGTCGCACGGGTAGGAGATCTCCACGTCGCGAATCGACCCGTCGGGGGCGCGGATGGCGTCAAGCGCGGGCATCACGAAGCCCGTGTACGAGGGCAGGTTCAGGCGATCGACTCTCACGACGACTTCGTCCCGCAGCTCGGGATCGAAGTGCACGCCGTAGGTCTCGAACAGGGCCCTGGCCGCCGCGTAGTCTCCTTCGGACTTGATGCGCTGCACCTCGGCAAGCATCCGCCCCACCCCGCCGCGGAAGGCGACGGCATCGTTCATCACGTAGAACGTCCTGTCATCCCGCCGCCGGATGTCGATGGCCGTCGTGTGAGCCATCAGCCAGTGGACGATGGCCTGACGGTTGCGCATGTGATCTTCCTCGAGGTGCGTGCCCTGACGGACCCGACGCAACTGCATCAGCGGCGTGCGGGCGTACGCCTCGTACTCGGTGCGCACCATCTCGTCGTGGTCGACGTCGCCGACCAGACCCAGCGCGACCAGGTAGGGATCGGCCACGAAGTACAAGGCGATCAGGTCGGCGCGGGTCTCCTCGAGTGCCGAGTACTGCTCCTTCAGCAGCTCCTGAGGCTGGGCTCTCAGCCGGTCAGCCATCCGACCTGAGCTGTGGCCGATGACCTCATGGATCTCGGTGGTCAGTTCGCTCGCGAACGCACCCCATCGCTTCGCGCGGGCGACTTCGTCCTCGTTCCACGAAAACTCCTGACGGAAGGCATCCAGGGTGGACTGTTCGTACGCTTCAATGACGTTCGACAGCGACACCGACTTGCTGCCGTACCGTTCGCGGATGCGCTGATCGTTCGGCAGGTTCACCCCGATGGGCGTCACCGGTCCGGAATCGCCTGTTTCGAACACGACCTCGATGGCCCGCGCGGAGACCCCGCGTACCTCCGGCTTTCGGTACCGGGGGTCAATTGGCAGGCGATCCTCGAACCACTGTGCGTTGTCCGCGAGCCGTTGAATCTTCGCGGTCTTGTCCTGATTGACGTAATAGACCACGCCCTCCCAGGCGCCCTTGATCCCCCGCGCATCCATGTAGACCTCGATGAATCCGTTCATCGTGTCCACCGTGGACTCACGGTTGGCGACCCACGCGATGTCGAACGCCTCGCGGTCCGCCTCTTCACCCGACTGATACCAGCGGATCAGGGCTCGAAGGGCGTCAGCCAACGCCGTCGGCGCGTAGGGGATCGCCGCTTCCAGATGCCCGATGATGGCGCGGATGTCCTCGTCGTAGCGTTCGCCAACCCGGTAGACCTCTTCGTGCAACTGGCCGTCGATCTTGGCCAGACGCGAATTGAGGGCGTGACGCTCGGTAAACCCCTCGAGGTCGGCCATCGCCACGCCCGAATACAAGTTGTTCGCGCTTGCCTCGAGGATGTCGCGATCGTTGCCCGGCGTCTTGCAAGTGACCATCGGATCCACGGTTGGATCGAGGAACATCGGCGCATATTGTGCGACCAGGCCGCGCGGCGTCCCGCCCGCCGGCACGCGAAAGCGTGCGCCATGAGCCGCGGCACGCTCGGCCGCGGTTGCCAACTCCTCCTCGCTCAAGTCGAGCACGAATTTTCGGGCGGTGAGGTTGTTGTAGGGACCGCTGTTGATCCAGAAGAGCTTTGTGTATCGGGTGAGTTCCCCGAGGACGCCGGGGTGAACGCCATCCCCGTGCGTCAGGATCTCCTCCAGAATGTCGCGCATCGCGAGGCTGTGTCTGTACCGCTGGTCGAAAAAGATGTCTCGACCGGCGCGCGCGGCGCCACAGAGATGCCAGACCAGGGTCTTGTCGGCGAGGCTGAGGCCCTGGAACCCGTCCGCATAGAGCTGGACGACCGCCGCATCATCGACCTGCTCCAGGCGATATCGACGCTCCACGCTCTGGGCAACCAGTCTCTCGCTGTCTCGTGGCACCATGACTCCGTGGCGATGGTCCGCTCGGTCACAGGATACCGTGTCGCCATGTCGAGATCGTTGTCGGACCGTCGAGTAACGTCGAGGTGGCCGCGCCCTTCGAGCGTCCGCCATCGTGACCGGTGGGGCAGTACGGACAGGCCCATTCGAGACCGTATGGGACAATTGAGAGAGAGAGATATGGCGCGATTCCTACGATTTGCCGGCGCATCGCTTGTCATCTTGACCGTGGCGGCATCGGTCGGGGCCCAGACTCGCCTGCTCACGCTCGAAGACCTCTACGACCCGCAGAAGCGCATCGACTTCTCGGGCGGTGCTCCCGCGGGCCTGACCTGGCTGACCGACGCACACTACGTCTGGCCACGGCCGGGCGACCAGGGCCGTGTGGACTGGGTCAAGGTGGAGGCCGCCACCGGCAACGTCAGCCCGCTTTTCGACGCCGCCAAGATGCGGGCGGCCTTCGACGCGCTTCCCGGGATGCGCGCCGATGACGTCGAACACCTCCCGCGCGATCCCGGGCTCGTGATGAACGGCTCGCGGACGGCGATGGTCGTCTCGATCGGCGACGATCTCTACTACTTCCCGTTTACATCGGATCGCGCGTTCAGGCTCACTTTCGACCCGCACCCGGAGAAGGAGCTCTCCTTCAGCCCGGACGGACGACAAGTGGCCTTCGTCCGGCAGCACAATCTGTTCGTCGTCAACGTCGAGCAGCAACGGCAGGAGAGACAACTGACGCGCGACGGACACGCGCAGCTGCTCAACGGACAGCTCGACTGGGTGTATCAGGAGGAGATCTACGGCCGCGGCAACTACCGGGGATATTGGTGGAGTCCGGACTCATCTCACCTGGCGTTCCTGCAGCTCGACGAACGGCCCGTTCCGGAGTTCACGATCGTCGATCACGTGTCCGAACGACAGCGCCTCGAGATCGGCGACTATCCGAAGGCCGGAGACCCCAACCCCGTAGCCAGACTCGGTCTGGTCCCGGTGATTGGCGGAGACGTGCGGTGGGTCGATCTCGCGAAGTATGCGCCGCAGGAGTTTCTCATCGTCGACGTGGGCTGGACGCCGGACAGCAGACGAGTCGTCTACCAGGTGCAGAACCGCGAGCAGACGTGGCTGGATCTCAATGTCGTGACGCTCGACGGCCGGAGCCCGACGACGCTCCTGCGCGAAACGACGAAGGCCTGGGTGGACGTCAACGGACCACCCACGTGGCTGAAGGACGGATCGTTCTTGTGGATCAGCGATCGCGCCGGCTGGAAGCACGTGTACCGCCACCGCGCCGACGGGTCGCTGGCCGGCCCGGTCACGAAGGGGTCGTGGGAGGTCCGCCGTGTACACGGTGTCGACGAGCAGGGCGGCTGGCTGTACTTTTCAGCCACCGAGCGCAGCCACATCGGCCTCGACGTCTACCGCGTCCGGCTCGATGGCAGCGGACTGGCGCGAGTGTCCAATCGCGCCGGCACACACCAGGCGTCGTTCAGCCCGTCGCTCAGCCATTACATCGATCGATGGAGCGATCTGCACACGCCACCGCAGGTGCGGCTGCACACGGCTGATGGCGCTGAAGTGCGCGTGATCCACGAGAGCAAGATCCCGCAGCTCGCCGAGTTCCGGTTGTCCAAGCCCGAGCTGATGCAGGTGAAGACGCGTGACGGGTTCGTCATGGAGGCGATGCTGATCCGTCCCGCGAACTTCGATTCCTCGCGACGCTACCCGGTCATGCAGTTCACCTACGGCGGTCCGGGCGCCCCGCTCGTGCGTGACGCCTGGGGAGGGCAAACGTCGATGTACTACCAGCTGCTTGCGCAGCACGGGATCGCGGTCTGGGTCTGCGACAACCGTCTCGCCAGCGGCAAGGGCGCCGAGTCGCAGTGGCCGAGCTACAAGAACTTCGGCGAACTCGAGCTCCGCGACGTCGAAGACGGCCTGACCTCCCTGAAGAAGCAGAAGTGGGTGGACGCGTCGCGGATCGGCTTGGACGGCTGGAGCTTCGGCGGCTTCATGGTGGCCTACGCCCTGACGCACAGCACCAGCTTTGCGTTGGGCATCGCCGGGGGCAGCGTGACGGACTGGAGCCTGTACGACTCCATCTACACCGAGCGTTTCATGCTCATGCCTCAAAACAACCCCGAGGGGTATCGGAAGAGCGCGCCGATCGCCGCGGCAAAGAACCTGCACGGGCGCCTGCTGCTGATTCACGGGGCCATCGACGACAACGTCCACATGCAGAACACGGCGAGGTTCGCCTATGAGCTGCAGAAGGCCGGGAAGTCGTTTCGCCTGATGACCTACGAGAAGTCGCGACACGGGCTGACGGATCCGGAACTGGTTGCGCACTTGCGGCGGGAGATGTTCGACTTCACCAGGGAGACCTTGCTCGCGCCCACAACCCCGGTTCCCACGGTGCGCCCACGATGACCGGGGCCTGGGTGCTGCTGGCACTCACCGCCGGCGTCGCCGGACAGCAGGACCCGCCCTCCAGCCCCGACCGGCTCATCATCCGCGCTGGGCGGTTGAACGGCGGCGAGTCGACCAGCGCCGGACCAACCTGACGCGATTCCCTCTGCGCTTCCCGGAAAAGCGCGAGTTCTTCCTCGACGTGCCAACTTCTTCGACTTCGCGTCGGGCGATGCCGACGTCTACTTCGTCTACACGCAGAATTGGCTGGACGACCGTCTGCTCGGCATCGACGTGCTGGGACCGCCGGGCGGCCATGAAGGTGCTCCGCACGTGGAGGTTCTGACGCCTTGACGTCGCTCAGGCGGTCACGCCCCCCGGTCCTGTCCGTGTGATCCGAGAACAGCGTCCAAGGTGCCGCCGCACACGAGGATGGCGATCATCGGACCGCGTCGAGGTCTTCTTTCCCCACCACCACGTTCCACCCGATGAGCTCGTACTGGGCGACACCGGCCGTGTAATAGGGGTCTTTGTCCCGCACGGCGTCGAGGGCGGCCTGCCAGTCCTCATCCGGCACGCGCAGCAGGAACATTCCACCGAAACGCGGATCCTGTGGGCCCGCCGCCAGCAGCACGCCGTCAGCCTTGAGCTGGCGAAGATAGGCGCGGTGCGGCTCCTGGACCTTGAGCACTTCCTCAATCGGACGGCGATATCGAAGCAGGGCGATGGCGTACATGAGGTTCTCGTCCTTGTCCGCAGATGACGTGGCCTCAATCATCCACAGATTATCCGCAGATGACGCGGATTGGTCATCCACAGATTACGCAGATTACACGGATTCGACGTCCTCATCCCTCTTCTTCGGGGAGGATGCACTTTCCTGCCGTCTCTGATCGAGCCGGACGGCGAACGATCGATTGCCTTCAAGCCCGATCGGACGGCGTGGCTTGCCGACGGCTTTCCGTACGTCGTGCAGATTGACGGTGTGACGCGGCGGCGGCGATCGTGATGCCCTTAAGTTGATGTACTCCTCCCTGGCGGCTCCGGACGATCCGCCTCGAGTGTTCTCGGCGGCGGCCTACCGGCGTCATGCGGCACATCCCGCCGATCACCTCGCGGCGAGCCATCGCATGTACCCCGCTGACGCCGCGCAGTGGTCGAGCGCGCAGAGGCGGGCCATTGCCGCGTTCCTCGAGACCTTCACCCCGGACTGGCGGCTGCCCGAGGGACAGTTCAGCCCGTGGCACTTCATGGCCGTCAGCCGGCTGTTCGACGGCCACGGCGTGCGTCCGGTCGTCCTGGTCGAACCGGCGCCGGCCTACCATGTCGGCGGGCCTGACGTCGTCCTGGCCGAGGCGATGAAACGGACCGCCTCGAGATAGCCGCACCCCACCACCCTCACTGCGTAATCTGCGTAATCTGCGTAAATCTGTGGATGGATCATCCGCGGACTATCGGCGACGTTGTCGCAGCAGTTCGCCCACCGTCCACGACACGACGAGCACCGCGATCACCAAAACGAGCGCGATCAGGAGCGGGCGTCCCATCAGGGCCCCTCGCGCTTCTGTGCCCGCTGGGGCAGAACTTCCGACACCGCGGCGCCCACGACGAACACCGCAACGGCTCCGACGACGTTCAGCCAGAGGAACTCCACGTCGGTGAAGGTCTCGATGTAGCCCACCGCGGCCATCCCGGCAATCAGGCCGACGAAAGCGCCGTGCCCGTTCGCCCGTTTCCAGCCGATCGCCAGGAGAAACACGCCGAGAATCGTCCCGTAGAAATAAGATCCGAAGCGGTTGACCACCTCGATGAGCGAACCGAGCTCCACGGAGTAGATCGCCACCACCGACGCGAACAGCCCCCAGAACCCGGTGGCCAGGCGTGACACGTTCAGGAAGTGGCGCTCTTCGGCCTCTGGGCGGATCCACCGGCGATAGAAATCGATGACGCTCGCCGTCGACAGCGACGCCAGTTCGGCAGCGATCGTGGACATGGCTGCGGCGAAAATCGCAGCGAGGATCAGACCGACCAGCCCGACCGGCATGTGCGACGTGACCCACGTCGGGAACACGAAGTTGACGTCGTTGTACCCGGTGTCTCCCGACACCTCCTTCACGAGCGTGGCGGCGTCCTGCCGGATGCCTTGGACCTCCGCGTTCCAGCTCTGAAACGACGCGTCGGCAAACGCCAGCGCCCCATCGTTGCCCGAATGCCTGGCTTCGGTCACCTGCTCGGCGGCTCCGCGTCTCCCCGCAAGCGCGTCGTTGAAGCGTTGCTCGAGGGTCGTGTACTCCGCGGCCCGTGCGCTGGTGCGCACGCGCGAATCGTGGACCGGATTGAACAACATCGGCGGCGGCGTGAACAGGTAGAACACGAAGATCAGCACGCCGATGATGAGGACGAGCGCCTGCAGCGGAATCTTCCAGTAGGCGCTCATGAAGAGCGACACGCGCGCCTCGTCGACCGATCGCGCCGTCAGGTAGCGCTGTACTTGACTCTGATCGGTCCCGAAGTACGACGTGAAGAGAAAGAGCGCCGCAATCGTGCCCGACCAGAACGTGTAGCGATTGCTGAGATCGAAAGTGAAATCAAACGTTTGCAGGCGGCCCGTCGAGCCGGCGATGTGCAGGGCGTCGGGCAGGCTGATCGTGTCGGGCAGCCCGACCACCAGCGCCACCAGGGCGGACACCAGGCCCACCGTGATGAGAAACATCTGCTTGACGTCGGTCCACGCTACCGCCTGCACGCCGCCGAACATGGTGTAGAGGGCCGTCGGCAGGCCGATCAACAGGCACGTCGCCGTGACGCTGAGGCCGAGGATCACCGACATCACCACGGCGGGCGCGGAGATCACCGCACCACAGGCCATTGCCCGGGAGATCAGGAACAGCAAGGCCGTCAACGATCGCGTCTTCGCGTCGAATCGTCGCTCCAGGTACTCGTAGGCGGTGAAGACGCGCGCGTGATGGAAGAACGGGACGAAAGTGACCGACAGGATGATCATCGCGAGTGGCAGCGCGTAGTAGAACTGGATGAACCGCATCCCGTCCGAGTAGCCCTGGCCGGTCGTGCCGATCATCGTGATGGCCGACAGCTGGGTGGCCATCACCGAGAGGCCGACGGCCCACCACGGCAGGCTGCGGCTGGCCAGGAAGTACCCTTCGAGGCCCTTCGCGTTCCTCGACAGCCTGAGGCCGTCCCAGACGATCCAGACCAGGTAGGCGACGAGAATCGTCCAGTCGATCCAATGCATGTCAGCCGAAGTACCGCTGCACGGCGTACAGGGCCGCCAGGGAGAGAATCCACGCGAGGGCGATGCGCAGGTAGTGCTTGCGGATGCCGCTCATAGCTGACCGACCCGGTCGCTCAGACGGCGCTCGGCGGCGCTCAGGGTGTCGCGGCGCCGTTGCCAGGCGCCGTGGTCGGTGTCGAGCATGCGTCTGGAGTCTTGGAGCGCCCGCCCGGTCACCTCCGGCGACGGCCCGCCGTGCGTGCGACGCACCTGGACGAAATGGCGTGGGCTCAGCAGTTCGTCCAGGCGGGCGTCGGTGTACACGATCCCGCGTCCGACCAGCGCCTTCGACGCCTTAATCAGGGCGTCGGCGAGCGGGACGGCTTCATTCTCGGCGCGTGATTTGAGCAGCAAAGCCGCGATCGCGTGGGCGGCCTTGAACGGCAGGCCCTGCTCCCGGACCAGCGTGTCTGCCAGCTCGGTCAATGTCGTGCCGCCAACTGACGCACATGACGCCAGACGGGCGACGTCGAAATCGGCGCCGCGCATCGTTGCCGCCACGAGCGTGACCGTGCGTGTCGCGTCGCGAAACATCGAGGCGACGAGCGGCTGCAAATCGTCTTCGGTATCGACAATGTCGCCGAACGGGGTGTTGTGGACCGTGGTGACGATGGCGTGAGCCTGTCCGACGGCCTTGCTTCCAATCGCCCTCGCATGCTCGAGCGCGACGGGATTGCGCTTCTGCGGCATGATGCTGCTCGACTGGACGAAGCCCTCGCCCAGGCGGAGATATCCGAACTCCATCGTGCACCAGAGCAGGAAGTCCTGGAGGACGCGTCCCAGGCCCACGATCAGGATGGCCGTCGCCGATACGCTTTCCAGCAGGTAGTCGACCGTCGCGATGCTCCCGTACGTGTTGCCGGTCGGCGCGTCGAACCCGAGCAGCTCGCTCGTCCGTGTGCGATCGATCGGAAAGCCCGTGCCGGTGATGGCGCACGCGCCGAGCGGGCAGCGGTTGGTGGCGTCGTAGGCGGCGGCGAGGCGTCCGCTGTCACGCTCGAGCTGCTCGATGACCGCCAGCAGGTAATGCGCCATCGTCGTCGGCTGGGCGGGCTGAGTGTGGGTATGCGCGCCGAAGACGGTCTCGCGATGGCGATCGGCCAGTTCGATGAGCGCCGCGCGCAGATCCATGACACCGCCGGCCAGCAGCGCGATGAACTCGCGCTGCCGCATGCGATACATCGTCATGTCGATGTCGTTGCGGCTGCGCGCGGTGTGGAGCCGGCCCGCGACCTCGTCGCCGCAGGCGTCGCGGATCAGACGCTCGATGAAGAAGAACATGTCCTCGCACGAGCCGTCGTAAGCCGCGCAACGCACCTGCTCGAGCGCGATCCCGTCGAGCGCCGCTCGGAGATGGCTGGCGTCGGACTCGGAAATGATGCGCTGCTCGACGAGCATCACCAGGTGTGCGTAATGAATCGCCATCAGCGGCGCCAGGAGCAGCTCCTTGGCGTCTTCGAAGTTCTCGTTGAGCACGCTGGTGACGTATTCGGGCGCAAACCGCATCATCAGCAGTATATAGTTCGCGTGCGTCGGGTGCCGGCCACCGGGGCAGCCCGGGACCGGCGCGCGACTAGCAGAACCGTGCGGCGGGCGGATGCCTGGCCGCCAGTGTCCCGTTGCCGTGAGTCGTGGCATGAGTCGCGGAGCGCCGCGCCCGGATGGCAAGGCGCGACGACCGAGAATGTCGGGCACATTTGAGGGAGGAGCAACGCTGCCAGCCGGGATGCCCCGCCCTCGAATTGTGTCGCGAATCACGGTAACGGGACACCAGATGCGACGGGGCGACGAAGGCCCGCGTGCGGCGGGAGGAGGGCGTCATGAAGCTGGTGGTACTCGTAGCCGCGATCGTCGTCGCCGCCGCACCCTTGAGGTGGACTGAGGGCACCCAGACCGTCGCGCTCCACGTGACCGGCCTGCAGCAGACGGTCGAGATCGTCCGCGACCGCTGGGGCGTCAATCACATCTACGCGAGGAACGAGGGCGACTTGTTCTTCGCGCAAGGGTACGCGGCCGCCCAGGATCGGCTGTTTCAACTCGAGCTGTGGCGGAGGCAGGCCACGGGAACCGTCGCCGAGGTCCTGGGCCGGCGGGAGCTCAATCGCGACATCGGTGCACGCCTGCACATGTTCAGGGGCGATCTGGACGCCGAACTCGCCCACTATCACCCACGCGGCAAGGCCATCGTCGAGGCGTTCGTGAGGGGGCTCAACGCGTACATCGAGGAAACCGAGCGCACGCCAGACCTGCTGCCGCTGGAGTTCGCCATGCTCGGCATACGGCCCGGTCGATGGACGCCCGCCGTCGTCGTGTCGCGTCATCAGGCGTTGGCGTCCAACCTGACCGATGAGGTGCGATACGCGCGCGCGATGAAGACCGCCGGGCCGCACGCCGTGCGCGATCTGCTCTACTTCCAGGGAGGAGAGCCGACCTTCACGCCTGATGCGGCCATCGACGTCAAGACGATTCCGGATCAGGTGCTGGCGCTCTATTCGGCGTTTCGCGGTCCTGTGGCCTTCTCGCGCGAGGACGTGCTTCCGGAGTTCAGGATCGAAGCGCAGGACCAGCCAGGAGTCGCCGCGTACCTCGCCGACGAGGGCGCGGGATCACACGACGTAGGGTCCAACAACTGGGTCATCGCCGGGTCTCGTACACAGAGCACGTACCCCATCATGTCGAACGACCCGCACCGGGCCATCACGGCGCCGTCGTTACGATACCTCGTGCACCTCGTTGCCCCTGGATGGAACGTGCTCGGCGCGGGCGAGCCCGCGCTGCCAGGGGTGTCGATCGGCCACAACGAACACGGCGCGTGGGGACTCACCGTCTTCGGCAACGACACGGAAGACTTGTACGTCTACGAGACCAACCCCGCCAACCCGCGCGAATACCGATACCAGGGACGCTGGGAATCCATGCGGGTGATCGCCGAGTCCATTCCCGTCGAGGGCCAGGCCCCGCAGCCGGTCGAATTGACGTTCACCCGGCACGGTCCCGTGATCTTCGATGACCGCGCCAATCGGCGAGCCTATGCCGTACGCGCCGCCTGGATGGATCCGGGCGGCGCCCCGTATCTGGCCAGTTTGCGCATGAATCAGGCGACGAACTGGGAGGAGTTCCGAGATGCCTGCCGCTTCAGCCACATGCCGGCCGAGAACATGGTGTGGGCCGATCGCCTCGGGACGATCGGCTGGCAGGCCGCCGGCATTCAACCGCTTCGAAGGAACTGGAGCGGCTTGCTCCCGGTCCCCGGGGATGGCCGCTACGAGTGGGACGGATACCTCCCGATCGACAAACTTCCGCACGAGGTGAATCCGGCACGCGGGTTCGTGGCTACGGCCAACCATTACCTCTTCCCGAACGACTATCCCGAGCGCGACGCCGTACACTACACGTGGGCCGACCCGTACCGCGCGGCGCGGCTCGCCGAGGTGCTCGGATCCGGGCGACTCTTCACCGTCGCGGAGAGCGCACGGCTGCAGAACGACGACCTGTCCCTTCCGGCCCGTGCGCTGGTGCCGCTCGTGCGCGATCTCTCGCTCCCGAGTGGAGAGGCCGCTCGAGCGCGGGAGATCCTCGCCGGCTGGAACTTCGTGCTCGACAAGGAATCGGTGGCGGCGGGGATTTACGCAATGTGGCAACGCCGCGTGCTGGCCAACGCCCGCGCCCGGCTGGTGCCCCCTGCGCTGCGCGATGCCCAGGGGCTCGTGTCCACCAAACGCATCATCGATTGGCTCTACGCACCGGACGGCCGCTTCGGCGAGCACCCCACCCGCGCGCGGGATGCGCTGCTGGCGCTCAGCCTCGACCAGGCCGTGGCCGAGCTGGCTTCACGGTTCGGCCCGCACATGGAACGATGGACGTACGGCCAGAACGACTTCCATCACGCGCTCATCCGCCATCCCTTGAGCCGGGTGGTCAACCCCGCCACGCGGGCGCGACTCGACACCGGCCCGCTCCCTCGGGGCGGTGATGGCTACACGGTCAGCGCCACCGGCAACGGCGACAACCAGACCTCCGGCGGATCGTTCAAGATCGTCATCGACACCGAGGATTGGGACAACGCCATCGGCATCAACACGCCGGGCCAGAGCGGCAATCCCGATGACCTCCACTACCGGGATCTGTTCGAGCTCTGGGCCCGCGGCCGGTACTTCACGCTGGCTTTCTCACGCGCCAAGGTGGAGTCGGTCAAGGAGCGCGTCACGACCTTGACCCCGGGCCTCTAGCGAAGCTCCGCCTCAAACCGCCCAGAACCCAGACGAGCCTCCGCTTCGCTAGCGTCCAGATCTGGTCTTGCCCCGCCTCCGGCGGGGCGGCCATCTTCTATGGCCGGTCGAAAAACTTGCTTCATTCGTTACGCCTCAGGCCATAGAAGATGTCTAGCCGGCAACGCTGCGTCCCGACACCGCCGAGAACGCACTTCCGGGTTCCTTCGCCGGGGCATCGGCCGTTTCTTCGGTGGGCGGGAGGTCCTGAGGCAGGATCCCTGCTCTATTGAAGCTCCACGCCGTAGCGCTCGCGCAGCACGCGCAGATGGTGGGCGAAGTGGCCGGCGATGATGAACACCAGGCCGCGAACTGAAAGGGGCCACTCGTTGACGATGCCGCGGAGCGGCAGCACCGACGGATCCAGCGACCGAACGAGCGCGAGGGTCGCCGCGCGGACGCAGGCCATTTCCTCCGCCAGATCGGCGACCTCCCTGCGGTCGGCGTTGGAAGCGGCGGCGAACACCTTCTCGTCGAATCCCGGGAGGGGCGTTTGGTCGCCGCGCGCAATGCGCAGCAGCCGATAGGCCATCACCCGCTCCGTATCGCTGAGATGGCCGACCATCTCCTTCACGTTCCACTTGCCCTCCGCGTAGCGATGCCCTGCCTGCTCCGTCGTCAAGAGTCTCAGGCGCTCGATCGCTGCGTTCTGCCGCTCCAACGCGCCCAGTCCGTCCTGCTCATGCTCCACGGCCTGCAGATAGCCCTTGTGAAACTCTGAATACTCGTCATTCCCCGGACGCGTGATTTGCATCGACATGGCGTTCCTCCCCTGGCCTCGTGTGCCGGGCCACCCTGGCCCCGCCTGCTTGGAGGTGATCCCCCTACGGTACGAGCATCCGGCTGATCTTCTCCAGCGCAGCCATCCCGTAGACGTCCGACTCGAGCTGCGGCAGCCTGACGGTGGGTACGCTCGAGAATCGCCGCCCGATCTCGGTCAGGTACACCTCCTCCTGCCGGCGCCTCGCCAGCAGGAACGCATCGTCCGTCGTGCCGGGCAGCAGGCGGTTGACGACGAGTCCGGCCACGCGTACGGCGGCGTCGTCCAGCTGGCTCATCGCCCGGGCTGTTTCCTCGATGGGCAGCCGTTCGGCAACGAGCACCAGGACGAATCCCGTGATCCGGCCGCTGACGAGCCGGGCCCGTAGTTCCTGCAACCGATCGAGCCGCTGGCCCAGCGCGATCATGATCGGGTCGTCGCGGTCGTCTTGCTCGACGCCCAGCATGGCTCGGCGCGATCGCGAGAGGGCCTTGATCCAGGCCTCCATCAGCTCCGGCATGCGGATCAACCGCAGGGTGTGCCCCGTCGGCGCCGTGTCGAAGACGATGAGGTCGAATCGCTTGTCCTCGCCCCGGATGAGCGCGCCCATGCGGTCGACCAGCGCCACTTCCTGTGCGCCTGGCATGGTGGCGGCCAGGTCGATCTGACGGTTGGCCTCCTTGAGAATCGCATGTCCGAAGAGTTGGGCCACATGGGCTTTGACGTCGGCGACGTACCGCTGCGACTCGGACTCCGCGTCGATCTCCATCGCATGGAGCGACGGCGTCAGCGGCGTCGGTTCGGGTCCGATCTGGCATTCGAAGATATCCGACGTGGAGTGCGCCGGGTCGGTGGACACCAACAGCACGCGCCGGCCGGCGCGGCTTGCCGCCAGCGCCATCGCCGACGCGCAGGTGGTCTTGCCCACACCGCCCTTTCCGCCGAAAAAGACCACTTCCCGATCGAGCAGCCCGCGCATGTGGACGTGTCAACAGCAGGGGAGCGTACCGATGGGCGAACGGTCCATGCCCATGCGGCGGTGCCAGAGGTGAAACTGGTCGAGCAGGTACGGGTAGATGTCCAGGAGGTACAACGTAGCCGGGTTCGGCAGGCCGACGACCTCCATGTAGCACAAGAGGAGGAACAGGTCGTTGAGCTGGTTGGCCTGCAGGCGCAACTCGCGCTCGTAGCGCCCGTACGCCATGCCGTGCAGCAGGTCGCGGAGGTTGTCCCGCAGGGTCACGCGGAAATCGTATCAGGGTACGGCCGGCGCGACCGGGCGGCCAGCGCGAGGCGATCGTCGCGGCGGCGTCTGCGTCGGCAGGCAGGCCCGGCGGGCGACGCACCGCACCCGAGCACCAGAACACCTGCGGGTCAGCGATTCAGCCAGTAGGACAGCTTGACCAGAAAAACGTTGTGCGCGGGCGCGGAGAACACCCCGCCAAAATCACGCCCGAACTCGAAGTTGCCGGTATCCGCAAAGCCAGACCGGTTCTGTTGCCAGACCAGGAACAGCGACGAGCCCGGCTTGTACTCCCACCTGAGGACGTTGGTGGTCCGGAAGGAACGCACGTTGAAGTCCGCGGATCGCTGGTAGGCATACGGCGAGTACCGATCGGCGTACACGGGCGCCCGGCCGTTCACGAGCTCGCGGAAGTTCGAGTACTCCCCGGCCGACACGAACGGCTCCGCGTAGCTTTGAAACGACAGGGTGGGCGAGAGCGTGTAGTTGACCCGGGCGTTGATGGCGGCCGTGCGCTGAACGAGCCGCCCGAACACGTAGCGCGTGAACTCTGGCCGCCGCTCGTTGCTCACCCACTGCGCATCGTCGTTGTTCATGCTGAAGCGGAAGCCGGTCGTGATCGAGGTAGCTGCCGTGGGGCGCCAAGTGACTCCTGGTCCCGCGTTGAAGCGCGTCGTGCCCTTGCCGTCGGATTCGATGTAGCCGTTGTAGTTGAGCGAGACATCGCGCCGGTTGTCGCTTTCGAAGTAATGCCACACGCCGACCGAGGCGTTGCCGAGCACCGCGGGGCCGCCGCGGGTGACGCGGTCGCGAAGCGGCGCGGCGTTGACGTTCAGGCCAAAGCCGGACCTCGCGTAGTTGCGCCAGGTCCAGTGCATGTTGACGTTGCCCCCGCTCCACAGGCGCTCGCCGGCGAAGTTCCAGCCCGCCCACTGGTTGAGGTTCCAGATGAACGATCGGGTGAAGCGCCCGGGGACGTTGTCACGCCATTGGAACCAGTTGCTGACGACGCGCTCGTCGGCGCGACGTTGAAACCCGAGGTCGTTGATGTCGAAGCCGGGGCTCTTGTAGCCGAGATACGAATTGAATCGCGTCTTCTCGCCGCCGATCTTGCCGAACGACACGGCGCCAGAGTGGCCTGACAGGGCCGTCGCCAAAGGATCGACGGCCACGTGGTCGGCGTCGGGGCGCTGGAACGCGTGCACGTTGTTGGTCTGCAGGCTCCTGATCGCGTCGGGACTGCCCTTGACGTGACTGCCGGCCCAGAACCCGAAAATGTTGAACCGCGGCCCCAGGCGGATGTCGTAGTCGAGCCCCCCCGTGAAGGCGTGCTCCGGCAGGAAGCGCAGCGAGTCGGTGAGCCGCCGATTGGTGGACGTCGCCATGAACCCGACGTTGGACTGGTTGGCGAACTCCCGTCGGGCTCGCATGACGGTGTACCCGGCCAGCGGCTCGACGACCTGTGAGCGCCCGATGGCTCCACCGGTGATGCGCGCCTCCTCTTCAGCGGTCACCGCGCTCAGGCCTCCGACCGAGAACTTCCCGATGCGCCCCGACAGCTTGGCGGCTCCAAGAATGGTCGCGGCCTGAGGCGACTCGGCGAACTCGCCCCCGATAATCGACGGCGATCCCTGGGGAGCACGGCCAATCCGGCGCGAATAGAACAACCCGGTGCACTGGCTGTCCATGCAGTCGATGTTGAACTGGAAGGTCCCGGAGCCTTCGACGAAAAATGGCCGGCGTTCCTGGAAGAACGTCTCGAACGCATCAAGGTTCACGATCGCGGGATCGGCTTCGACCTGACCGAAATCCGGGTTCACCGTCGCGGTCAGCGTGAGGCCGGGCCGCAACGCGTACTTGAGATCGAGCCCGAGCGACGCCGCGGGATCGGTGCGCGATTGCCGCGCCGTGGAGCCCTGCGGGCTGAGGGACACGCTGCCCACGGTGTAGGGCAGCAACTCCAGCTTGAGCGGCGCACCCGCGATGCGCAGCCCACCGACTTCAGCAAACTGCGACACGAAACCGTTGGCATTGCGTGAAAGGAGCGGCCACGACGAGGTCTCGGCCAGCCGGCCCACCTCGCGGATGACGGCGAACCCCACCGGCCCGCCTTCGGTGTTCCTGAACCGCAGCTGCGAGAAGGGAATCCGGAACTCCGCAACCCATCCGTCGGGCTCACGCGACACCTCGACGTCCCACACGGCATCCCAGCTGTCGTCCCTGGCACCGTCGTTGAAGTAATACGTGTCGGTCTTGACCCCCGCCGGGTTGACGCCGAACTCGTAGGCCGATCGCCGGTCGAAGTACGAATCCACGACGATCCTGACCCAATCGGACGGCGATCGCTGATCGCGCCGCGTCAGGATGCCGACGATGCGCTCTGGTTCGGTGTCATAGGCGCGCACGGCCACGTAGAGTGCCAGCCCATCGAACGTCAGGCGCGCGTCGGTACGCTGCGAGGGATTGGCCCCCTCGGCCGGGTCTCGCTGGACGAACTCGCTGATGCGCGGTGCCTGCTCCCAGACGGCCTCGGTCAGCTTCCCGTCGATGACAATGGGGCTCGTCGCGGGCAGAGCGACGATGTCGATCGCGGGCTTCCTCTCGCCTGATCCATCGCGACTCGAGTTGGCGTGCACGCCGATTGGGACGAGCAGTGTGACGAGCACCGCGCCAACCCGCTGAAGTGTGTCGAACGTCAAATGGGCTCCGCATCCCACACCGCACGTGGGTTACTGAGCTGTAGACGACTTCGCGGAGCATTTGGTTGCCTGTCCGTAGATTCCGAGCAAGTCATCCACGGATGACGCAGATGGCAAGCAGGTCATCCACGGATGACGCAGATGGCAAGCAAGTCAGTCATCCACGGATGACGCAGATGGCAAGCAAGTCGTCCACAGATGACGCAGATTACACAGATGACGCAGATTACACAGGTTACGCAGATCGCCGACGAGAACGAGACCTTTACACGGTTGGAGCTGACCCAGATGACCGAGAAGGGCTCCCTCAACGGGGCGTTGGACGATCAGGAGCGATCGGGCCACCGCTCGCCATTACTGTCCAATCCACGAGATCAGCCGGTATCGTTGGGCTTCGGTGGCGTTCGGGTCCTGCTCGAGGCGCCACGGGCGGCTCGGCTCGGCGCCGAGCATCAGTTCGAGATTGAGCAACCGATCGCGGCGGCCCACAAGGAGCTTGATCCGGTCACCAGGCCGGTATCGCTCGAGGCGGGTCCCCAGATCGGCGCGCACACGGATATCGTCGATCGCGAGGATTTCATCGTCTACGTTGAGGCCTGCCGCAATCGCGGGGGTGTCGCGGCGCACGGCGGTCACCACCAGACGCCCGCCATCGTTGCGGGTCGAGGCGCCCATCCAGGCGCGGTCGCTGCGCGCACCGGTCGGGCTGAAGCGCAGGCCGTACCAGTCGAGCGCTTCGCGGTAGTTGAGCTCTTCGGTGCTTTCGACCGACGAGGCGAAAAACGCCCGCAGGTTCGTCTTCGCTGAATCACTCATCGACTGGTAGAACTGGTCGAGCGTGAAGCCCTTGGGTCCCGAGTAGCGTTCGTAGGCAAGCCGCATTGCATCGTCCAGTGAGCGGGCGCCGTTGGTGGCGCGCCGGATCCGGGCATCGAGCAGAAATGCGATGACCGCGCCCTTCGGGTAGTAGTTGACCGACGTGTTGATGGTGTTCTCATCGGGACGGTACTGCTTGATCCACGTATCGTAGGAGGCCATGTCCACGGACGTGACCAGACGGCCCGGGGCCGACTGCACGGCTTCGATCTGGGCGGTCAGCTCGTCAAGATACTCTTCGCGTGTGGCCAGGCCGGCGCGACGCAGGATGACGCCCGCGTAATAGTCGGTGAACCCTTCGACGATCCACAGCGCCTTGGTCAGGACTTCGCGTTCGTAGTCGAAGTAGGGTCCGAGCTCGATGGGCCGCAGGCGCTTCGCGTTCCAGTTGTGGAAGTACTCGTGCGCGACCAGCCCGAGCCACCCCTGGTAGTCTCGCGGGGTCCTGGTCGTGAACCGGGAAGCCATGACGAGGAAGCTGTTCTTGTGTTCCAGGCCGCCGCTCGCCTCGTTGAGCACATTGAGAAAGTAGTAGTGGGGGTAATCGTAGCGGCCCCCCATGATCACGCCGGCGGTCTCGACGATCCGTCGAAGGTCACCGATGGCCCGGTCGGCGTCGAAGAACTCGGTGTCTCCCTCCAGCACCAGGTAATGACGCTTGTTCTCCACCTGAAACTGCCGGACCACGGCGTTGCCGAGCAGGATGGGGCTGTCGACGAGGGTGTCGAAGTCCTCGGCGCGATACGCATGGGCCCCGAGGCCCGGCGTCAACGCCGTCGCCGAGACCTTCCAGCCCTGTGCCGGCTCGATACGGACCTCGATCGGCCGCGTGGTGCCGCCAACGACGGAAATGAACGTGGGAGCGCCGTTGAGCACGGCGTAGTCTTGTTCAATCCAGTTGGTGCGCACCGACCTCTCCCGGCCGTACACGCGATAAGCCACGCGCACGGTTGCTGCGCCGCCCGTCGCCACGCGCCACCGGTTCTTCGACGTCTTGGAGACGGCCAGGGCGATGCCGTTCGCACTGCGAGCCGTCAGGCCCTCGACGTGCCGCTGATACTCGCGGATGAGATACGAGCCTGGCGTCCACACTGCCATGAACAGCTCGATGTCGGGCCTGCCGTTGGCCGGAAAGACGGCGTCAACCTCGACGTAGTGTGTCTGCGGCGCTGGAAAGCGAAGCGTATAGCGAATCGGTTCCTGGGTTTGCGCGTCAATCGAACTGAGGGGTGCCAGCACGGCGGCCAGGGTGATGGCCAGCGCGAGGGCGGTCTTCCGCACCATAGTTCGTATTCTATGCACGAGAACGGAGTCGGCGAGCAGACTCTGGCGCCAGGGTGGTGCGATCACGAATCTGAAATCGCGCGGGGCCGAGGTGCCGACGGCGTGACTTTGACTGAAGGAATGCTCGTGGACGGGCTGGACGTCGCCCGCGCTGCGGGCTCCGCGTTGACAGCCCGCCGGCCGCTGTGGAACTCTACGCCCAGCGCGTGTTGGGGCGCCTCCTGTCCGCGGCAAGGGAATCCTCCCACCCACTAGATCAAGGCAGACCTGTTTCGGCCTTTCTCCTGCCTGTACTCAGCGGACCCAGGCGAAGTTGGAGGAAGGTCCCATGACCGCCGAACGTCCCCGCCGCCGCAGTCTCGACAGTCTCAAGAAAGAAGCCAAGCGTTGGCTTGACGCCCTTCGCGGCGATGACACCGCGGCACGCGCTCGCCTCGAGCGTGCGGTCCCCAATGCGCCTGCGAAGCCGACGCTCCGTGACGTGCAGCACGCTCTCGCGCGTGAGCACGGCCTTCCTGGATGGGAAGCGTTCAAGCGGGCGCTTGAACGGAGTGTGGCGTCGAGTCGCGACGGCGGCACGAAGGCCCTCATCCAATACGAGGCGATGGCCGAAGCACTGCTTGATGCCTACCGCACTGGCACACCCGAAGCGATGGAGCGCCACTACGGCTACACCTGGCACCGGCGTGCCTGGCCGGCCATGCGTGCGTACGTGCAGCTCGACCTCGGCAGGCGGCCGACTGGTCCGGGCGACGATGTGGAGATTACCCGCGACGAAGCGAAGCACCTGGTGGCGATCGAGTACGGGTTCGCCAGCTGGGATGCCCTGAAATCATTCACAGCGTCGCCGGCCGCTGGCGCGCGGGTGGCCGCCAAGCCCGTGCGACTGGTCCATCGCGACGGTCCTGACGAATGGCGCTCGATCGCCAGCACACGCGATTGGGATGCCGCCGTTCGGCTCCTTGCCTTGCACCCGTCGGCCGTTTTCAGTGCCGAGGGCCAGATGACCGACGACGTGCTTGCAGACGTTTCGGCGGTCGACACTCTTACCGGATTGAACCTCGGCGGCTCGAAGGCGCTCACGGACGACGGCGTGAGTCACCTCGCCCGCCTGCCGGCATTGACGTATCTCGATTTGAGCGGAACTGCGATCACTGACCGCGGCCTTGCCGTGCTGCGCGACCTGCCCGCGATGGAGACCCTGTCGCTCGCCGGCACGCGGATCACCGACGAGGGCGTCGCGCACCTGGCGAACTGTCACGACCTGCGGCAAGTCGATCTCTCGTGGACACGAACGGGCGACGGCGCGCTCAGGGCGCTCGCCGGCAAGGAGAAGCTTGCCATCTTGGCGAGCGGGAACGATGTAACCGATGAGGGCATCCCATTGCTCCACGAACTGCCGGTCTTCAAGACCTGGCAGGGTGGAGAGGTCGGAATCGCCCTCCTCGACTACCGCTCGCTGCCGAATCGCCTGTCGCTGCGCGGGCGGTTCACCGACCGTGGCATGCAGCAGATGCAAGGCCTTGACGGCCTGTTTGGGCTCAACGTGGATGACGGCCGCCTGTTGATCACAGCGGCGGCGCTCGAGCCGCTCGTCTCGCTGCCCAACCTCGGCTGGCTGGCACTGGACGCGAAAGACGATTGGATGCCGTACATCGCGAAAATGCCCCGCTTGCGGTTTCTGGGTGCACAGGACACGGTGGCGGGCGATGACGGGTTCGTGGCCCTGAGCAAGTCCCAGTCGATCGAGTACATCTGGGGACGACGCTGCCACAACCTCCGGCGGCGCGGGTTCATGGCGCTCGGCGGCATGCCCGCGCTGAGAGGACTGTCGGTGAGCTGCCTCAACGTGGACGATCTTGGCGTGTCTGCGCTGCCGGCGTTCCCTGCGTTGAAGGAGCTGATGCCGATGGACATCCCGGATGCCGGTTACCGGCACATTGGCAGGTGCGCGCAGCTCGAGTCTCTGATCCTCATGTACTGCCGCAACACGACGGATGCGGCGACGGAGCATGTGACCGGGTTGCGCAGGCTGTCGTACTACTTCAACAGCTATACGACCATCACCGATCGGACGCCGGAACTCCTCTCCGGCATGGACTCGCTCGAGCGCATCACATTTGACACGTGCCACGGACTGACGAACGCCGGCGTGGCGCGGCTCGCGCGATTGCCCGGATTGCGCGAGCTGCGTGTGTCCGGGAAGGGCGTCACGCCGAATCTCGCCGACGCGTTCTCATCGCAAGTCAAGGTATCTCTCGGCTCATGAGATCGACAGGCTTCTTCGCGCCGCTGCGACAGAAGCCTACTTCTCGATGCGGCCTCCGCGCGTCACCCACTCGTTCCACCCGCCGAGCAGCGCCTTGACGTTGGTGACCCCGAACGCATTCATGTCCAGCGCCGCACGGGCGCTCGTCGATTCGGCCACTCAAGCACAGTAGGTGACCAGCAGGCGCTTGTCCTTCTTCCAGCCGTCCACGTGGTCGGGGATGTGATCGAACGGCACGTTGATGGCTCCTGGCATGTGGCCTTCCGAGAACGCCAGCGGGTCGCGCACGTCGATCAGGAGCACCTGGTTCCTGGCCATCAGCGTCTGGACTTCGTCGATCGAAATGCGCGGGACGTTGCGGATGGCCTGCGCCGAGGCCACGACGGCAACGCCCGCGAGCCACGCGAGTGCGATGGCCAGTACGCGATTCCTCATGCCCTCCCCCTCTTGATGGTCCTGATGAGCTTATCGGCCTCGAGGCTCATCGGCTGCGTCCGGAGCCCAGCCAGGCCAGGCGGAATCGTTGCTGGCCGTCGGTCGGCGACGTGCCGCCGGACTCGACCGGCACGATCTCGAGGCGCGGGTCCACCTCGAGGACGACGGCGCTCTCGATGACTTCGCCCGATCGCCGCGTAACGCGCAGTTCCACGCGGTCGCCTGGCTTGTGGCGCTTGAGAACGCCAGACCACGCCTCCTGAGTCGTGACCGCGACGCCATCGAGCGCCACGATGAGGTCGTCGCGATCGACGCCGGCGACGTAGAGAGGCGAGTCGAACATGACGGCACTGGCGACGCGAGCCCCGGCGCCCCCGGCGAAGTTGAGCGCCTGGGCGCCGACAACGGCCGCGCCTGCACCGCGAGGCCGCAGCGTGAAGCCGGCTCGCGCCAGCAGGACCTGATAATCCGCGACATCATGACCCTGGACGAATCGCGTGAAGAAGGTCTCGGCGAACGCCCGGTCGCCGCTCACCTCGGCCAGCATCTGCCGCAGATCGGTCATCGTGTACGGCGTTGCCACCATACCGGGTACTTGCTGTCCAGGACGGCCGAACTTCGCCCAGAGAGCGCGCATGTAGTCGTCCAGGGTGACGCGCCCGTCGGACCGGTCGCGAAGCGACAGGTCGAGGGCCAGGCCAATGGCGGCCCCATAGGTGTAGTACGAGATGAACGTGTTGTCCCAGGACGTACGGTCGATGGCCGCCGCCGCGTCGACGAACGGAGCCAGCCGACTCATTTCTTCGGCCGTTCTCAGGCGGCGTCCCGGCGAGCTCGAGACGGCGCCGATCGAGCCGGCAAAGCTCGCCAGCGTCTGGTTGAGGGGCGCCAGCCCCGTGCGCGCCAGCAGGAGCTCATCGTAATAGCTCGTGAATCCCTCGCCGAACCACAGCTCGCCAGACACGTCCGCGTGCTCGAAATCGAACGGCTCCAGGTCCTTGGCGCGGATGCGCTCCATGTTCCACGCGTGAAAGAACTCATGGGCCACGGTGCCGAGCAGCCCGAGACGCTGGCCGGGATTGCGCAAGGCTCCCTGCGAGGACAGCACCGTGCTGTTGCGATGCTCCATCCCGTCGCCGCTCGCCCACGGGAGATAGTCCGACAGGAACGTGTAGGTGTCGTTTTCAAACGCTGGAAACTCGCCGAACACCGCGAGGGTTTCGCGAACGATCGTCTCGGTGTCCCGGGCGAACGCGTCGGCGTCGGCGTCGGTGCCGTCGTGATGCAAGGCAATGCGGAACGTCGGCGCGGGTCCTGACCCGTCCGCCCTGGGGACCGAGAAGGTCCGGAGGGCGAAGGCGCTGAACTCCGCCGGGCTGTCCATCAGGTAGTGGAAGTTCGGCGCCGTAAAGACCAGCGGGTCACTGGTGGGATAGAGCTGCGTGGCCACGCGCCACTGGCGGCCGGGCGGCTGCTCGAACCGCACCCGCGCCTCCCGAAGCTCGAGCCCGCGGGCCCACATCAACGATGCCGGCATGTTCAGGTGCGCGTGGGTCGCGTCGACGCTGAGATACGTCCCGTCGGTCCGATCGCCGAACACACGGTAGGTCACCACAACGGTGCCATCGTGCCCGCTCACCGTCCACTGATGCAGATCGGGCCGCGCTGCGACGAGAGGGGTCCCTTTCCCGTCGCGAATCCGCACGTCGAAGACGTTCTTGGCGAACTCGTGCAGCGCGTAGCGTCCCGGTGAGGTCCGGCTCATCCGGATTTCGAGCGGCGCCGCCGGAAGGTTGGGAAACGTGACCTCCACCTGCATCCACCGGTGCTCGGGTGCGGGAAACGTCAGGCGGTAGTCGACGGGCGCCTGTGCCAGCGTCCTTGTGCTCGCCAGCCCGACGAGCAGCACCACGAGGAACAATCGCCGTGCGGTCATGTCACCAGCATATGACTAACGAGGCCCTGCCTCAGACTGCCAAGCATGTGACGCAAGCAGGGCCGCCGAGAAGAGACGGCGCGGCAAAGCCTCGCCGGATCTACGGATACACATACGCCCCCTGCAGTCCGAGCGGCAGGCCGAGCGCCCAGAACAGCAGCAGGAAGAGCGTCCACGTGGTGATGAAGACCGCCGAGTACGGCAGCATCATCGCCGCCACGGTCCCGATGCCCGCCCCGCGGACATAGCGCTGACAGAAGACCACGATCAACGGGAAGTATGGCATCAGGGGGGTGATGATGTTGGTGCTCGAATCGCCGATACGATACGCCGCCTGCGTCAGCTCAGGCGCCAGGTTCACTTGCATCAGCATCGGCACGAAGATCGGCGCCAGCAGCGCCCACTTGGCCGACGCCGATCCGATCAGGAGGTTGACCACGGTCGTCACGAGGATGATGCCGATGATGGTGAACTGGCCTGGCAGCGCCAAGGCTTGAAGGAACGTCGCGCCCTTGAGCGCCACCAGGGCGCCCAGATTCGATCGCCCGAAGGCGTCGGTGAAGAGCGCCGCGAAGAACGCCATCACGATGTAGTAGCCCATCGTGCTCATCGACTTGCTCATGCCGGCGACGACGTCCCGGTGGGACTTGACGGAGCCCGCCGCATACCCGTAGGCCATGGCCGGAAACAGGAACAGGAGAAAAATCAACGGGACGATCGACCGCATCAGCGGCGCCGTGAACACCGTGATCTGCCCATCCGGGGCGCGCAAGGGCGACGTCGAGGGCCAGGCCGCCAGGGCGAGCACCACGAGGCCAGCCACGAGCGCCAGCGTGCCAGCGCCAAGACCGCGACGCTCGGCAGGCGTCAACGCCTCGAGTCTGGGCATGTCGGCCGTGTCACCATCCACGACCGTCTGCGCGAGCCGCGGCTCGACGATGCGCTCGGTGAGAAACCAGCCGAGCCCCATGATGAGAAAGGTGGAGGCGCCGGTGAAGTACCAATTGCTTAGCGGGTTGACCTCTCGGGATGGATCGACGATCTGCGCCGCTGACTGGGTGAATCCCTGCAGCAGGGGATCGATGCCCGATGGGATGAGATTGGCGCTGAACCCGCCCGAGACCCCTGCAAAGGCGGCGGCAATCCCGGCGAGCGGATGCCGGCCGGCCGTATAGAAAATGACGCCGCCCAGCGGAATCACCAGCACATAGCCGGCGTCGGTCGCCGTATGGCTCAGGCACGCCACCAGGATGAGCATCGGCGTCAGCAGACGGCCGGGCGTGATGTTCAGCAGCGCCTTGAGTCCGGCGTTCAGAAAACCCACGTGTTCGGCCACCCCGACCCCGAGCAGGGCGACCAGCACAACCCCCAACGGCGGGAAGTTGACGAACACCGTCACCATGTTGGCCAGGAAGGACGCGAGGGCCGCACCGGTCAGCTGGCTCTGCACCTGAATCGGTTTGCCGTTGCGCGGATCGATGTCGGTGAACGCCACCGGGGCCAGCACCGCCGAGACCACCCAGACGATGAGCATCGCGATGACGAAGAGGATGGCCGGGTCGGGAAGGCGATTGCCGGCGATTTCGATGACGCGCAAGAACCGGTCGAGCGCCGTGCGCCGGACGCCGGCCTCCGCAGTCGGAGTCGGATGGGCCACGCGTGTGCCTCCTTCGCCACGGCGGGCGGACGAGCCGGCCGGGGAGGTGGCTAGCATAGTGCCACTTGCCCCTGATACGCTCACGCGCTGTCGGAGCGGTCGTGGGCGAGGGCCGTCGTCAGCCCGCGACCGTAGGGGCCGCCGCAGTGCCCTTCAAGCTGACGCCCTCCGGCCGAATGTGTCCCGCAGATGCGGGCAGGCCGCGCGGGCGATGCCGGCCGCCGCCATTCCACCGTACACTGGGCCTCGATGCCCGCGCTCCCGCAGCGTCCCCCCGTGCAGCCCGCCGCAAGAACCGAGCGGGTGATCGCAGTGGGCCGGGCGTTTCTCGCCATCTCGGGCTTCGTGGCGATCTACCTCGATCCCTTCGAGCCCGCCAGGCTCAAGGAGCTCACCTACGCCGTCCTGCTCGGCTACGCCACCTACAGCCTGGTGGTCCTCGCCGTCGTCAGGTCCGCGACACGGCTGGCGCGGACGCACACGCTGGTGCTGCACGGGCTGGACCTGGTGTGGACCTCGACGCTCACGCTCGTGAGCGAGGGGCCCGTCAGCCCGTTCTTCCTGTTCTTCCTCTTCGTCGTGCTCGCAGCGGCCTACCGTTGGGGCTTCCGGGAAACGGTCGCGACGGCCGCCGTGGTGATCGTCGTATTCCTCGGTGACACGCTGCTCGCCACGGCAAACCTGGGACTCGGCTCCTCGCCGGGGAGTGAGCTCAATCGCGTGATTCTTCGCGTCGCCTACCTGATGCTCACGGGTGTCCTGCTGGGATATCTCGCCGAACAGGAGAAGGAATCGCGCGCGGAGATCACCGCGATGGCCGATGTGACGCGCCAGCCGCGGGTGGACCTTGGTCTGGGAGGTTCCGTGACGGCCGTCGGGCGCGGCTTGCTCGCGACCTTCGGCGCCTCGGCTGCAGACATCGTGGTGCGCGATCTGGCGACGCGGCGCGCGACGCGGTGGCATCTCACCCCGGATTCATCGGCCTCCAGACTGGTACGCACGCAGCGTGTCTCGCTGGATCCAGAGGAGCAGGCGCAGTGGTTGTTCAAGGCGCCGGGTCGGACGTGGCACGCCGCAGCGCCACACGAGGGTCCTCCGGCCATCGCACGAACGGTTCAACCAGAGGCTTGGCCGCTGGCTCGGGTGCCGTGTGACCTGCCCCCTGTTCTGTGGCGTTCGCACTCGTTTCGAACGGTGACGTCGGTCGAGATGGGACTTGCGGGCGAATGGCAGGCGCGCGTGTATCTCTTCGACATCGTCGACACGGGCGGACTCGAGCGCGTGCTGCATTTTCTCGAGGCGCTGGCGGACCATGTCACCCCAGGGCTGACCAACGTGTTTCTGCTTCGACGCCTGCGCGCGCGTGCGGGGGCCGACGAGCGCGCCCGGGTTGCCCGCGAGCTGCACGATGGGGCGATCCAGGCGCTGTTCGGGATCGAAATGAAGCTCGAAGCCATCCGGCGACAGGCACCCGGCGTGCCGGCCTCCCTCGACGTCGACCTCGCCGATGTGCAGGACCTGCTGCGTCGCGAGGTGCAGGCGCTGCGGGAGCTCATGCAGGCGCTTCGCCCGATTGAAATCGAGAGCGACCAGCTGCCTGACGTCATCGCGAGCCTCGTCGAGCGGTTCCGCCGGGACACAGGTATCTCGGCGCGCTTTGTCGCACCCGACCAACGCATCGACATCGCCCCGGCCAAGGCCATCGAGCTCGTTCGCATCGTCCAGGAGGCCCTGGTCAACGTCCGCAAGCACAGCCGTGCCGCCAACGTGCTGGTGCGGCTCGCCAGGACCGACGGTGGCTGCACGCTGGTCGTCGAGGACGATGGATGTGGATTTGCGTTCGAGGGACGCCTGTCGAGCGAGGACCTCGACGCCCGTCACGTCGGACCGGCCATCATCAAGGAGCGCGCGCGTGTCGCGGGCGCACGGCTCGCCGTCGATTCGACGCCTGGTGCGGGGACCAGAATCGAAGTGGCTCTTTCGGAGGTGCTCCATGCCTGACGGCCGATTGGAAATACGAATCGCCATCGCGGACGATCATCAGATTTTTCGGGATGGGCTGAGGCGCCTGCTCGAAAGCGAACCAGGCTTTGCGGTGGTCGCCGAGGCGGCCGACGGCATCGAAGCCGTGCGTGTGGCTCAGCAGCTGCGCCCCGACGTGCTGCTGCTCGACGTGGCCATGCCGCGGATGGACGGTCTGGCGGCGCTCGCCGAACCAGCCATGGCGGACCTCAAGGTGATCCTGCTGACCGCGGCCATCGATCCGCCGGATCTCCTGCGGGCCGTCAAGCTGGGGGCCCGTGGCGTGGTGATGAAGGAGTCGGCGACCCGCGAGCTGATCGACGGCATCCACCGCGTCATGGAGGGCAAGCTGCTGATCGGAGCCGATGTGGCCAATGACCTGGCCCGCGCCGTGCGGCAGGCCGGCGCACCGCGGGAGCGCCCGTTCGGGTTGACGCCGAGAGAGGTCGAGATCGTCGACGCCATCGCGGCAGGCGACAGCAATCGAGAGATCGCGGCCAAGCTCGGCATCAGCCTTCAAACGGTCAAGCACCACCTCACGAGCATCTTCGACAAGACCGGGACGTCCACCCGGCTCGAGCTGGCGCTGTTTGCGATCCGCCAGGGGATCTCGGAGACGCCGTGAGGCGGACTCGCCGGTTCGAGTGCGCCACTGAGGCCTATCTCCTCGGCACCTCGGCCCATAACCTGAGCTGCTCGTCATCGCGGAGCCGAAGGAAGTTCGCGGCGTTCCAGTGGCTTCAGGGCGACACCATGGCGCAAATGGCGTAGGCTCGCACTTTCTGTCCAGTCTCCACTGACCTGAAGGACGCTAGCCACATCCGGTTCTCGCCCCCCAGCACGCTGCTCCGCCAGACTCGCCAGACTCCACGCCTGCCAGGAAATCGAATCCCCCGCCCAGCACGCGCGTGTTGTTCGGGCACACGGCTGAAACCTCGTTCGACGCAGGAGGTCACGGTAGGTGGACTCCAGTTGGAGGCGGAACTGGAACGGCTCCTGCCGCGGCGGAAAATCCACCGTGGTGCCGGTGAAGCTGGCACAGACCGGCTGGATGCCCAGCCCCTGGATCTGCATGATCACGCGGGTGGTCGCGTCCGCATGCGGACAGCCGTTGACGCGATACCGCAGGTACTCGCCGGCCAGATCGTCTCTGGTGAGCATGGCGGAAGTGGACGCGGGGTCGGCCGACATCGCGGCGTTCACGATCTGGCCGCCCTCGTCTGCATGATCGAGCCCCATCGCGTGCCCGACCTCGTGAGCCATGATGCGGTCGAGGGACCACTCGCCGCCCGCGGCAGCCACGCGCGAAACGCGCTCGCCGAGCGTCAGAGGGGCGACCAGGGTCGCCTCCACGGTTGGCCCGACCAACAGGACGAGCAGCAGGTCAGACAGACGACGGACTCTCATGTGGACTCCCATTCAACGCGGCGAACCGGGTTTTCCGTGCGACGCAGGCAGTATGAGCGTCGCAGGCTCCGAACGCAGACGTGCTTAACCTAATCGAGTGCCCACCGTGCGGATCTTCAACGCGCGAAGCCTCACCAGACGTGTCGCCCGGCTCTTCACGCCGCCACGCGAGGCGGCAGGAAGGCAGGCAGCCGCCTGGGCCCATTGAGGCGGGAAGAGACCGCCTCACCAACGAGGGCGAGACGGACCTATTGCCGCGTCGCGGTCGTCGCGGCCGGCGCCGCCGCGTTCCAGTCCGGCGGCTGCGCGCCCAGCAGGTGCTGAACGAAGAAGTCAAACTGTTTGCGCTGCCCGTAGCGCGCGTAGGTGCCGCCACGGCCGGCGTTGTGGTTCTCGCCGGGCACGACCAGCAGATCGAAGGTCTTGCCGGCCTCGAGCAGCGCAGCACCACCTGCATGGTCGAGGCGGGATCGACGTTGGTATCGAGCTCGCCGACGACGAGCAGGAGCTTGCCCTGGAGACGGCCCGCGTTGTCCACGTTGGAGGAGGCGGAGTACTGCTCGCCGAGGGGCCATCCCATCCACTGCTCGTTCCACCAGATCTTGTCCATGCGGTTGTCGTGGCAGCCCGCGTAGGAGACGGCCACCTTGTAGAAGTCCGGATGGAACAGCAGCGCGCCCATCGAGTTCTGGCCGCCGGCCGAGCCGCCGTAGATTCCGACCCGGCTGAGATCGTACGCAGGCTCTTTGGCCGCCGCCGCTCTGTGCCACAGGATTCGATCGGGGAACCCGGCGTCGCCGAGGTTCTGCCACGCGACATCGTGAAACGCCTTCGATCGGTTCGACGTCCCCATCCCGTCAATCTGCACAACGATGAAGCCGAGCTCGGCTTGCGCCTGAGACGCCCAGAACGCGCTGAAGGTCTTCGGCACGTGCGACCCGTGCGGGCCGGCATAGATGTTCTCGATGACGGGATACGTTCTCGCAGGGTCGTAGGTGGTGGGACGGAAGATGAGCCCCCAGATGTCGGTCCGGCCATCGCGTCCTTTCGCGGTGAAGACCTCCGGGGCCTTCCAGCCGGCCTTGACGAGCGCGCTGATGTCCGTGCGCTCGAGTTCGGTCACGAGCGATCCGTCGCGCGTGCGGCGCAGTTCGGCGACCGGCGCGAGATCGACGCGCGAGTAGAGATCCACGAAGTACTGCATGTCGGCGGAATACGACACGAGGTGATCGGCCGCGACGGAAGTGAGGGCCGTGAGCCCCGAGCCGTCGAAGTTGATGCGGTAGTAGTGCAGGAAGTACGGATCTTGGCCGGCGTGCATGCCTCCGGCGCTGAACCAGATCTGGCGCTTCGCCTCGTCTACCTTCTGCACGCCGCGGACGGGCCACTCGCCTCGCGTGATCTGCTGCGTCACCCGTCCCGTGGCGCCGTCGATGAGATACAGATGGTTCCAGCCGTCTCGCTCGGACATCCAGATCACTTCCGACCCGTCGGCCACGTCGTGCCGAAACCGCTTCCCGGAGGAACGCGAGTCGTTTGCCGCGTTGTAGTAGAAAAAGGTCTTCGGCTCCTCCGACACGACGACACGAGCCTTCCCTGTGGCCGCGTCGACTTCAATCACGCGGTACACCTGGTGCCCGCGCTGGTTGTACTCGAAGGTCACGGCCCGCCCGTCTTTCCGCCAGACGAGGTTCGAAAGCTCGTAGGGATTGGGAAAGAGCTCGTTCGAGACGGTGATGGCTCGTGCAGGGTCGAGATGGAAGATCACCGGCTGCTCGAGGTCGAGCTGATCGCCGGGCTTGGCGTACTGCAGCGTCCAGTGGCGCGGCTGCAGCTGATCTTCGGGCGACGATTCGACGTAGTGCACCGTCCGGCGGTAGCCGGGCCGCACGCGGTAGGCCGCGAGCTTCGTCGAGTCTGGCGACCAGGCCACCGACGCCAGCTCGTAGGCGTTGCCCTCCGAGCCGTCGTGGCTGAGCAGCTTGACGCTGGTCGTGCCGGCCCGGCGAATCGCCAGGTTGTGGTTGCTGATGAGTGCTTCCCAGGCCTCGTCTGGCGAAGGCCTGGGTGAGTCGGACGAAGCGACGTGAGGGCCACGGACGGGGCCGTTGACGCCGCGCAACGCGCCTGGAGGCGGGGCCGAGCCCGGACGCTCGCTCTTGGTGCAGCGGTCGTCGGCCAGCGTGCATCGCCACTGAGCCTGATCGACCTGGAACTCGATGGCCTGCTCGTCATGGACGAGGCGGAACGTGCTGAACGGCAGCGTCAGCGCGGTCCATGAGCGGTTGGCCGCGCGCGACAGCGCAGTCGCGAGACGTGCGTGATCGAAGGCCGGACGCTTCTGTCCCGTGGCGGCCTCCACCAGCACGAATTCGTGCCCGCCGGTCACCGAGCGGCGGTACCAGAACCTGGAGGTCTCACCGATCCAGGTGGCGGCGGCTTCGGGGAGGTTGGTGACGAGCGCCTCGTAGCGTGCGCGCAGCCCCTCGGCGCGTGTGTAGTCCGCGCGTGTCACTTGGGCGTGTGCGGGAGCGAGGAGCCAAAGCGAGGCGCCGATGGAGATCGAGGCGACAACCGAACGGGTCATGGTGACTCCCCCTTGGAGTGGCTCGTGCCGGCCCAATTCTACGCCGTGGGCGCCGGCCCTTTTCCTCGCCTGGGACGGAGCCTCGCTAGAACCGCGAGCTTCTCTGAAAGGTCATCGCGTTACCGCTCGGGAATGCCAGCGTGAGCCGATCGCCGTTCACGCTCACGGTGATGCGCTCGACGGTGCCCGTCGCCTCGCCCTGGATGGTCATCCGCAGCGGGCTGGCGGGGAGCCCCGGCACCGCGCTGCCGGTCGAGAAGTTGTATTGATGAATGAGGGCAAGGCTGGTGCCTTCGAGCGTGTAGGTGCCGCCTTCGGATGAGGCGCGGACCGGCGCTTTCCCCTCGGGCGTGACGAAGAACGTCACGCCCCAGTCGGTGGCCGTGAACACGATCAGCCCCGTCACTTGATGGCGCTCGCCCGTCTTGAGCGTGTAGGTGTCGGCTCGCCATCCCCCGCGAATGTCCGGGCCTGCACGGCCGGACTGCGCGGCGGCCGGTAGGCCGGTCGAGGTGACCAGCGTGGTCAGCGCCCCGGCAGCCACCCATCGGGCCACACGGGTCGCCTTCCGGTTCAGTCGCGGTGTCATGCGATAGTCCTCCCCAGTGCCAGTATGTCTCCGGGGGTGTCATGACGGCGGTCTTCATCCCCCACAACCGACGGCCTTCGAAGTCCCACGCTTCGCCGTTGAGCTGACCGCGGGCAACGTTCGGGGACTCGGCCGTCCCGCGTCGTCAGCGAGGGCTCGCGCGCCGGGTATAGAGGGTGCCGCCTGGCTGCTCCCCTCGACCATGCGCAGCTCGAGGCCAGCGGCGAGGGCGGCACATACGATCAACGCGCCGCTCACGAGGCGCGGAACGGCGAACACCACTGACGAGATCAAGCGAGGGATGATGTCCATGGCAATCACCGTGACAGCGCCCACTTGGCGCGCCATCGAAATCGTTCGCCGCCAGGCGATCGCGCTGGCGTCGTCTTTCCCTGATGACACATGTAGCACTGCGTCACCGGTTGCCGCGAGGCGTCGAAGTGCTTGGGGATCTCCACGAGAATCGGGGCCATTCTCCTGACCATGGCGTGCGGGGCCTTCGTAGCCGCCGCCCAGTCGCCCGGCTCCTGGCAGTGCGAGCAGTCCACGCCGAGTGACGCCGCATACACGGCCATGGCGAGCGCGCGGTCCGGCCGGTCCTTGAAGTCGGCCGCGCGAGAGTCGCGGACGCCCTCCCACAAGGCCCGGGGCAGCCTTGCCGGGATCGATCGTCCCCGGTGGCACGTCCAGCAGGTGACCCCGCCGAGCTCCTTCATCGGCCCGGCGTTCAGACCGTCCACCATCCGCATCATCCGTTGCGAAAACGCGAAGGTCGGCTTCGAGGAATCTGTCCACCGATCCCGGACGTGACAATGCTCGCACTCGACGCCAAGGGCCCTCGACCACGCCTGCATCCGCGCGTGGATGTCCTCCTGTGCCCGAACCGGCGCCGCAGCCGTCGCGAGCAGGAGGAGGGTGAGTGCCGCGCGTGTCACTGCTTCAACAGCTCCGACAGCCAGCGCCTCGCGCCTTGATGATCCGGAGACCTGGTGCGGGTGGCGCGATAGCGCGCGATGGCCTTGTCACGCTCGCCGCGCCCGCGATGCAGTTCGGCCAGCGAGAAATCGATCGCCGACGACTCCTGGTAGAACTCGCCGTTCATCTCGAAGATGGCGATCGCGGCCGCTGTATTGCCGGCCTCGGTCAACCGGCGGCCCAGCTCGTTGATCTCCCATTCGCCGAAGTTGTACTTGCCTGAGGTCATATCGCGACGCAACTCGCGATACTTCGCGACCGCCGCCGCCGCGCCCTCACTCTCCACCATCTCGAACAGCGTCATCTGCAACGACTTGGGCAACGCCAGTATCTGTCTATCGCCCTAGACATATATGCGACCATCGGCTATCCTGATCCTGTGACCGACAAGGACCTTCGGCGTATCCTGAGGTCCTTTGGTTGCGTCGAGAGCCGACAACGAGGTTCGCATCTGCGCGTCGAATGCGGCCGGTGCGTGACGACCGTGCCGGTTCATGCAGGTGAAGACATCGGACCCGGGCTGCTGCGCCGCATTGAGCGCGACTTGGATCCGTGCCTCGGAAAAGGATGGTTGAACAAGCCATGAAGCGTTATCGCGTGGCCTACGAGCGAGACGAGTCGGGCTGGTGGGTGGCCTCCGTACGCGGCGTACGCGGTTGCCACACACAGGGGCGCACTGTCGACGAGGCCCGGCGCCGCATGAGAGAAGCGCTTGAATTGTTCGTCGACGATGCGCGCACGGCCTTCATCGTGGACGATGTGAAGCTGCCGAGTGCGGCGACGAAGGCGATTCGGGCCTACGCGTCCCTTCGCAGGAAGGCTGACGAAGAGGACCGACGCGCCGCCCGCGCGGCCCGACGAGCGGTCCGGGTACTCCGAACCGGAAAGCTGAAGATGAGCACGCGCGATACAGCTCGTCTCCTGGGGCTGTCGCATCAGCGGGTGCATCAGCTCACCCAGGCCGAGGCAGAAGACCGATAGGGCCGGCACGTCCGCGATGACGTTGCGGGTTTCCACGGAGTTCGGGACTACCTTCGATCCCTTTCTCGTGTTCGTATTCCTAGCGGATTTCGCCGACGACGACATGCCTGTCGGTGACTGTGCCGCCGTGTCGTCCAGCGCCATCTCGATCGTACCGTCTGCTGCTCATTCTGCGTGCAGCCCTTCGAGGAATGGGTCGCGGGCGCGCGATGCCTGAAGACGGGCCGAGCCGCCAGACCCAGGGCAGCGAGGGATTGGCGGTGAGGCAGGGATTCGAACCCTGGGTACAGGTTTTAGCCCGTACAACGGTTTAGCAAACCGCCGCCTTCAGCCTCTCGGCCACCTCACCGACCCCGTAAGTATACGGCCTAGAATAGGTTGCGCGAAAGCGACTGTCCCTGCGATTGTCCCCGAAAACCGCCCGGTGTCCCTGTCGGAATAACAAATAAGCGTCGGTGGCGCACCGCCCACCTCGTTACGGCGCGGGCGCGTCGGGGATTTGTTCGTAAAAGCGCAAGCTCGCCAACATCGGCATTGATGTCGCGGAATGCAGCGGTTTTGACAGAAATCAACGGCGTGAAAAACCGCTGCCATCGAACCGGCGGCAAGTCGGCAAGGCCAGCCGAGCGCGGCCGCATCTACCTGGATCCGGTCGTCGGAGCCCACTCGAGCTCTCCCTTGAATTGCCACAACTGCTCATCGTGTTGACTGGATGAGACGAGCTGCGCTGCGTTTTCGAACAGGGGTTGTCGCGCCGCGCGTTCACGCACATCGCGGTTCGCACGACCTCGCTCGAGCCAATCGACTACCCCGCCTCGTCGGCATGGCCGACGCCGGTCTTTCCTCCATCAATCGCCGTCCGGTCTCGAATTGCCGATGAAGCTCGCCGATTTTCGCGGCGTGGGCGCGCCTGTGGCGGCGTTCGACCGCGATACAGCTCTGGGCGAGCTCCTCACGCCGGGCCACGAAGGCATCACCGCGGTGCCCGCCTTGCTGCCTCATACAGTTGGATTGCTGCAAATGACGCGCAGCGGTAGGAACAGCACTGGAGCAACACCGCGAAGCGCCGGGAAGCGGTTAGTCGCGTCTCCTGCCTCCGCGAGCCCTTGATTACTCGCGCTTTGAGACTCGCGCGAAGCGCAAGTCGTGTCGCGTCAGCAACGCGTCGTTTCCTATTTCCTTTTGCATTTCACCGAGTAATTGCTCGGCCTGATGCTGGTGTTTTGTCGCCTGATCCATCAAGCCGCGACCGCGGTACGCCTCTGCGATCAAGGAGTGTGTTCGAGCGAGCACATCGCGTGCGCCCAGAGCCGCTGCCCTTTCTAGGGCGCCTTCCAATTCAGTGCGTGCTTGGTCAAAGCGCTTGAGTCGAAGCAGCGCCGCCCCAAGCTGGAGAGACACCTCGGCGGCGAGGGGCTGGAGACCAAGGCCCTCGACCTGTCGCTTCAGCAAGTGCTTCTGCCTTTGCGCGCAACGCCGCGCCAAATCGACCCTGTTGTTCGTGAAGCGTGCCGGTAGCAAAAAAACCCATGGCGCTCCCGCGTTTGTCTCCCGCCTGACGCCATAACTCAATCGCACGGTCATATTGCTTCTGCGCGCGGGCATAGTCGCCCAGCTGCCTCGAGATGTCGGCAAGGCTCGTCAGCGTCAACGCGATGCTGCCCGGCACGCCAATTCGCTCGCGCATTTCCAACGCGCGCTCTAGATAAGTCCGCGCATTCTCGTACTGCGCTAATGCGAAATACACGTTCCCGATGTTGCTCAGACAGCGTGCCAGTCGCTCGTCATCGCCGAGCTCGCGATGAATTCGTGATGCTTCTTGCAGGACGTCAAGCGCGAGGGTGAGTTTCCCGTTGTCGAGATACGACGCGCCGAGACTGATCAGAGCCGCGCCGAGACCCGGACGGTCGCCGATGCGCCGTCTGATCTCTACCGATTCGAGGTAGCGCGGCACCGCGAGGTCGGGCCGTCCCTGTAAGTCGTGCACTTGACCCATTTCATTCGCGCTCGCGCCAACTCCCCTCTCGTCGCCGATCTTGCGCTTGATGGCCAGCGACTCTTCGTAATGGCTCAGCGCGTCATCGAGTTTTCGGAGGCTCTTGTACGCGATGCTCCAGGTAATGCAATGCCGTGGCCTTCGATGCCTGATTGTCGAAGGTGATTGCAAGCGTTTGCGCCGTATTGAGCCACGATAGTGATTCGTAGTACTCGCGCCGTCGAATCGCGATCCGGCCGGCACCGAGCAGCGCGTCGACGTATTTCGGATCGAGTTCGAGCACTGCGCTGAATTCCTTGCTCGCGCGATCGAGTGCGCCTTTGTTTTCGAGCAGTTGTGCCAGCTCAAATCGCAGTTGCACATCGGCCGGTCTTGACGCGATCAGCCGTTCGTAACCGGCAATTCCTCCGTCCACGTCGCTGATTGCTGCTTGCGCCGCGGCGACAAGCTCTTGTTCTTCCACCGGCAGGCGCGAGCTGAGGTCGACAGCGCGAGCGGCGTGTTGCTTCGCCTCGGCGGTTCGCCCGCTCGCAGCAAGAGTGCGCGCGAGGCCGGCGTGCGCGAGCGCGAACTCGGGATCTATTCTCGTCGCTTCCTCAAAGTGGTTGATCGCTGCCTGTTGATTCCCGCGACGTCTGAGCTGCATTCCCTCGAAGTAGTACTGCAACGCTTGAATCGAGCGAGTCGATGGTGTGAAAGCTCTTGCCTGAAGGTCGGCCAATGCGGCCGCATCGATCGACAGCACGCCCCTGATCTGCCGGCCAAGATCCGCTGCAGCGCGAAGCAGATCGTCCTTGCTCGTTGCCGACGCGTTCAGCACTGTGGGTTCACCCTCTAGATGATGAACGCGAGCGTTGATCCGGATCTGATCACCCTTGTTCTCGAGGCTGCCGGACACCAGCGTATCAGCGTTCGCAAACTCGAGTACGTTGCGGACCACTCCGCTTGCGAGATCGTCGCTAGTGGCAACGCGGAGATCGCGCAGCAGTTGGAACACGCGGTCTTGCGAGAGGATTCGCAGACGTGGCGACTGTCCCGTCGCGCCGCCGGCGAGTTCCGCGAGCCCTGGCCCCAACCAATCGAGCGTCTGGTCGCGAGATGCGTTCTGAAACGGCAGTACGGCCAAAGCAATCTGTCGCTGCGGAGCGGTGGGTGTTTGCCCAGTAAACAGACGATCGCCTACTAACCACACCCCGATGCCCGCGACGACAAGCGTGATGGCCGCGGCGAAGTAGACGACGCGCTTCCTGTGGGCAAGCGCAATCGGGGCCGTCGCTCTCGTAATGGAAACGCGCGATGCAGTGTCGCTGGCAAACCCCCGCTGCGCATCTACGGCGGCGAGATCGTCGACGAGTTCGCGCGTCGACTGATATCTGGCCGACGCATCAGGCTGCGTGCAGCGATCGATGATGCGCTCAATCGGCTCGGGGACGGAAGGATCGATCGAGCGAGCGCGCGGAAGCGGTTTCTGCACGCGTGCCAGCAGCTCGGCGACGGTTCTTCCGGCCTGAGACCGCTGTCCGGGTCCGAGCGCCATGTCGAACAGCATCAACCCGAACGCGTAGATATCCGCTCGGTGATCGACCGATTGCGCCAGCGCCTGCTCGGGCGCCATGTACTCGAGCGTCCCAACGATTGCGCCCACCATCGTCGCGCCGCTGGAAGTCGATCGCGCGATGTCCCCCGCCGCACGAAATGATTGGACAGCCCTTTGGAGCAAGGAGAATAGGGTATGTCCAGACAGAAAACAGGCGAGGCTGGTGCCTCGGAATGAGCCCGGAGGGCTACTGGAGAGGCCTCAGCCTCGCC
>JBQTIE010000288.1:0-4910 GCA_052389315.1 Acidobacteriota bacterium
CGCCACGTGACGGGAGAGTCATCAGCGCCTGGTCGCCGTGGCCAGCGGATCGTCGTGGAGTCCCGGGCGTCAATCCAACCGTACTTCATCGCGCCGGGGGTGCGTATGGTCGCACCTTCGCGGAGGCAGACGGGAATCGAACCCGCCCGCCGGCTCTCGCCGGCACACCGGTTTTGAAGGCGTGTCCGACCATCCTGCTGACTTCAGGCCTGTGACCAGCGTCTTCGTCTTCGGACGCCGTCCCAGAGCGTGTGAAGACCTGTGAGGCCGATCCGGCTCGAAGACTTGTCCGGCGGCCTTTGAAGACTTGTCCGGGGCACCACCTCCTCGATTAGCACGTTACCCGCTGTTGTTCCAGATGTGCTACGCGATCGACTTCCGCGATCGCTTCGGCGTCGACGAGCTGACACTTCCGCTCGCCAAGCTGCTCCTGATGAAGCTCCAGATCGTCGAGCTGAACGAGAAGGACCTCCTCCGCCTGCTCGCGCTGCTCGCCGACCACCCCATCTCGTCACCTGGCTCCGACGGCACGTCGACGCTGGACGCGATCGATGCCGGGGCCATCGCCCGGCTGACCGCCAACGACTGGGGCGAGCACACTGCGCGCAACACGCTGGAGCGGTGCCGGGACGCAGGGGGCGACGGTCGGGCTCGCCTGGGAGGTGGTCGCGGTCGGCGCCGAGCGGATCTACGCCCTACGGCGGCGCCCGTGCGCACTGCCACGGTGTCGGGCAATGATCCGAAGCGGAACCGACCATCAACGACGGGTCGCCGAGCGCGAGATCGTGCTCCTCGGCCTAGGCGACCGAGACGGCGACCTCGTCACAGCCTGGATGGTGGATGTAGATTCCGTTCAGATTCGACAGGGTCATCAGTGGCCAAGGCCCGCGTAGGATCGTGGGCGCGCCTCCCACGGCAGGGAGTGATGCTGGTAGATCAGCAGCTGAGGTTGGCGGATCTGCTGGCGGCGTTGTCCGTCGCCACGGACCTTGGCATGGGGCAGCCCCCGGAGAAGGCGATTCGGTCGTGTCTGCTCGCGACCGGCCTGGCTCGCTCCATGGAGCTGCCCGACGGTCAGGTCCGCGACGTCTACCTCGCCTCGCTGGTGCGCCACCTCGGGTGCACCGCCACGGCGGCAGACGAGGCCCGGCTTTATGGGGGCGACGAACTGGTGTCACGCCCCGCCGCCGAGCCCACGGATTTCGGCAACGCCCGCGAGATGCTGGCGCTGACATTGAGCACCGGCCGGGGCGCCGGCCTGCGCCGGCCGCGTCTGATCGCGCGCGCGGCGATCGGTGACATACGGCACGGGAAGAAGATCCTTCAGTCCGTCTGTGACGCGGGGTCGCTGCTGGCGGGACGGCTCGGACTTGGCCAGGAGGTCCGGGACTGTCTGGCCCAGCTGTTCGAGCGGTGGGATGGCAAGGGAGCTCCGCGCGGGCTGGGAAAAGAGGAGATCGCGCTCCCTGCCCGAGTCACCGAAGTCGCCAACCACGCGCTCCTCCTCCACCAGGCGGGTGGACCGGACGCCGCCCTGACGATGGTGGAGCAGCGCGCCGGCGGTTGGTTCGACCCGGCTGTCGTCGCTACCTTCCAACGCCACGGTGCCGACCTGCTGCGCGAGATTGACGCCGCCGACCCGTGGGAGGCAGTGCTCGAGGCCGAGCCACCGCCAGTCCGGCACATCGGACCGGTTGAGCTGGACAACGTCGCGCGCACGTTCGCGGACATGGTCGATCTGAAGTCGACCTACACGCTGGGCCACTCCACCGAGGTGGCCACGCTGAGCGAACGCGCGGCCCGGTCGCTCGGGCTAGGTGATGGCGAGGTCGAGGCGCTGCGGCGTGCCGCGCTGCTGCACGACCTGGGACGGGCTGGCGTCTCGAGTGCGATCTGGGAGAAACCGGATCCGCTGAACCGCGCCGAGCAGGAACAGATCCGGCTCCACCCCTACCACACCGAACGGATCCTGGCGTGCTCGCGCGTACTGGAACCGCTCGGGCGCATTGCCGGTCTGCACCACGAACGGTTGGACGGCAGCGGCTACCACCATGGGCTTTCCGCCCAGGCGATCCCCATGCCAGCGCGGATCCTCGCTGCGGCCGACACGTATCAGACGGCGACACAAGACCGCCCCCACCGGGCGGCCCAACCGCCTGAGCAGGCCGCCGACCTCGTCACGAAGGATGCGGCGGCGGGCCGTCTCGATCTCGACTGTGTGAAGGCCGTCGTCGAGGCCGCTGGACAGGTGCCGTCGCCGATGCGGTCGAGCTGGCCGGCCGGGCTCACCGACCGGGAGGTCGACGTCCTTCGGCTCGTGGCGCGGGGGCTGTCGAACAAGGAGATCGCACACCGGCTGGTGATCTCGTCCCGCACCGCCGAGCATCACGTTCAGCACGTCTACCGCAAGATTGGCAGTTCCACCCGAGCCGCCGCAGCTCTCTTCGCCATGGAACACGACGTGCTGCGCACCTGAGGATCAGCGCGAAGGGCAGTCGAGGACGATAGCGCGACATTGCCAGTGCTGGCGGGCCCTCGGAAGAAGTTGCCGTCCGTCTATGACGCGATGAACTCCCGGATGATCTCGGCAACCATGGCGGGGTCGGTCCGATGGGCGATGTGCGCGTGACCTTGGAGGAGGTGTATCCGGGCACTGGGGATGACGGCTGCGGCCGCGTCGGTGGCCCGCTTCACGTCCGATGGGCTGTCCGAGCCGGACAGCAGCAGCGTCGGCGCGGTGATCCGGTCGAACGAACCCGGCCGATAGACCCAGCCCTCCTCGGCGCGAGCCTCCCGCACCACTGTCGGCGCAGTGGCGACCCGGCCTGGCCATTCGGGACCGGCCCGCATTGCGTCGATCTGCTCTTCGGTGAACTCCAGCACGTCCCGAAACACCATGACGATCGCGGCCTCGTCGTCGCCCGCGGCCAGTGCCCTCTCGACCGTCTCGAGCCAGCCCGCCGGGTAGGTGAGCCCCAGGCCCGGCTCGTACAGCAGCAGGTGACTGACGTTTCTGGTGAGAGCTGCGCCGCCCATCGCGCAGTTCGCCCCGTAGGAGTGCCCCCAAAGGGCGACCGGCGCACCCGTTCGGGCGGCGACCGCGTCGACAACGGCGGCGACATCCTCAAACTCACCCTCGAGGGAATACTCCCCGTCATCGCCGCTGGCGCCGAAACCTCGACGATCCATCGCGAACGTGGTTACGCCGGCCCGCAGCTCACCGACGAGGGCGGCGGAGATGGTGTGGTCCTGCAGCGAACCGTGCACTAACACAAGGCCCGGCCCCTCACCTTCAACCCACACCGCGATCGGAGTCCCATCCGGAGACCGGACGTCGAACCGTCCGGCGACTGTGTCGTTCGCCCTCGTGCTGCTCATGGCGTCGCCCTCTCATCGGTCGGCCCGTACGTGAACGCGACGACCTCGCGCACGTACGCCTCCGGATGTGTCACATGCGGGATGTGGCCGGCGCCCCGATAGACCAGGTGCTTCGACTGCGGCAGCAACTCCGCTAGCCGGTTCAGGACTGGCGGGAATATCGGTGGGCTCTGGTCGCCGGACGTGATCAGCGCGGGCGGGTGATACCGGGCGAGCGCCGCCTCATCGATCGTCCCGGACTCGGGGTCGTTCGCCTCGTCGAGGAACGTCGGAGCGTTCCCCATGAACGTCTGCCGCATGTCCTCGGGCAGCATCGCCCAGCTGCCCGGACCGAGTGCCACCTCCTCCACGAAGAGCTCGGCGGCACCGGCGTGGTCAGCGGTCGCGATGCGCCGCAGGACCTCGGCAATCGGGCCGGACTCGATGGCCGCGGCGGCGGCTGCCTCACGGCTGCCCTCGTCGAGCAACGAGAATAGCGGTGGCTCATGCACGATGATTCCGCGCAGCACGTCCGGGTGGGCGGCTGCCAGCCGCAACGTGATGACCGACCCAAAGGAGTTGCCCGCGACCCATGCGGGAGCGAGATCGAGGTGCTCGATCAGGCCAGCAAGATCGTCGACATCCTCGTGCACGCTGCCCTGGCCGGGCGGACGCTCACTGTCGCTATGACCCCTGCGGTCGTACGTGACGACGCGGAAGTGCTCGGCCAGGCCGGGGACGACCGAATCCCAGTTGCGGTGCGAGCCCCAGCTGCCGTGCACGAGAACAACCGGAACATGCGAGTCCCCCGTCACCTCGTATGCGATCCGCACTCCGTTGACGTGGGCGGACTCCAGCTGACGTCTTGTCTCGTAGGTGGATGCCATCTCCTACTCCTCCCCTCGGTTATGACGAGCCCAGCATCAGTCAGCGGCGAGCGGGGACGCATCGGTAGACCTACCCATCTGTGCCTGTCGCCGGCAAGGAGCCCGGCCGGGATCATCGGGTTGCGGCTGCGTGCCAGGGGTAAGAGCAAGAGGCGTCCGGGCACCTCCAGGTCCAGTCATTCTGGCCCGAGTGGGTCGGTCCCTCCCTCCCCCGGCTCCATCTGCTTCAGCCGCTGCGCTTCGGCGAGGGTCTCCTCAGCAAAGAGTCGACCGGGCTGAACCGTGCGTGCTGCAGGGCGACGTCGATCGCGGGGGAGCTCGACGTACCGCCTGAGCATCGCCAAGGAAGGTGTGCCCGAGCAGGCGCTGGAGGGTGAACACGTCGCCGCCGGCAAGGATGAAGCGCCTTGGCCCCGGTGTGACGCAGGGTGTGGGGGTTAGCTCTCGTCCCAGATCCCCTCAAGCCCCCCGGCTGTCGCCGGACACGTCGTGGACGCGATCACGACCTGACGGCCGCCCAGTTCGAGTCGAGATCGAGTCACGGACGGTCGCGCGCCGCGGCGCGACAGGGCGATGACCGGCACGTTTCTCCTGGGAGCGGAGGCGGCCGGGCATCGAACCCGCCAGCCGCCGCTCGCCGGCCCGCCGGGTTTTAAGTTCGTGAAC
>JBQTIE010000289.1:0-7147 GCA_052389315.1 Acidobacteriota bacterium
TGGTGAGCCCGGAAGGAATCGAACCTTCAACCAACAGATTAAGAGTCTGCTGCTCTGCCAGTTGAGCTACGGGCCCACGTCAGGTGGCAATGGATGCGGCGACTCGGTCGCCAGATCTGCGACCGCACCCTGTGACTAGCGCGTGGCCGGTCACAGCCGCCGAGTATAGCACGCACAAGGCCATCACCCGCGGCCGACAGCCGCAGCAACACACGTCGATGCGGGCGACATGGACGCGATGCTGCCCGTACGCCGCACGAAGCCAACCCGACGCTGCCCCTCGCGGGCGTCGCCCCGCGCTCAACCCTGCGGGTCTGAGGCACCGCCTCGCGCGGTCGCCTTGCGCATGTCTATGGATACACACCGCCCGCCGGGATCACCGTGCCGCCGGGCACAACCGCACCGGGCGCCACCGTCGCGTTCCTGCCAATCGTGACGTTGGCGCCAAGCGATGCACCCGCGCCAACCGTCGCGCTTTGTCCCACGTTGGTGCCATCGCCGATGGTCACGTTCGAGCCAATCACTGCATTCCGGTGATAATCACGTTGTTGCCCACCGAGACGTTGTCGCCGAGCTGCACGCCCTGGTGGATCGTCGTGTTTGCGCCGATGGAGAGGTTGTTGCCGGCCGTGACGTTCCTGTTCAGCGTCACGTTCGTGCCGATCACCGCGTCGTCGCCCACCGAGACGTTCCTGTTGATGGTGGTGCCGCTGCCGATGATGGGATTGTCGCCAATAGTGGATGAGGACGGAATCACCACATCCGGGGCCACGCACGCATCACCATACCCATCGCCGTTGGCGTCGAGCTGATCCGTGTTCGCCACGCTCGGGCAGTTGTCCACGTCGTTCGGCACGCCGTCACCGTCGTCGTCGGTGCCGGTCGATCCGTTCATCTCGAATAGGAAGGCCGCACCCGCCTGGGCGTTGTGCTCGACATCGCCAACCAGGACGACGCCGCTCTCCTGGGCCACCGACAAACCGAAACTGCTGGTCGCGTCCGCAGGGGCCAGGACGACAGGGGCGCCTGCGTTGGGCCAGCCACTCGGCGGTTTCGTGAACAGCAGCACCGAGCCGTAGTTGGCCCCGGCCAGCGTATCGTCCCTGACCGCCACCGCATGGCCTTGGACGTTGAACAAGATCGTCTCCTGCACCGTTCCCGCCCACCCGCCGGGAGGCTCGTCGTACACGTAGACACCACCGACGTCGTCGGCCGGAAAGCAGTCGGCCGGCGAACAAACCTCCTCGTCGCGGCTGGGGACGCCGACGGCGATGGTGGATCCATGGATGGCGACCGCCTGGGAAGACCAGTCACCGAATGGAGGGTCGTTGGGCACCAGCGTCGCGGTCTGGCCATCCATGTCCTGCCAGCCTCCGGCCGGTTTTCTGAAGACTCTCATAAGCGAGACGGTGGCCCCTGGGCGACCGCCCGACAACCGATGGCAGGCTATCGCCGAGCGTCTCGCCTGGGTATGACGAGATCTCGTGGCTCTCTTAGAGCCCGGTCCCTGGCACACTGTCCGTCTGAACGGGTTGTCTTCGAACACCGTCCTGTGATGAGCTTCGGGTGGAGAGTGGTGTTCGGCTGTGGTGGTGCCCTGATGCTCCGATCCAGCGTGGTGTTGGTGACGGCCGTCGCCCTGCTCCTGGCGGGCTCTTCGGGTGCAGCGTTCCCTCCGGACAGGTCTGCAGATTCGGAAGCGCACGCCCTGCCGGTCTTGGAACGGCTTGGCACTGAGCACGGCCTGTCGCACAACACCGTCAACGCGATCCTCGAGGATCGTCACGGCTTCCTGTGGTTTGCGACGCAGAACGGGCTCAATCGGTACGACGGCCGCGACTTCGTCGCCTTCGGCCACGATGCCTCGGCCCCGGGGACGCTCGGCAGCAGCATCATCACCGCCTTGCATGAGGATCGGCAGGGCCGGCTGTTGGTCGGTACTCGCGCCGGACTGTATCGCCTGGCCGCTGACGGCCAGCGCTTCGAACACCTCGCCTTGGGAGGACCCGCGAGCACCGGCGCGTTCGGAGTCACGACGATTGCCGAATCCGCCGACGGCAGGCTGTGGGTGGGCGCAGACGGAGCGCTCTTCTCTTTCGACGCGGCACTCACACGGCCGACGCCGGTCGCCCCAATCGGGACGAGTGGGGCCGCTTCCTGGAACCACGTGCGGGCGATCAGGAATGCCCCCGACGGATCGGTCTGGGTGCTCGAAGAAGACGCCTTCAGACGAGTGTGGCTCGTGCGTGTCAGCGATCCCGCGTTGCGCCACGAAGTGGGCTATGCGTGGAGCTTCGGCTTCAGCGCCAAAGGCGAGGTGTGGATCGATCCGCGTCACCGCGCGGCGCCAGAGGTTCTGGCCGCTCGGCGCCTGCCTGGGCTCGACGGCGTCATGACGGCGCAGTTGGCCGACACGCGCGGGCGCCTGTGGGTCGGGACGCTCGCCGGACTGCTGGTCAAAGAGTCGTCTGGCGATGCGCTACGCCGGGTGCAGGGCGCGGACCTCGGCCTGGGCGCGCTGACCCACGAGATCACCGCCATCATCGAGGATCGCGTCGGCACCGTCTGGGTTGGCACCTTCGGTGGGGTGCTGCGGTTCGATCCGCATGCCAAGCCGTTCCGTCGGTTGGCCCATCGTGAGGGTGACCCTGCGTCGCTCGCGTCGAACGCGGTGTCGGGCATTGTTCAAGACGCGTCGGGCGCCATCTGGGTCGCGACCTTCGGCGACGGGCTCGACCAGGTCGATCGCGCGTCGGGTCATGTGGTCCATCACCGATCGCGCCCCGACGATCCGCACAGTGTCTGTGGAGACTACATCTGGGATATCGCCGCCTCCTCGCGCGTCACGCTCTGGGTCGGCACCAACGCGTCCTTCTGCAGCTTCGCGCGGGGACGGTTCACGCGCCACCCGCTGCCGGCCGCCGCGGAAAGTGCGCTGTCCCTGCACGAGTCGCCCGACGGCACCCTGTGGATAGGGGCGACCGGGGGACTCTACCGATACCTGCCAGGTCTCGATCGCGTGGAGCTGGTCGGGAACGCGGCGAGCGGGTGGTTCCAGCCGGTGGGCAAGGTGTACCAGGATGGCGTCGGCCGAATCTGGTTCGCGAGCGCCAGGTCAGGCGATCTCGGGTGGTACGACCCCGCCAGTGGCGCGTCCAGGGTCTTTCGCGGGGTCGGACGGGAAGGGATCTGGGACCTCCACGAGGGTGCTCCTGGCGAGCTCTGGTTGGCGACCGGCACCGGGCTGGCGCGGTTCGACGCGCTCTCGAGTATGGCCACGGATGCCGAGCTTTCCGCCGGTGCCGCGCCGGCGATCAGCTACAGCGTTCAGGCGGACGCCAGTGGCCGGTTATGGCTCGGGACGAGCCGCGGTCTGGTGCGCTACGACCCTCGCACGCAGGACTACCGTGAGTACGAAGTGCACGAGGGTCCCGGCCACGTCGAGTTCAACCGCCACGCCGCGCATCGCACGGCCTCGGGGGAACTCTTCTTCGGCGGCATGCACGGGATCACGAGCTTCGTGCCCGAAAACGTCCTGGACAATCCCCACCGTCCTCCCGTGGTGTTGACGATGGTCCGGGTGTTCGGCGATGCCGGCGAACGCCGGCATGGGCCGCTCGAGGCGCTCACGCTCAGGCCCGGTGACCGATCGGTCGCCTTCGAGTTCGCGGCGCTCAATTTCACCGACGGCCGCAAGAACCGGTACGCCTACACGCTCGAGGGGTTCGACCGAGACTGGACCGCGGCGGGGGCTGAGCGGGCGGCGCGGTACACGAGTCTGCCCGCCGGGCAGTACACGTTCCGCGTTCGCGGGTCGAACAACGACGGCGTCTGGAGCGATCGGGAAGTCGCCCTCCCCGTGCTCGTCGTGCCGCCGTTCTGGCAGACGTGGTGGTTCCGTTCGATCGCGCTCGCGATGCTGGCCGGAGCGCTCCTCGTCGCCCATCGGCTCCGCACCGCGCACCTCGTGGGCCTGGAACGCCTTCGCCTGCGAATTGCCAGCGACCTGCACGACGATCTCGGCAGCGAACTGTCGGGCATCGCCCTGGCCAGCGGCTTGGTAGCGCGACAGGAGGGACTGACCGAGCGCGACCGTCAGCGCCTGATGGCGGTGAGCACCTCGGCCGCCAAGGTGATGGACGGGCTGCGCGACGTGATCTGGACGATCAGCCCCGAACACGACACGCTGGAATCCATGGAGCGGCGCATGCGGGAGGTGGCGCAGACGCTGCTCGCCGACCACACGCACGAGTTCCACGCCTTCGGCCTGCGCACCGGCGTCGTGCCCATGCGCACGCGGCGTCACCTGTTCCTGATCTACAAGGAGCTCCTGCACAACATCGTCCGGCATGCGCGGGCCCGCCACGTGCGCATCGTGCTCGACGCGAGCAGCCAGGCGCTGCGCCTGGTGGTCGCTGACGATGGCCGTGGAGACGCGGGCGCGACGGCTGGAGGCACCGGCCTCAGGAGCATTCGGCGCCGGGCGCGGGAGGTCGGGGCGGAGACCGACATCCGGAGCGAGCCGAACGAGGGAACGACTTGCACGGTCGTTGTGCCCATGACGAGAACTCGGGGTAGCCGTCGTGGGCGAAACACCGATAGGGTAAGCGCGTGACAGCTTCTCCCTTACCGATGTCTCCCAGGCTCGACGTGTGGGTCGTCGAGGACAACGACATCCTCAGGGACACGCTGGAGGCGTTGCTCAACGATCAGACAGACCTGCAGTGCACGTTGGCGGTGTCCTCCTGCGAGGACTTCCTGGCTGCCCTCGACGCCGGCGCCGCGCCGGACTTCGTCCTGATGGACATCGGTCTGCCCGGCCGCAGCGGCATCGACGGAGTCGTCCGCACCAGCTCGATGTCGCCGGCGACCAAGGTGATCATCCTCACGGTGCACGCGGAGGACGACAAGGTCTTCGAGGCGCTGTGTGCGGGGGCGTCCGGGTATCTCCTCAAGCCGTCGAGCCCGGAACAGATTCTCGATGCGCTGCGGGCGGTCCAGCGCGGCGCGGCGCCGATCAATCCGCATATCGCGCGGAAGATGCTCGGCCTGTTCGCGCGGCTCGCGCCTCGCAAGCCGTCCGTGCACGAGTACGGTCTGACCCCGCGTGAGAAGACGATCCTCCAGGGGCTGGTCGACGGCCTGACAATGGAGCAGATTGCGACGGACGTCGGTCTGAGCTACCACACCATCGACAACCACCTCCGGAACATCTACCGCAAGCTGCACGTGCACAGCCGGTCCGTGGCGGTGGCCAAGGCGCTGCGGGAAGACCTGCTCTGACGAGATCTCGTCATTCTCACGCCCCTCTCTAATCGCTAGCCTTCGAGGGTCTGCCCGGGATCTCCTCGCCGGTTGAAGAGGCGATTCGTGGATGGCAGCGTGATGCCCAAGCCGGGCGAAGGGGGGCGTTCATGCGGTCAAGAGTCGTTGGTGCGGTGCTGGCATTGGCTCTCGGTCCGCTCGCCGCCGCTGCACAGCCGGTGGTGAACGACCCGTACTACGACATCGTGGAGTTCTTCCGCTACACCTCGGTGTCCGGCGGCGGAGTCGGTGACGTGCGCGTGGGGCCGGGAACTGGATCTTTCGGCTACGACGTGTTCATCGCCGATCCCGGAGCTTTCGGGACAACGCTCGACGGCAGGGTGAGGCGGCTCGCCGACTTGAACGGCGACGGTGACGCCATGGACGCCGGTGAGAGCACCATCGTCATCAGCACGCTGGCAAGTCCAGCAGGGATCGATTTCGGATTCGGGGGAGACCTTTACGTTCTCAACTACCCAAGCGATACGAGCATCCGGTTCGTCCACAAACTCACGAATGCGACACCACCAGTTCTGTCCCAGTTCACGACGACGACGATCTTCAACCCCAACAGCCTTCGCTTTCACGAGCTGACGCCCGGCGTAGAGCAAATCCTCATCACGGCCGCACAAACCTTCACCGTCTTCGGGGGAACCAATGACGGCCGCCTGTTCAAGGTTGGAAGCGCCGGGGGCGCTCCCGCCGTGTGGTCGAGCGGGGTCAACGTTGCCGAAGGCACTCCTGCGGGTTGGTGGGACCCCAACTTCTCGACGGGCGCATTACCGGACGGCTCGGTGGTTGTCCGCAACGCGGCCGTTCGGGCCACGGCCGGAGGGGCGATTGGCAACGGGTCGCTCTGGGCCGTCAAGGATCTCAACGCCGATGGCGATGCCAACGACGTGGGCGAAGCACGCCGCCTGGCGGCCAATTTCGCCAACGGGCTCTGGGGCGTCACCTTCGATGCCATGGGTGTGGGATACGTCGGCACCAGCACTCAGATCCTGCGGCTGGAAGACAAGAATCTGGACGGCGACTTCTACGACTTCGGCATGGGCACCTTCGACGCGGGCGAGAACCAGGTGTTCGTGAGTGGTTTGACTAGCAGCTCGCACATCGCCGACTTCGGGCCGAACGGGGAAATCTACGTCGCGTCGACGGACGCTTCGGTCGCTGCCGCGCCCATTGGCATCGTGTACCTGATTCGTCCGGCAGACACCGACGGCGACGGCCGGCGCAACGATGTGGACGACGATGATGATGGCGACGGCCATTCCGATTTGGAGGAGGCTGCCGCAGGTTCCGACCCCCTCAATCCTAACTCGACGCCCGAAGTGTGCGACGGCGCGGACAACGACGGGGATGGGGAGATCGATGAAGGCTTGCCGGACACGGACAACGACGGCGAGTCGGACTGCGCCGATGCCGACGATGACAACGACGGGGTGCTGGACGCCGCGGATGCGTTCCCGCTCGACCCGACCGAATCGGTGGACACCGATGGGGACGGAGTTGGCAACAACGCGGATGAGGATGACGACAACGATGGCGTGCCGGACGCGGACGAGACCGCCGCCGGTTCGGACCCGCTCGACGGCGCCTCCACGCCGGAGATCTGCGACGGTCTGGACAACGATCTCAACGACGGCGTCGACGAAGGCTTCTCGAACGCGGATGGCGACGCGCAGGCGGATTGCGTAGACCCGGACGATGACAACGACGGCGTGCCGGACACCACGGATGCGTTCCCGCTCGACCCGAGCGAATCGGTGGACAGCGACGGGGACGGGGTTGGCAACAACGCGGACATCGACGATGACAACGATGGTGTGCCGGACGCCACAGA
>JBQTIE010000290.1:0-34815 GCA_052389315.1 Acidobacteriota bacterium
CCGACGAGACGGGGTGGAAGGTCGCGGGGACGCTCCACTGGCTGTGGACCTTCGCCACGCCCACCACCACCGTGTATGCCATTCGGCCGGGTCGGGGGTATGGGGACGCCGCCACCGTCCTGGGCGAGGCGTTCAGGGGCGTACTCGCGCGCGATGGCTGGGTGCCGTACCGTCGCTTTGTCCACGCCGACCATCAAACGTGTCTGGCGCACCGCTTGCGTCGCTGTCGGTTGCTCCAGATCGATCATCCCCGCAGTCCGTTCGCGGCCCGGGGGCAGTCGTCGCTGCAGCGGGCGCTCGCGCTGCGTGATCGCCTCGCGGCCGGCGAGGTGTCCGCGCACGGCCTCGCGGTGGCCCGCGGCCGCCTGCTCGAACAGATGCTCGACCTCCTCAGCACGGTGCGCACCAGGATTCCCGGGATCCAGCGGTTCGCGACGCACCTGACCGTCGAAGCCTCGGCCCTATTCACGTTGCTCGGCGATCCCGCGATCGACACGACCAACTGGCGAGCCGAGCACGGGGCGGCCGGAGCCTTCGTCAGACCGCAGATGCGCGCAATCCGCGCGATCCGAGCAATCCGCGTAATCTGCGTAATCTGCGTAATCTGTGGATGAGTAATCCGCGGATAATCGGCCCCATGGACCCCGCAGTCACCTACAACAACTACCTTCGGGTCGATGAGCTGCTCGACCTGCAGCGGCCGCGCTCGGACGAGCACGACGAGCTGCTCTTCATCGTCATTCATCAGGTCTACGAGCTGTGGTTCAAGGAACTTCTCCACGAGGTCGATCGTGTCAGGGTCCTGCTCGAAGCTGGCCACACACATCGCGCCCAGCACACGCTGAAGCGCATCCTGACGATTCTCAAGGTGCTTGTCGCCCAGCTGGACATCCTGGAGACGATGACGCCGCTCGAGTTCCTGTCGTTTCGCGAGCGGCTCGAGGCGGCGAGCGGGTTTCAGTCGGATCAGTTCCGCCAGCTGGAGTTCGCGCTCGGCGTCAAGTCGCGACCGGCCCTGGAGCGATTCCCCAGCGGCGGACGCGCGCGCGAGGCGCTCGAAGGCCGGTGGAGCGCGCCGACTCTCTGGGATTCGTTCCTTCGCTACCTGTCGCGGGAAGGCTACACCGTCCCTCCTGCGCTGCTCTCCCGTGACGTGACGGCGGCGGTCGAACCGTCGGAGGCGCTGCAGGAGGTGTTGAACGACATCTACCGGCGCGACCCCAAGAACGTCGAGATCTGCGAGCGTCTTGTCGATCTGGACGAAGGCATCCAGGAGTGGCGATACCGCCACGTGAAGATGGTCGAGCGGACCATTGGTGCCAAGCACGGGACGGGCGGATCATCGGGAGCAGCCTACCTGCGCACGACCGTGGGTTCGCCATTGTTCCCGGATCTCTGGGCGATTCGATCGCGGATGTGATCCGAAGACTCCAGAACCACACATTCCGATCCGCAGATTACACAGACTGGATCGATGCGACCGTTGATCAGAATGGACGAGACGGACCACGAGGAGCTGTTCGCATCCTGTCTTTGAGGCTGGAAGCCGTGCATCTGCGAACGCGGCCGCTCGCCGGCGTTCAACCTGGCCGAACCCGGTCGAGGAGCCCCCTTCAGACCGGAGATGCCCGCAATCCGTGTAATCTGCGTAATCTGTGGATGAATCAATCTGTGGATGAGTCCGGTGGATGTCTGTGGATGAGTCAATCGGTGAAACCTGTGGATGAAGTCAGTGGATGAGTCCATCCGTGTAATCTGCGTAATCTGTGGATGAATCAACCTGTGGATGAGTCCGGTGGATGTCGGTGGATGAGTCAGTCGGTGAAACCTGTGGATGAGTCAGTGGATGAGTCCATCCGTGTAATCTGCGTAATCTGTGGATGAATCAATCTGTGGATGAATCAATCTGTGGATGAATCAATCTGTGGATGAGTCGTCGGTGGATGAGTCGCCGGTGGGCGCCCATTCTGTGGACCTGGCCCGTCACTATTCGCGTTTCCGTGTGGCCGAGCGCCTGCTCCTCACGGGACACTCTCACCAGGCGTGGCCGGACGTCGCCTTCGAGGCTCAACAGCAAGCCTGGCTCGATGCCGCGGCCATGGTTGACGACAAGTGGGTGCGAGCGGCCGAGATCGCCGACGAAGTCCGAACAGGGTGGCGCCGGCTGCTCAACGATTTCAAAGGCGAGATCGCGCTGGGGCAGAACACGCACGAGTTGGTGACGAGGTTGCTGTCGGCGGTGCTCCCGACGTTCTCGACCGCCCGTGCTCCGGCGGAGGGCGTGCGTCGTCGCACACGGTTGGTGACCACGAGCGGCGAGTTCCATACCGTGCGCCGTCAGCTCGATCGACTCTCCGAAGAGGGCATCGACGTCGTCAAGGTGGCGGCCAGCCCGGTCGAAACGTTGGCAGAACGGCTGTCGAGCGCCATCGACGACCACACGGCGTGCGTGATCGTGTCTTCAGTGCTCTTCGAAACGGCGGAGATTGTCCCAGGCCTCGATCTGCTCGCCGCGCGATCGGCCCGTCATGGTGCCGCATTGCTGATCGACACCTATCACCATCTGAACGTCGTGCCCTTCGACCTCGCTGCGATGGGACTGGAGGCCGCGTTTATCGTCGGTGGCGGATATAAGTACTGCCAGTTGGGAGAAGGCAACTGCTTTCTCCGACTCCCGGCAGGCTGTACCCTCCGACCCGTGCTGACCGGGTGGTTCAGCGAGTTCGCCGAGCTCGCCGACGGACGCGAGCCAGGAGCGGTGCGTTACGGCCAGGGGCCTGCTCGGTTCGCGGGGGCCACCTACGACGTGACGCCACATTATCGGGCGGCCGCTGTCTTTCGATTTCATCAGGAGATGGCGTTGATCCCCGAGACGTTGCGGGCGATCAGTCAGAGACAGGTATCGACGCTCGAAGCCGGCGTTCGACGCCTGGCCGTCGATCCGGCACTGCTCGCGCCAATGGAGGTCCCCCCGGACCGTCGCGGCGGCTTCCTCGCGCTCCGCTCGCCGCATGCGGCGACCTTGGTGGCGAGACTGAGAGCGCGTGGTGTGTGGACGGACGCTCGCGGCGACGTGCTCAGGCTCGGCCCCGCGCCGTATGTCAGCGACGAGCAGCTGGCTTCGAGCCTCGAGCGGATCGAGGAGGCACTAAGGAGCCTACTCTTGGAACGAGGGTAAGCGGTCGGTCACCCCAATCCAAGCGCTTGAAACTGCCGCCTTCGGTCCGATGGATCCAGCCGACATCGAGTGGCGGTCGCACGTTCCTGGTCAGCCTCTATCCGATTGCTGTGCAACAGTTTAGTCATCCGAGGCAGCCGCGGTCCTCGGCGGCACGCCCCTTGCTCCGTGAGGCAACACCCACAGGAGTTGTTTGCGGCGACGTTGGTCGCACGTGGTTTCGGGCCAGGCTGACTAGGTCAGGCTCGTGGCCGACAAGGGATGGAGGATCCTGCGTCGGATTTGTTGAAAGGGGGCCGTTGGGTCCCCTTTTTTTATTTTCCGCTATCCTTCAATCCTGATGAAGCTCGCCGCTGGTGCCCTCGGAGCCGCGGCCGCGTTGTTCGCCGTGACCTTTGCCGTCACAGCGGCGACGCCATCCGGATCGCCGGGCCGGCAGGCCACTCCTGCGCGCACCGACCTGCCGGAGCCTCGTCGTCTGGCGACATCGACTCCGGCCGGGGCATCCGACTATCTGGGCTCACGCGCCTGCGCGCGCTGCCATCAGGATGACGTGGATCAGTGGGAGCGCTCCCTCCACATCCAGATGACCAAGCCCATCGCCGAAGCCGACGTTGTCGGCGATTTCACCGACGGGACGCGGTTTGGCGATCACGGGCGTTCGTTCGAGTTCGGCCGCGCCAACGGCAAGCCATTCATGCGAATCGCGTTCGGATCGCGCAAGCCCGAGACTTTCTCGGTCGACTACACGCTCGGGGCCAAGCGCTATCAGGGTTACCTCTCGCGGCTGGCCGACGGCCGGATCTACGTCCTGCCGGCCTTCTGGCATCTCGAGAGCCGCCGGTGGCTTGATTGGAAGGAGATCACGCCCATCCCCGATGGCGCCCATGATTTCCAGCAGATTTGGAACGCCAATTGTTTCAACTGTCACGCGACCAATCTCGCGCAGGGCTTCGATGTGGCGACCGGTCGCTACGACACGACCTGGACCGAGATGGGGATCGGCTGCGAAGCATGCCACGGCCCCGGCCGGGCGCACGTGGAGCTGATGGATTCCTGGGAAAAGGATCCGGCCCTCAAGCCCGCCTATGACAACAGCGCCACCAATCGGGATCTGGGTCGCGTGCTCAACGTGTTCTCGCCTCGCAGCGCCGCACCTCGAGCGGTGTACGACACGTGTGCCTACTGCCACGGGAACAAGCAGAATGTGTTTCTGGGGTTTCGCGCGGGCGATCGCTTTGAAGACTACGCGTTGCCGTTTCTCATCAGCGCCCCGATTCCTGCCAACGACCTGCAGGGCGAGTTCTGGCCCGACGGCCGTCCCAACCGCTTCAATCGGCCTCAAGCGCTGACGCTGAGCGGGTGCTTCAAGGCCGGCGAGATCGCGTGCACCAACTGCCACGTCGCGCACGGCTCGCGTCATCCGTTCTCGCTGAAGCTGAATATCACCCAGGGCCGCAACGGCGACCTGTTGTGCACCCAATGCCATGCACCAAGCGCGGGTGCCTCAAGTGTGTCGGGTGCCGCGAGTGCGCCGCGTGCGTCGAGTGTGTCGACCGGCGACGACTCACGGTTGACTACCCGGCTGCCGCGTGCGGCCGGGCCGCGAGCCGACGCCGCGGTGCCGTGGTCCAACGAGGCGATCGAGCGTCACACGTTCCATCGAGCGCCCTCTTCCGGGAGCCGCTGTATCGGCTGCCACATGAGCGACGTGAACTGGCGCCTGCTCATTCGCCGCCGCGACCATACGTTTCAGCCGCCAGTTCCGGAGGTGACGGCGGAGTTCGGCGTCCCCAACGCCTGCACGACGTGTCACGACGATCGCTCGCCGGAGTGGGCCGCCCGTCAAATGGAACAGTGGTGGCGTGACGCCGCCCGGCGGCAAGCGGCCCTGGCCCTCGCCGACACCATGTATCGAGCGGGGTCTGGCGACGCCACCGTGCTGCCGGCGCTGGCACGACTATCGGTGGACCGCTCGCAGGGCATGCTCGTGCGCGCGAGCGCCGTCGAGTTCATGCAGCAGCTCGCGCTCGGCCGAGTGGCGACCGAGACCGGCGCGCAGAGTCAGACGTCGTTTGCGTACGGCCCCGCGCCGCGGGCCATGGGCCGGGCAAGGAGTCCGGCCACGCTTTCGCACGATCAGATCAACGCGCTGATCGGGGCAGCCTCCGACCCGGAACCAACCGTCAGGGCGCAGGCCGTTGGCGCGCTCGTCGCCAGCGGCAACCGCGAGCGCGTGGCGATCCCGCTCGTGGCGCGACTCATCGACACGGCACGTGTCGTGCGCGTCAGAGCCGCGGAAGGGCTCCTTTCGCTTGGCATTGCCGAGCTGCCAGGCGCGGCCGGTCAGGCCCTCGGCCGTGCGCAAGAGGAGTTCGCGGCGGCGTTGAACGATTTTCCAGACGCGAGTGCCAACCACACGGCTCTCGGGTGGCTCGAAGCCGAGCGGAACCACGGCGTCGAAGCGCTGCGAGCACTGGACCACGCCACGCGCCTCGATCCCCGCGCGGCACGGCCCTGGGTCATTCGTGGCATCATGGCCGCTCGTCTGGGCCAGCTAGACGAGGCCATCGCGCACTGGAACAAGGCGCGTTCCCTGGAGCCTGACGTTCCCGGCGTCGCCGAGCTGATCGCCGAAGCCCAGAGGCGGAAGAGCGGGAAGTAGCTATCCCTTCTTGAGCTGCTCGATCAGCGCCTTGGCTTGCGCGGCTTCTGGGGAAGCCGGGTCCACCGCGATGACCTTCTCCATCATCTCGATGGTGCCAGGCGTGTCGGCCTTCTGAAGTCGTCCCAGACCGATCTTGAAGAGAGGCTTCCCCCAGTTCGGATCGGTATCGACCGCCCGCTGGTACCACTTCATGGCCTCATCGGTTTCACCCTTTGAGAACTTGACCTCGCCGAGGCTGTAGAACACCTCGCGGCTGGCACCCAAGCCCTGCGCGGCCTCGGTCAGCGCCGCTTCGGCGGCGGCGTAGTCGCCCTTCTCGAGGTTGGCCATCCCGATTTCGATCGTGGCGCGCTCGTTCCCAGGTTCCGCTTCGAGTACCTTCTTGTAGACCCCGAGGGCGGAGTCGTAGTCCTTCTTCAGCCGGTACGCGCGGCCGATTTGCATGTTGATCAGCGTCAAAGCCGGCGTCTTCGCCAGAATCGCCTGGTAGGCTGCGATCGCCGCGTCATACTGCTGCTGGTTCAGCATGTCCTCGGCTTTCTGCAGCTCGGCCTGCAGCTCCTTGGTGTTCACGCCGGCCAGTGCGCCTGTCGGCGCCGGCGCGCCAGGCGCCAAGACGATGTCGACGGGCGGATTGGGAGCGCCAATGGTGCGCACTGGCATGGAGCCGCCGCTCGGCATGAATCCAGGGGCCGACGCGGTGATCTTCCAGTTTCCCGATCGCAGACCGATGATCGAAAACCGACCCCTGTCATCCGTGGTGGCGGTGAACGAGGGTGGGGAAGCTGACGGGTTTTCAGCCGTCACCGTCGCCCCTTTGATCGGCTGCCCCTTGTCGTCTTTAACTGTCCCTCCGACACGGCCGGTCTGCGCCGAGACCGGCGGGGCCGTCACGACAAGGGCCGTCGCGACGGCCAGGATCGTCAACAGTGGTCGAACTTCACGCATTGCTCGCCTCTCCTGATTGCCGGCCCATCAGCGCCCGGACGCGTTCATACCTGGCAGGGGCACCCCGTAAGTTTATGCTAACGAGGCCCTGCTCAGGCCGCCAGCATGTGACGTAAACAGGCCTCGGTTAGCCATCATGTTGTCCTGCAATCGCGAACTCGAAACAATGGGTAGCCTATCACCCAGCAGGCTCCGCCTGAGACCGTCGAGCATGTGCCGCTGCGACTCCGCCTCCCAAGAAACTACCCCGTTTGGCGGGACAGTGTCTGGCGCGATGTGTCCCGGGCCCGCCAGGGTGCGCCGCTCGCCAGGGGCAGTGTTGGCTGGCCCGGCCTCCGGCCGGGCGAGAGAACTTGACTCGAGGGGTTGGGAATCTGCAGAGTCAAGTTCTCTCGCCCGCGCAGGCGGGGAGGAGGTGCCTCTGGACAGCATCCGTTCGACCTTCGCCATCCTCGCCCTGGCTGCCGGACTCGGGGCCGCGACGCTCCACGGCCAGCAGCCGGCTCCCCCCGTGCCCGGCGAAGCCCGCTTTGCGGGCCTCGATCGGGTGGTCGAGGAAGCCATCACCGCCGGCCAGACGCCTGGGGCCGTCGTCCTCGTCGGTCGTGGCAACGCGATTGTCTTCGAGAAGGCGTACGGTCGCCGAGCGGTCGTGCCGGCGCCCGAACCCATGACGCTGGACACCATCTTCGACCTCGCATCCCTCACCAAAGTGGTCGCGACGACGACGGCGGTCATGAAACTGGTCGAGGAAGGCCGGGTGCGCTTGAACGACCCGGTGGCGAGGTTCGTGCCTGATTTCGAACGGTATGGCAAGGGCCGCATCACCATTCGGCATCTGCTCACCCATGTGTCGGGGCTCCGGCCGGATGTGGACCTGGCGGACCCCTGGCAGGGGTACGACACCGCGATCGAGCTGGCGCGCAACGAAGTCCCCACCGCGTCTCCTGGCGAGCGGTTCGTCTACAGCGACATCAATTTCTTCCTCCTTGGCGAGGTCGTGGCTCGCGTCAGCGGGGTGAGGCTCGATCAATACCTGGCGCGCGAGGTATTCGAGCCTCTCGGGATGGCCGACACGTCGTTCAATCCTCCGGCGGCGAAGCTGGGGCGCATCGCGCCAACCGAGCGCTGCGCCGAGATGGCCGAGTGGCCCTGCAACACGCCCCAGGCGACGCCCCTGCGAGGCGTGGTCCACGATCCCACGGCGCGCCGGATGGGAGGAGTCGCCGGGCACGCAGGGTTGTTCAGTACCGCCCGCGACTTGTCGCGCTTTGCTCGGATGCTGCTCAATGGCGGCCGGCTGGGGACGACGGAGGTGCTGGCAGCGGCGACCGTCGCGCGAATGATCGCGCCGTCCACTCCGCCCGGCATGATCAGCGTGCGGGGACTGGGGTGGGACATCGACACCACGTACTCTTCCAATCGAGGCGAGCTGTTTCCCATCGGCTCGTTCGGTCACACGGGCTTCACCGGGACCTCCGTGTGGATCGACCCTTCATCTCAGACCTATGTCGTGTTCCTCTCGAGCCGCCTGCATCCCGACGGCAAGGGTGACGTCACGCCGCTTCGTGGGCGCGTCTCGACCGTGGCGGCGGCGGCACTCAGCGTCACGCCGGCGAAGGGTGTCGCGCCGGCCGCGACAGGAACGGACTTCGGCGCGACGCCGATCGAACCCGCCGCTTCCTCGGAGCCTGTGAGGCCGGGCATCGATGTGCTCGCGTCCCAGGGGTTCGATCTGCTGAAGGGCAAGCGGGTCGCGCTGCTGACCAACCACACGGGCCGCTCGACCAGTGGGCACTCGACCATCGACGTGCTGCACCAGGCCCTGGGCAACAGGCTCGTCGCGCTCTTCAGTCCTGAGCACGGCATTCGAGGGGTTCTGGATGAGCGCGTGGACTCGTCACGCGACGAGCGGACGGGCCTCCCCATTCACTCGCTGTACGGCGAGACTCGCCGGCCCACCGACGGCATGCTCACCGGGCTCGACACCGTCGTCATCGATCTCCAGGACGTTGGCACACGGTTCTATACCTACATGACCAGCATGGCTTACGTCATGGAGGAGGCGGTGAAGCGCAGGATCACCGTCGTGGTGCTCGACCGGCCCAATCCCGTCAACGGATGGCAGATCGAGGGCCCCACGGCCGACGAGGCCTGGGCCGGCTTCACGGCCTACATGCCGGCCATGCCCGTGCGTCATGGCATGACGCTCGGCGAGCTGGCCCGCCTGTTCAACGATGAGCTGCGGATCGGCGTGACGCTGCACGTAGTGCCGGTGGCCAACTGGCGTCGTGACTTCTGGTTCGACCAGACCGGCCTGACGTGGATCAATCCGTCACCGAACATGAGGAACCTGAATCAGGCGACGATCTACCCGGGCATTGGGGCGATCGAGGCCTCGAACATCTCGGTGGGACGGGGCACGGACCAGCCTTTCGAGCAGATCGGTGCGCCCTGGATCGACGGTCGCGCGCTGGCGGCTGCGCTCAACGCGCGGGGCCTGGCTGGCGTTCGATTCTACCCGGTGACCTTCACCCCGGCTTCGAGCAAGTACGCCGGGCAGGCATGTCAGGGAGTGTTCATGGTGATTACCAACCGCGCGGCGCTGCAGCCCGTGCGCGTCGGTCTGGAGGTGGCTGCCGCCCTGTGGAAGCTGCATGGCGATGAGTATCGGATGGAAGGGACAGCGCGCCTGCTCGGATCCGAGAAGGACCTGTTGCGAGTCAAGGCGGGAGAGGATCCTGGGCAAGTCGCGGCCGGCTGGCGAACTTCAGAAGCCCGCTGGCGCCAGCGCCGCGCCAAGTATCTGATGTATCGCTGAGCTTACGATTTCCGAAAAAAGGGGCCGGGCTTGATTTGAAGTTCTTCGTACTCCGCATGGCGCAGTACGCAGAACCTGCTGCACTCGTCAGGTCAGGTGGTAGAGCATCACATAAATCACCACTCCCGTCACCGAGACATATAACCAGATCGGCAGTGTCCAGCGGGCAATCCGCCGATGCTTGTCGAAGCGGCCGGCGAGCGCCCGCGAGAGGGTGATCAGCGCCAGCGGCACGATCAGCGCCGCCAGAATGACATGCGTGATGAGGATGGTGAAATACACCGTCCTGATCACACCGTGCCCCTGAAACGGCACCGAGCCCACCTGCCAGTGGTAAACCACATAGGAGAGGAGAAACAGCCCGGAGGCGACCAACGCGGAGATCATGCACGCGCGATGCCGCCCGATCTGTCGGCGACGGATGAAGCCCCAGCCGGTGACGAGGAACACCGTGGAGATCGCGTTCAGCGTCGCGTTGACCGTGGGCAGGATGGTGAAATCCATCACACGCGGTGGACGAAATAGTCAGCGAGGAGCGCCACCCACAGGAGTGGCAGGTAGAGAATCGTTCCAAAAAACAAACGTCGCGCCGACGTCATGCTTCGCGAGACGGCAAAGGCGACGCAGAGGCCCAGCAGCATCGCACCCAGCACGATCGCGCCGATCAAATAGTAGGCGCTCGTCAACCCGATCAATGTCGGCATCACGCTCACCGGAATGAGCGCCGCCGCGTACAGCACGGCCTGGTGTGACGTGGTCCGCCCATCTGGCTGGATGACGGGCAGCAGCGGAATGCCGGCCCTGGCATAGTCATCACGGAACATCCAGGCGATGGCCAGGAAGTGCGGCATCTGCCACATGAAGACGATGCCGAAGAGCACCCAGGCTTCGATCGACAGCGTATTGGTGGCGGCCGTCCATCCGATGACGGCCGGAAGGGCCCCAGGGACGGCACCGACGATGGTCGAGAGGGTCGAGCGAATCTTGAGGGGGGTATACAGCAGCACGTAGGTCGCAAGCGTCACGACCGCGATGCCGGCCGTCAGGGCGTTGACGCCGAGCATCAAGTCGGCGATGCCAACGGCGGACAAAGCGATGCCGAACCACCACGCATCGTGCGGATGCATGCGCGCGTCAGGGAGCGGACGCGAGGCCGTGCGCCGCATGAGACGATCGGTGTCGCGCTCCCACACCTGATTGAGCGCCGAGGCACCGGCCGCGACGAGGGCCGTGCCGACCATCGTGTGCAGCATCAGGGTCCACGGCAGCTCCACGCCGCCGCCGAGATAGTAGGCGGCCGCGCTCGTCACGAGCACCAGTGAGTTCAGCCGCGGCTTGGTCAGCGTCAGCAGGTCCGCTGCCCGGCCACGGACGACGGTTCGCTCGGTCGACGTATCGTACGGCGCGGCTTGCTGCACGTCACGACACCTGGAGCGTGAAGCTGACATCGGCCGTCGCCCCCGCGGCGACGGTCACCTCGCGCGTCTGCGTGCCCAACCGCTCGTGCCAGATCTCGACGGTGTAGCTGCCCGCCGGCAGCCGGGGAAGGGTGAAGCGTCCGCCCTCTCCGGTCACCGAGAAAAACGGATGCTCCAGCACACCGACATACGCGTGCATCCACGGATGCACGTTGCACTTGAAGGGCACCATGATCTCCCGCGTCGCGAAGGTCCGCTTGATCTCCATGCCTTGAATGGGTGTCCCAAAGTCGAACGGCGCGTTGACCGCGCCATCCGCGCGCACGTTGTGCAGCAGGGGATCGGAATTGCGAATCGCGATCTGCTGCCCGACCTGCACACCAATCACGCGGGGGACATAACGACACTGACGCTGGTCGAGCACCGCCGGCGCGGATGGGACCGGGTAGAGACCGGGCGGAAGGCCCTCCTTGACGTACACGAAGACGTTCCGCACGGACTGATCCGGATCGAGCAGGAGGTACTCCGTGCGCTGTTCGCCCGACGCGAGACTGGCACACTTGGGGTCCGCGTCGAAGCTGACGATCTGCGCCACGGGCGGCGTGCCATCGAGCATGACCCGACCGGTGATCGTCCCGAGCGTCGCGGGGTCCACGGCGGCGAGCGGGGAGGCCGCAGGAGCCGGCTCAGGACCTGACCCCGAGCAGGACGTCAGGCACACGACGGCGGACAGACACGCGAGGATTCTCACGACCTTCAATTATCTCACCTTGGCTCAGCGCCCCGCGAGGCGCGGCTGCGGCCACGCCCAGTGTCTGCGCTCCGCGCCGGCCGATTCAGCGTGCGGCGGTTCGTCCGCCGGCCTCCCGCACCTTGCGAAAGACGCGATCCTCCATCCAACGCGGGTCCCACCATTCCACGGGGTTGACGGCCACGCCGTTGACCAGCATCGTGAAATGGAGGTGGTCTCCGCCCGCCAGACTCGTCATCCCGGTTCGTCCCAGGACGTGTCCTTTCTCGACGTGGCCCCCGGGGCTGACGTCGACGATCGACAGGTGCGCGTACAGCGATTGGACGCCCAGGCCGTGGTCGACGATCACGCTGTTCCCGTAGATCCCGAGCGTATCGGCGAACAGCACGACGCCGCGGTTCGATGCGGCCACCGGCGCCTGCTGGACCGAGGCCAAGTCGAATCCCAGGTGCACTTGGCGATCGACTTCACGGCCTTGATAGAAATACGTGCGGTGATCGGCGAAACTCGACTGCACCGCCGTGTTGCCGAGCTGCGCAAAGGCATCCCGCCACAGCATCTCGGCCGTCGTCTTTGGAGCCAACGTGGCGATCGCCTGGTCGTTGCGGCGACGCAGCTCGCCGTTGATCGTGAGGAAGCCCGCCAGCGGGTCGGCCACGTCGATCGTCAGGTCGCCTCCGCTTTGGGCAATCTGCGGCACTACACGCGCGAGGAAACGGTCGTCGACCTCGATGCGTGACCGGACGAACGGCTTGGCGAACGCCCGGTGACCGAGTGGCGTGGCGGCTTCGTTGCCCGCCGGATCGCGGGCGAAGACCGTCACCGGCGCCCCCAGGTCGTCGTCCGGCGCGAGGGCGAAAAACGCCACGCGCGTGAGCGGATCGGTGATGCCGACGCTGGTCCCCGGGAAGGCGGGGTACGTCCGATCGCCGACGCGCACCCCCGCTTCGACATCCGCCGGGCTGGCGCTGAAGACGACGAACTCCGCGCCGCCGTGGTTGACGAAGTGGTGAAGCGACGCGACACGAACGCGCGGCGGTTCGAGGCGAGCGGTGAGCTCGCGCGTGACTTCAGTCGCACGATGGCGGAGCCCGAACATGACCGGGCGGCTCGCGGAGATACGCAGCAGCGCCGGTCCGGTCTCGAGGGACGGCACCGCCTTTCGATCGATCGAACGGATGATCCACACCCGATTGGCGGCTGCCTGCTTCAGCTCCGCGTCGCCGGAGGCCTCGGGATCCATCGAGAACAGCGTCGTGGACCGACCCTCCTGCTCGAGTGCCGCATCGATTCGAGAGAAGAGGCCAGAAGGGGCTTCGACGAAGAACTCGAGCTGGGAGGATTGTCCCATCACCCCCGCGGGCGATCGGATCTCGATGATCGGACCTGGTTGATAACCGCTCAACACGAAGGCGGCGCCGAGTCCAATCGCGCCGATCGCCCCGAGCCACAGGATGGCGCGTCCGAGAAGCCGCATCCGTTCATGATAGGCGACCCATTTGCGGAGTGGCGGAAGCGCTCGGGGGTAGCGGGCTAACGCCGCGTGAGGCCGCTACCGGCCGCGGCGGAGGTTCCGCCCGAAGCCTCTGCTATAATCATTCGTTCAGCCCCCCGAGTGCCGGTATCGTCTAGGGGTCAGGACACGTGGTTCTCAGCCACGGGACCGGGGTTCGAATCCCCGTACCGGTACCAGCGCTCCAACTCGCCGTCCTGCAACGTTGTCCTCAGTGTCGTACACGGCCGAAGGGTCGTCGGCCGTTTCAGTCGAAACTAGATTCTCGAAACTCCCGCCGTCGCGGAATCGTCCGCGACCGCTCTGGCGGACAAATTGTGGGGCCTTCTCGTCGGCATCGAATGTCTTCCCGGCTTCCAGTGTTCATCATGTAAACATTTTTGTTTACATTAAACACTTATGTTTATACATTCGTCTTGGTGACGCCGCAAGAGCTCAAGCGATGGCTGGCCAAGCAGGGGTGCACCTTCGAGCAGAGCCGGGGGAAGAGTGGCCACATCATCGTGAGGCTAGGCGACCGCTGGACCACGCAGCCGACGCATGGGAAGCAGCGCGAACTGCCGAAAGGGACCGTGCACGCGATCAAGAAACAACTTGGCCTCGACTAGCGGACCGAATTGGCGAGGCCGCCATTGGCCCAAGGAGCCAAAGAGATGGAGTATCCAATCACGCTGACCGCAGACGAGCAGGGTCCTGTGCTGGTCGCCTTCCCCGACCTGCCGTGGATTCACACCTACGGCACGGATGAGACCGACGCCCGTGCGCAGGCGCTGGACGCTTTCCTGACTGGGGTGGCGTTTCTCATCAAGGAGCGACAGGTGATTCCGCGACCGAGCCGGCGGAAAGGCGACCAACTCGTCGTCCCGCCGATGGTGGCTGCCAAGGTCGGTCTGCACAACGCGTTGCTCGAACGAAAGCTGACGCGCGCCGAACTGGCTCGCCGGCTGAAGCTGCATCGCCCGCAGGTCGATCGCCTCTTCGATCTCGATCACGCGTCGAAACTCGAGCAGATGGAATCCGCGGCCGAGGCGTTGGGCGTGCGCCTCGACGTCCGAGTCGTAGCCGCCTGAACCCAGCCGCGATTCCCGGACCGTGTCCGGTATCCGGTTCGGGCTGGTTGCGCCATCTAGCTTCCCGGGCATCACGCAAGAGCCGCCTCCGATCTGCGCGCAGGCATCCGCCCCGCCCCACGAGCTGTTGTAGAATCCCGCGACGCACCTCATGTTGCTCAGCCGCGTGTTGTGGCTGCTCATTGCCGCGATTCTCGCTTGGTCACCGGCCGCGATCCTGGCGCAGAGCCAGTACGGGAGCATGCGCGGTGTCGTCCGCGACGGCTTCCCTCGTCTATACCCGGCGCGGGGCGATCCTCGCGGCGCCGTTCGACCTCGATCGCCTGGAAACGACCGGGCCTGCGGTGACGCTGCTCGAAGGTGTCGCCGACAGGCCCGACACGGGCTACGGCGCCTACGCCGTGTCGGCAAACGGAACGCTGCTCTATCGCGCCGCCCCGTCGCTCGACGGTCGCACGCTGACGTGGGTCACCCGTGCCGGCCTGGAAGTACCAGTGCTATTGACACCGCGTGCGTTCATCTCACCGCGGGTGTCGCCCGACGGCACGCGGCTGGCGTTCGGCGTCGTAGAGTCCGGGCGCAGCGACATCTGGACCTACGAGCTCGGCACCCAGAAGCTCTCCCGCCTCACGCGCGAGGGCGACAACAAGGTGCCGATCTGGAGCCGGGACGGCCGCCGACTCGCCTATTCGTCGACGCGCGACGGCACGCCGAAGATCTGGGTGCAGCCAGCCGACGGGAGTGGTCCACCCCAGGCCGTCGTGTCGGGCGAACAGACGATCGTCCCGGCGTCCTGGATGCCGGACGATCGCACGCTCGTGTACCTGCACGACACCGTTGTGGCAAGCAGCAGCCGATCGGCCATGGTGGAGGTGTCTGGCACCGGGCGGCCCCAGCAGCTCTTCACTGACGAAACGCGTGGCCCGGCCGTGTCCCCGGATGGTCGCTGGATTGCATTCACGGCGATAGAATCCCCCGTCAATCAGGTGCACGTGACCGCATTTCCGAACCGGGACGTCCGTCACCAGATTAGCGTCGCAGGGGGCCGGCAACCGTTGTGGCGTCGTGATGGCCGCGAGATCGTCTACCGATCCGGCCCACGGATGTTCTCGGTGGCGGTCGATCTCGCCGGTGGGTTCCGTTCGGCGGCGCCAGTGCTGTTGTTCGAGCGCCAATTCGTCGTGGGCAGCCCGGACGTCATGGGATTCGACTACGACCTGGCGCCGGATGGCCGATTCCTGATGATCAAGCCGAGCCCTGCGGAGCTGCGCACGAACACCGTCAGCGTCGTGGTGAACTGGATCGGCGAACTGACTCGGCGCGTGCCGCGCGGTTGATCGGCCGTCGGGCGTCGGCGTTCACGACGTTCGCTCGATTTCGTGCAACAGCCACCTCTTTGCCAGCCGCCAGTCGCGCTTCACCGTGTCGATCGAGACGGTGCCGGCCGGGGTCTCGGTCATTTCTCGGCCTGCTGCTGCGCCATGATCACCGCGGGCGCCATGATCGTTCGCTCGGTGTCGGTCATCGCCAACGCCCTGCGCCTGTGCTCGCTGTAGCGCTGAGTCCATCAATCCTCCCTCCGTTGGCGAAGGACCTCGAGGATGGCCTCTCGGTCAGCGAGAAGGAGGTCGGCTCAGTGACTTCTCCCCATGCCATTTCTGGTAGAGTGCCGCCATGCGCTACACAACGTTGACTGCATTGACGGCCGCGGCATGTCTCTGGCTCGCCGCCGTTCCGGTCACGGTGAGCGGCCAGCGCGGTGGCGGACAGCAGGTCCAACTTCCTGACGGTCCGGGCAAGGAACTGGTGCAGACCACCTGCGCAAAGTGCCATGGGCTGAATCTCATCTCCAATTCCTGGGGCTATACGCGTCAGGGATGGCACGACCTCATCGGCACGATGATCGTGTTTCCAAAGGATCAGGCGGACGCCGTGTCGTCCTATCTCGCGAGGAATTTTCCGGAGAAGCCCGCGCCGGCGGCCGTCGTCGTCAAGGGACCGGTCGAGATCACGATCAGGGAATGGCTGGTGCCTACGCTCGGATCGCGACCGCGCGATCCGCTCGCCGCGCGCGACGGCTCCTTCTGGTGGGCCGGGATGTACGGTCATCGCCTGGGACGGCTCGATCTGAAGAGCGGCGATATGAAGGAGTTCCCGCTGCCCGAAGGGGCGGGCCCTCATGGACTGGTCGACGACGCGGCGGGCAACGTCTGGTACACGGGCATGATGAGAAATGCCGTCGGCGTGCTCGACCCGAAGACCGGAAAGGTCATCGAACACCCTCTCCCTGAAGGATTCCGTGGGCCCCATACGCCGATCATGGACCCCAAGGGCATGCTGTGGTTCACCGTGCAGTCCGGCGCCGTCGGCAGAATCAATCCCCAGACCGGCGAAATGAAGCTCTCGAAGCCGGCCAGCACGCCAACCTATCCCTACGGCATCCAGGTCAACTCGAAGGGCATTCCGTGGTACGTGGACTTCCGTGGCAACCGGATCGCGAGCATCAATCCAGACACCATGGAGATCACGGAGTACACGCTGCCGCATGCGGACGCCCGGCCGCGGCGTATCGCCATCACCCCAGACGATGCGATCTGGTACACGGACTATCCGCGTGGGTATCTGGGGCGGTTCGATCCGGCGACGGGCACCGTCCGTGAATGGCGCTCTCCTGGCGGCGAGAAATCGCACCCGTACGGCATTGCGTCCGCGGGCGACATCCTGTGGTACAGCGAATCGGGAGTCCGACCGAACACTTTGGTGCGATTCGATTCGAAGAGTGAGAAGTTCCAGTCCTGGATCATCCCGTCAGGCGGCGGCGTGGTCCGCCACATGATGACGACCCGCGACGGCGATGTCCTGCTGGCCTGCAGCGGCGTGAATCGCGTGGCGTTTGTCGAGGTGAAGAGCAACTGAGCGGTGCGCGTGCCTGGCCCCGCATGGGGCCGCGGTCCTGGGGAGGCGATCTCACGCCAGCCCGGCGCCCTGGGTATCCACATAGACGGCGTAGAGCGACTGGCTCGCCGTCATGAACAGCCGATTCCGCCTGGCGCCGCCGAAGCAGACGTTCGCGCAGTTTTCCGGCAGTCGAATGAGTCCAATGGGCGTGCCGTCCGGGGCGATGACCTGGACGCCCGGCCGCGCGCCCGCCCACAGGTTGCCGTCCACGTCACACCGCATGCCATCCGCGAACGACACGCTGCCCGCCGTCCCGGGCACGGTCAGCTGCACGTGCCGCCTGCCGCCGCGCGCCGTCTTTCCGTCGATGTCGTAGACGCGAATCTCTCGACCCGTCCCGGTGTCGGCCACGTAGAGCCGCTTGTAATCCGGAGAGAAGCACAGCCCGTTCGGACCCGTCATTTCGTCGGTGATCATCGCGACCGCGCCAGAGTCAGGGTCGACGCGGTAGACCGCGGGCTTGGTCTCCGATTCCGCCTTGAACCCTTCGTAGTTCCCGCGAATGCCGTAGATCGGATCGGTGAACCACACGCTGCCGTCGGGGTGCACCACCGCGTCGTTCGGCGAGTTCAGGCGCCGCCCCTGATACCGATCGGCGATCACGGTCACGGCCCCGGTATGTTCGTATCGCACGACACGCCTGCCACCGTGCTCGCAGGACAACTGGCGGCCCTGTGCATCGAACGTATTGCCGTTGCTGAACCCCGACGGGCTTCGAAACACCGTCACGCGGCCGTCCTCTTCGATGAGGCGCAGCTGGACGTTGTTGGGGATATCACTCCACACGAGGTAGCGGCCGACGCCGTTCCACGCCGGTCCCTCGGCCCACAAGGTTCCCGTATGCAGGCGCCGAATCGGGGTGTTGCCGATGATGTAGCGTCTGAACCGCTGATCCAATGCGATGACGTCGGGGTCTGGATACCGCACGGGGTGGTCGCCGGACCAGTCACGCGACGTCTCAGGCGGAATCGGCGGAGGCGCCGGCGGCTGTTGGGTGTGTGCGGTCCACGGCATCAGCCCGGCGGCCGCGGCTGTTCCAAGAAAGGCACGGCGGCTCGATCGTCGATTCGGTGTGAGCATCATCGAGTCTCCCGCGGCTGGAGCCAGTCGGACGTCCTCGAGGGCGGCGCCTGGGCTCGTGGCGGCCTCGCCTCGTCGAGCCTGGCGGCGGATCCCGCGTACGTGAACTCGATCACGGCTCCCGGGTGGCTGAGCTTCTCCGTTCTCCCTCCGCTCGCATCCATCGTCGAGCCGTGGCTGTCGGTGCTGAGGTAGAGCCGGCGGCCGTCGGGATGGAGCGCAATGTCACGATAGCGGTCGGTGGCGGTGAAGTACTCGAGCGGTGTCCCCATCACGGCCGTCCCTGGGGCGTCGAGCTTGAATCGATACACCGCGCCCGTGCGCATCCCCGTCACGAGGATGGATGTGGCCCAGTTGGGAATGGCCGACGCGGCGTACACTGCAATGCCGGCAGGCGCCACGGTCGCATTGCCTAATGCCCGAAAGTCGTAGTCGGCGGGCACCGTGAACAAGGTGGCCAGCGGCGCCGCGAAGTCGTCATGGCTCCACGCGGTCTCCCGGAGCTCGGGAACGGACGCCGGTGCGCGGATACCATCGAACTTCAACTCCCGGCACGGCGTCGGCGCCGATCGGGACCAGTTGGCGTACGCGTAGGCCCGATCGTCTTTGAACCCGGCGACGTTCGGCCAGCCGTAGTTCTTGCCCGCCACGATCCGGTTGACTTCGTCGTCCGTGCCCGGGCCGTGCTCCGACGCATAGAAGGCTCCGCCGGGCGTGAAGTCGAGCCCCTGGGCGTTGCGGTGTCCGTAGGTGAAGACATGGCTGCGCACGCCGGCCAGGACTGGATTGTCCGCCGGAATCGAACCGTCCAGGTTCATCCGCAGGATCTTGCCCTGGTAGCTGGTCCAGTCCCTGGCGTTGACCTGAGCGGCCGTCGGCAGCGTCTGGGCGTGGTTCGGGTTGCAGTAGTTGGCCAGGAAGTTGCTCCCCAGATCGCCGATCGAGATGTACAGCTTTTCGCCGGGTCCGATGATCAGGCGGCCGCCGACGTGATCGTCGTGAGACGGCAGGTCGTCCAGCACGTCCGTGGAAAAGGTCAGCGCCTGGCGTCCGCGGTCGTAGGTGTAGCGCCGAACACGGAGGCGGCGTGTCACACCGGGCCCGGGGTCGCGGTCGTAGGTGGACGCGAGGTACACGTAGTCTGCGCCAGTGCCTCGCAGCAGGTTCGGGTGCAGCGCCAGGCCGAGCAGTCCATCCTGTTCAACGGTTTGATGCACGTCGGTCAGGCGGATCGCGACGTGCTTCGAGCCATCCGTCGGGTTGATCCGAGTGACCTGGTACGCGGTGCGCTCGGTGACCCACAAGAAGTTGTCGGGCCCCCACGCCACCTCCCACGGATTGCCGAGGCCCGTTGCCAGGACGCGCAGCGTGAACGCTTCCGGACCCACGCGATGGTCCATCCTGGGGTTCTGGGCGAGCACGAGGAGCGTGCTGCTCGCCAGCAACGAGGAAAAGATGGCCGCCGGCAACCACCTGCGTTGGCAACCTGTAGGCCCCCCATGCAGCATGGAGCCGATTCTATCCATTGCCAGCGGTCTCGTCGCTTGGAAGTTTCCACTCGATCGGAAGGCGACGTACCGAACATCACATCTTCGCCGGCGGCGAGCCGATTGTTCGCCAGGGGAGTCTCAGCAAGCGATGAGCCTCAGCAGCGTGCCCACCTCCGACCCGCGCGGACTCTTCGCAGAGCACCCCGGGGTGTTACCACCGGCGCCTCGATCGGTAGCGACCGTCACGATAGCCTTGGTCGTACCCTGAAGCGAACCCATCGCGGTAGACCTGTCGCCATTGTCCGCGGGATCCGTAACGGCGGTCGTAGCCTCGGTCGGCACTGCGGTACCATCGCTCGCGCCGCACGTCGGGGCGGTCGCCGTCACGCGCCGCGTCGAAGCCCTGGCGATAGCCGTCTTCGAAGCCTTGCGAGAAGGCTGGGTCCCCGTAGCCGCCGCGATAGACGCCTCCGCGCGGCCCCTGAGAGCCCGGGTACTGGGGCCCTCCATGGGCGTACACGGAGCCGCAAGCCGTCGTCAGGGCAAGCGCGGACACCGCCACCGCGACACGCCATCCCCATTGCGTCCTCATCACAGCACTCCGTCAGGCAGGCTGACGCGTGACGGTGCAAGGCGTGCGCCATTACCCCGATGTGCTTGGCGTTCAACGATTTCGCATGGGGTCGCCCGGCGACGGCCGCCGAGCGCGGTCAGTCTTGTGCCCAGAGGAGGACACGCTCTCCCGAGGGCGTGGCCGTGTCGAGGATGATGCCGGGCCCGTAGCGCTCGATGTCCTCGGGCCTCAGATCGACGCCGCCCTCGTCGAACCCCGACGCGTAGGCGCTGAACTTGATGGGGTCCGATTTCAGGCGCAGCAGCCAGAATGGCAGCGAAAACCGTGCGATTTTCTCCTCGTCCGGATCCCAAGCGAGGACGAAGAGCGTCTCCAGGGATCCTGGGGCCGCCCCTTGTGTCCGAGCTGTCGTATAGTGCGGCCGGCCATCGCGGAGTTCGAGTAGCGGTGGTCGGCCGGGGAACTTGCTTCGGATGACCTCGAATTCCGCCTGGGCGTCGGCGTCTGTCGCGCTGGCCACCTGGACGTTCTCCCGCACCCACGCGGTGATGGCCAGCCCCACGCCGATCCCGATGAAGACGAGCAGCACGCCGACTCCAAACAGGATCGGAACCCATCGACGTCGAGCAGTCATGGAAGCTCCCTGCTCACCGCGGCACTTTTCCGAGGAGGGCCTCGGCCTCGCGCTTGCCGGCCGGGTCGTTGCCGCGCTCGGCCAGCTGTATAGCCTGACGATACTCCTGTCTGGCGAGTTCCCGGTTGCCCGACTCGAGCGCCAGCCGTCCGAGCTCGCCGTGCGTCCGGCCGCGGACCCACTCGCGAGCCTCGCGGGTCAGGGGCACCTGGAAATCGGCGTGAGCGAGGTCGCGCCGACTCAGACGCGCGCGCGCCACCCCGCGCTTGTAGTGCCATAGCGCGTCCTCGCCAAACATGCGCTCACGCGTGTCGGCGTCGCGCCGCCGGATACCGTCGGTCAGCATGGTTTCGGCCTCGGCCCAGCGCTCAGCCCGCAGCAGCGTCGTCCCTGCCTCATACCAGAGCAGGCGGTTTTTCGGGTACTGGCGCTGCAGGCCCTGCACGACGTTGAGCGCGCGATCGTACTGCTTCTCCCGGTTGTAGAGAAGCAGGAGCGCGAACTTGGCATCCACCTGCGTCAAACTCGGATAGGCAGCGGCTTCCTCGATCATCTTCAGCCCACGCTCCCGTCCGCCGCCGAAGCCCACGACGTAAGCCATCAAGCGCACGGGCAGCGAGAGCGCCGACACGATGTAACGATAGGTTCCGACGATGAGGCCGGCGTCTTTCCGGGAGGGGTCGAGTTCCAGCACCTTCTCGTGGGCATCGAACGCCCGGCGAGCCGCGCGAAACGACGCGAGGACCTTTCCCTCGACAGTGGCGCCGTAGGAGGCCTGTACGCCGACGATCGACCCGACGCGGAACAGTGCCGCAGGGTCACGCGGGTGACGCCGCAGGTCGGCTTCCGCCAGTTCCAGGGCGCGGCCGACGTGCGTGTGAAAACGGGCCGCCTCTTCAGGAGGCGGGGGCAGCATGTTGATGTTGGGCCTGCTGACGCTGCCGAGGTAATCGTCTATGGTCACCGAACCGCGGAGAAACCCGATGCGCAACCAGGCGATCACGGCCACCGCACGATGCGCATCGGGGTCGTCGGGGCCCGCCTCGACAGCCTTTGTGAGGAACGTGATGGCTTCCACGTGGTCGAGGTTGTAGGCCGCGTCGAACGCGCGCTCGATGAACGCTCGCGTCGTCGGGGTCTGCCCGCCAGCCTCCGCGCCACCCAAGACGAGCGCCGCGGTCAATGCGAGCCATCCGCGCCCACTTGACCGATTCACAGCGTCAGCTCCGTGCCCGCCCCGGTCTCGAGCGCTTTGCGAAACACGAGGTCGGCTGTGACGACATCTTCGACGGCCATCCCCAGGGACTTGAAGACCGTGACCTGCTCATCCGACGTTCTCCCAGCGACGCGCCCGAGCACGACCTCGCCCAGCTCACCGCTGATGTGCGACGCGTCGAAGAGGCCTTCGCGGATGCCGCACACGATATCTCCTGACTCGACGATCGCGGCGGCACGCGAATCCACGAACAGCCGGGAGCGGGCGACAAGGGCCGGGGCCATCTCACGTTGGTCGGGACGGCAGGCGCCGACGCACACGACGTGTGCGCCGGCGGTGACCCAGGAATCTTCGACCACCGGCTTCGGCGATGAGGTGGCGAGAACGACGAGGTCTGCGCCGTTCACGGCCTCTTCGGCAGACGCGGTGGCCTGGAGGGTGGCGGCGACGCGGCCGCGCATGCCTTCAACGAACTTCTCTCGGCTTCGCTCGGTGGGTGACCACACCCTGACCGTCCTCAGCGTTCGGACTTCGGCATAGGCCTCCAGATGACTGCGCGCCTGTACCCCGGTGCCGATGATGGCGAGTGTCGACGCGTCACGCTTGGCAAGGTGGCGCGCCGATACCGCTGAGACCGCCGCCGTCCTCGCTTCGGTGATGTAGCGACCATCCATCAGCGAGATCAATGCCCCCGTGGCTGGATCGAACAACACGATCGTCGCGAGATGCGACGGCAGGCCGCGTGCGTGGTTCTGGTTGAACACGGTCACCAGCTTGGCGCCGAGGCTGGCCGGCCGTTCGATGTAGGCCGGCATGAGCCCGAAGTACGCCCGTGTGGGTCCGACGGTCAGCACGCTCCTGATGGGCTGAAGGACTTCGCCCGACGAAAACCGCGCAACCGCCGCCTCCATCGCGGCGATCAGCTCAGGCAGCGGCAGCAGGTTTCTCACCTGCTCCTCGGTCAGAAGTCGAAATCGCTGCGCCATGACCACAGATTACACGGATTACTGGGATCACACTGATTACACGGATCTCATGGATCAAGCGATCGCACCAGATCGATCAGAGCTGGCGAGGCTCCGCCTGAGACCAGCGAGAATGTGCCGCTGCGGTACGGCCTCGCAGTATCGTTTTGCTACCCCATGCCATGCTCGACGGTCAGAGGCGGAGCCTCGCCAGGCATGGTCCACCGGATCAAACGGGCTCAAACCTCTCGGAGTCCGTACTCTGTGTCATCTGCGCAATCGGTGGATGAGCCGTCTGTGTCATCTGGGCAATCGGTGGATGAGCCGTCTGTGGAATCTGTGCAATCCGTGGACGAGTCATCTGTGGAGTGATACCTCATCTGTGGATGATTGATCAGGGGACGAGTAATCTGTGGACGTGATTCATCGAATCCGGACCATCGACGCCCACGCAGCCGGCGAGCCGCTGAGACTCGTCCTCGAAGGGCTGCCGAGCCCCGAGGGTGCCACCATGCTCGATAAGCGCACCTGGGCGGTCAAGCACCTGGACCATCTCCGCCGGTCCTTGATGCTGGAGCCGCGGGGCCATGCGGACATGTACGGTGCGTTGCTGACCGAACCGGCCACCCCGGGCGCGCATGCCGGCGTGTTGTTCATGCACAACGAGGGCTGGAGCACGATGTGCGGCCACGGCATCATTGCCGTGACGACGATGGCCATCGAACGAGAGCTGATCTGGCCCGGCGGTCCGACGCTGGTGCTCGATGCGCCGGCTGGGCCCATTCACGCGACGGCCACGCTGGATGACCTCGGCGGCCGTCGTCGAGTGTCGTCGGTCGCGTTCCGCAACGTGCCCTCGTTCGTGTTCGAAGCGGGCCTGATGGTTGTGGCAGCGGGGCGTCGCGTGCACGTGGACGTGGCGTTCGGTGGAGCCTTTTACGCGATCGTCGATGCAGAGGCCGTCGGCGTGCCGATCGAACCCTCGCGACTGGCCGACCTCCGTCGTCTGGGCATGGAGATCAAGCGTGAGGTCGAGCGCGCCAAACAAGTGGTGCACCCCACCGATCCTGGACTGACCGGCATCTACGGCACCATCTTCACGGCGCCTGCCCAGCACGCCGATGCGCATCTACGTAACGTCACCATTTTTGCGGATGCGGAGGTGGACCGCTCGCCGTGCGGGACGGGGACGGCGGCCGTCATGGCCGTGCTCAGCGAAATGGGCGTGCTGCAGGTCGGCAGCCCCTTCGTCCACGAAAGCATCGTCGGCACGCTCTTTACGGGGCGGATCGCGGACCGGACACGGGTCGGAGAGTACGAGGGAATCGTGCCCGAGATCCAGGGTTCGGCGTGGATCACCGGCGAGCACACGTTTCTCATCGACGGCGAGGACCCGCTGAAGGCCGGCTTTCGATTGTAGGCCTCACCACGCCTCGACCCCAAAGCGCGAGGTGCGATGCGGGAGGCGGACCCCTCAAGCCAGGAAGGAGGGGCCGCAATGGCGCCTTGAGGGCCTGGTGGCTACTTGAGCGCGGCCAGGCGGGTGGTGTCGATCTTCGAGGCGAACTCCTGGAGGATCTTCGTGTCGGTGATGCCACTGCCATCGATCGTCACGAGGAACCGCTTGCCGACGACGAGGTTGAGCTCTCCGCTCTTGTCCGCGCTATCCCATCGCTCGAACCCGGGGTTGCCGCCGAGGTTGACGGACTTTTCGTAGCCGCTGGAGCTTTCCTTTTCGTAACCGGCCGCGAGGAACATCGACCAGGGGGCGATGAGGAACTGGCTGAACCCCGAGTCGACGATTTTGAGCTGCACGGTCGAATCGCCCATGGTGTAGGTCGCTTCGGTCTGCGAGAACGGCACCGGGCTGGTCATGCGTTCGCCTCGCGGCTCGTCGCGCTGCCATCCTGAGACCTCGGGCAGCAGGGCCTGCAGGTCGCGGAAGCTGACCGGCGTGACCGGCTTGCCATCGGGCCCGGTGCCCGCCATGGCCCCGGCCACGCCCTCCATGGCTTTCGCAAATCCCTCCAGCCCCTGGGCCGCGGCGGCCGCACCGCCCTGCTCGGCCGCCTTTGTCACGGCCTCGGCCGCCTGCCGCATGTCTTCGGCGGCTTTCTCGGCGTTCTTCTGTTCCTCCGACTTGCCGCAGGCCAGCGTGGCGACAGCCACCGCGATCAATGAACACACGCAGAATCGACGCATGAACCCTACCCTCCAGGACGGCCATGATAGCAGCAGAAACTGCGCGGCGCGGGCGGGTCGAGGCCGGCTGCCGGCGATCGGCTACCAGCCAATCGCGAGGCCATCTTTTCGCGGATCCGATCCCCCCATGAGCACGCCGCTCCGCGGGTCGATCAGAATCCCCTGGTAGCCCCCCATCGCCCCTCGGCCGTCGCGAGTCTTGTGTCCGCGGCTCTCCAGCGCACGCCGCACCTCGGGTCCGATGCCGCTCTCGAGCGAAATCTCGCTGCCGCCGTGTCGCATGCGCGCGGCATCGCCCGCTTCCTGAATGTTCATGCCGAAGTCGATCAGGTTCATGGCGACCTGCGCGTGTGCCTGCGCCTGGTTGTCGCCGCCCATCACGCCAAACGACACCCAGGGCCGGCCATCTTTCAGGATCATGGCGGGCACGAGCGTGTGCAGGGGCCGCTTGTGCGGCCCGATCTGATTCGGGTGATTGGCGATCAGATTGAAGCCAGACCCGCGGTTGTGCAGCGTGATCCCGGTGTCTCCCGCGACGATGCCCGCGCCGAAATTGGCAAAGAGCGACTGGATCAGCGAGATGACGTTGCCCTGGCGATCGGCCGCCGTCATGTAGATCGTGTCGCCGCGGTCGAGGCCTGTGAAATCCACCTCACCCGACGAGGTGGCGGCGCCCGGCACGGTACCGGCCCGATACGTGCCGGCTTTCTGCGGATCGATTTCCTTCCTTCTGAGAGCGGCGTAGTCTTTCGACAGCAGCGTCTTCATCGCATCCTTCGCCATGGCGCCGCGATCGGCAAGGTAGGCCGCGCGATCCGCAAAGGCCACTTTCTTGGCTTCGGTGACCAGGTGCAGGTACTCGGCAGTGTTGTGACCCAGTGCCTTGATGTCGAATCCTTCGAGGATGTTGAGCATCTCGAGCGCGACGAACCCCTGCGTGCTGGGCGGCATCTCGAGGACGTCATAGCCGCGATAGTTCGTGGCGAGCGGCTCCAACCAGTCCGAGACATGATCGGTGAAGTCACGTTCGTCGAGCAGGCCGTTTCTGGCGCGCATGTCCGCGACAATCGCGCGCGCGATCGGACCCTTGTAGAAGGCGTCGCGCCCGCCCTTGGCGATCCGTTCGAGGGAGGCGGCCAGCCTCGGGTTCGCGAACACTTCACCGTGCCGCGGCGCCTGCCCGTTCGGCAGGAAGGTTCGTGCCGCCGCCGGGTCTTGTGCGAGCTTCTTGGCCGAGTCCGCCCAGTCGTCGGCCATGATTTCCTGGACGGGGAACCCGTTGCGCGCATACGCAATCGCGGGTTGCAAGGCCTTGGACAACGGAATGGTCCCGAATCGCGTCAGGAGCTGGCTCCACCCGTCCACCACGCCGGGAACGTCGACCGGCAGCGGTCCGGTGCCCGGCATCTGCTTGAGCCCTCGTTTGGCGAACTCCTCAGGCGTGGCGGCGTACGCCGAGCGTCCTGTCGCATCGAGCGCGTGGATCTTCTTCGTCTTGCCATCCCACACGATGGCGAGCAGGTCGCCGCCGATGCCGTTCATCGACGGTTCGACGACGGCGAGCACGGCGGCTGCCGTAATGGCGGCGTCGATCGCGTTGCCGCCGTCCTGCAGGACCTTGAGACCGGCGGCCGAGGCCAACGCCTGGCTGGTGGCGATCATCCCGTTCTGGCCGACGGCCGGCGAACGCGTCCCCCGGGCATTGCCCGCGGGTCGGTCGCCCGGCATCTGAGCAAGTGGTGGGGTCACGAGCAGGACCGCGCCAGTGGCCACGAGAAACAGCAGCGTGCGCATGGGGCCTCCAAGGGCGCTCATTATAGGGCGGTTCGCGTACGAACCAGTCACGGGCTCGCCCTTGACATGCGGGGACCGGCAGCGAGTACAGAACTCTCGTGGGGGGCCGCATGGCAGTCCAAGAAGGGAGCGTCGGATCGAAGGTCAGGGCCGCCGCGGCAGAGGTCCGGCTCATCCGTGGGGTTCGGTATGGTTAAACGATCGTTCAAGCGGGCGTATACTCCGAGGATGGACGTTCGCGACCGCGTCGCCGAACTCATGGCCGAAATGCCGCAGGAGCCTCAGTACCCCACGCAGGGGGCCACGCTGTTTGTCGATCTCGCCGACCAGTCCACCACGCGGGCGTATATCCCTGGGGCGGTGGCCCGCACGCTGATCGGCGGCCGCGGCGCGAACATGTACCTGCTGTACCGGCTGCTGGACGAAACGAAAAGCCCCTTGGATCCGCAGATCCCGCTCATCTTCGGATCGGGTCCGCTGACAGGCCTCGTGCCGAGCGCGGCGCGCGGCAACTGCACCTCGTGGTCCCCGGATTCCGGCGTGCTGATGGACTGCAACGCCGGCGATTACTTTCCGTCGTTCCTGCGGATCAACGGGTTCGACCATCTGGTCTTCTACGGTGAGGCCCCGCGCTGGCTGTATGTGCTCATCCGCGAGGGCGAGATGGAGTTTCACGATGCGGCGCCCTATGTGGGCCTGGACAACCTCGACATGCGCGAGGCCATCCAGCGCGACCTCGCGGGCGTGTGGGCGCGCAATCTGTCGATGGTCAACATCACGCGCGCGGGCGAGAACCTGGTGCTCACGAGCGGGATCATGGCGGGGCCGAAGGCCATCTACGCGCGTGGTGGCCCGGGCGCCAAGATGGGCGCGCTGCGTCTCAAGGCCATCGTGACGCTCTCGCCCCTTCGAGAGTTCCCGGCGGCCAAACCCTACAAGCCCTACAACCGCCACATCGCGGGCAAGCTGCTGGGCACCTCCGTCGTGAAGGCCGCGCTGTCGAAGGTAGGCACGCCGTTCCTCTACAAGCCCAGCCGGCTCCTCGGCGCGATGGGGACGCGAAACAACCAGGAAACGACCTTCAGCGACAGCCTCGATGCCGATCACATCGATCAGTATCGCCCCGGCATGGAGGGGTGCTTTCGTTGCCCGGTCAACTGCCGGCCGCTCAACGATCTCCACACGGACCCGTCCGATCGGTACGGCAGGGGCGACGGTCCCGAATATGTGACGCTCGGCAAGTTCGGCCCGAATCTCGGCATCGGTCAGGTTGAATCCGTCATTCGGCTGAACAACATCTGCAACGACCTCGGGTTCGACACGGCGTCGATGGGGTCGTCGCTGGCCTGGGCGCTGGAGCTCTTTCAACGCGGCATCATCACGACGGAGCACACCGGTGGCATCGAACTCGCCTGGGGCGATGCGAAGACGATCGAGCGGTTGTTGTTCATGACGGCGGACCGCGAAGGCTTTGGTGATGTCCTGGCCGACAGTGCCCGTGCCGTCGAGCGTGGCCACTACCCCGAGGAGGCGCTGAAGTACCGGATGACCGTCAAGGGACTTTGGCAGAGTGACCCCCATGATGCACGCATCCTCAAGGCCTTCGCGCTCGGGCTGGCCGTGGCCACCCGCGGCATGGATCACCTGCGCAACCGAGTCACTCTCGAGATCAACGCCAAGATCAACGACGATCCCAGGTTCAAGGAGCGCTTGTACGGCGGCGCGGTGAGCGCCGCGCCGAACAGCTACGACGACAAGGAACGAGCCGTGCGGCGGTGCGAAAACGTGTACGCCGTCGGCGACGCCGTCGGGATGTGCCGGTTCACCACCAAACTGTTCAACAGCCCGTCGCTGCCGGGCCTGGACGAGTTTCAGCAGCAGTTGGCCAACGTGACGGGCCTCGAGTTCACCGTCGAAGAGCTCGAACGCGCCGGCCTCAACATCATGGGAGTCGAGCGTCTGATCAACTACCGGCTCGGCGTACGCCGCAAGGACGACACCTTGCCGCAGCGATGGTTCGACGAGGGCAGCACCGCGGGGCCGTACAAGGGCGAGCGCATCGACCGAGACGAATTCGACGCGATGCTCACGCGGTTCTACGAACTGTCCGAGCTCACGAGCGAGGGCGTTCCCCACGATCGCTGGCGGGCTGACCTGATGACCGCGATGGGCGCCTGAGTACGGTAGGGGCCACCGTTCGGACGACTCGGACGCGGCGGGAACGGCGGCGTCGGTGAGGCAAGCATAATGGCGATTGTCGTGCGGCTGCCGGCCACGCTCCGGGCGTTGGCGCCCGCCGAACTCATTGTCAGCGAACCCGTCGGCAACATCGCAGCCCTCGTCCAGGCACTGGATCGCCAGGCGCCCGGGCTGGCTGCGGCTCTCGGTGATCCGCTCTACAACGTGGCAGTCAACGACGAACTGCTCCTGCACGGCGAGCGGACGCGGCGGCTCGCCGACGGAGATATCGTTGAATTCGTCCCGACCATTGCGGGAGGGGCGCCGGCAGACGACGGCGGCCGACGCCATCCCGCGGCGGCCCCGACGGCGTAGAATCAGGGCGCTCCGCCGACGGGCGTTGCCATCGAGGTGTTTGCGCGACAGTCTCGGGCCGCCCAGCCTGGGGCTCGCGATTCGGGGGGGCCGAAGGGGGCCGGCATTGAGTCACTGGCTTCGCGCGTTCGCGCTCGCGGTCTCCGGCCTGTGGGCGGCGTGCCACGCGATCGAAACGACATCGCCGACGCCCCTCCCGACTGCTTCCACCGGCGCTTCACCCGTGGCGATCACACGCGCCAGGCCGGCCGCGGGAGCCTTCATCGGCCGCTTCGATACCACGGCGATCGTCGTGTCCGCTGCCGCGCCCGCGGCGCCTACCAATCTCCTGGCGACGGCGAGCGGTGCCTCGGTCACCCTCTCATGGACCGCGTCCGCGGGCGGCCCCGAGAGCTACATCGTCGAGGCGGGGTCGATGGCCGGTCTGTCGGATCTGGCGCGCATCGACCTTGGCAGCACGGCCACCAGCTTCAGCGCATCCGGTGTGCCGGCCGGCACGTACTTCGTGCGCGTGCGCGCGCGGAACGCCCATGGCGCGAGCGAGCCGTCGAACGAGGCGATCGTCACCGTGCCCGGTGGTGTCCCCTGTACGACCCCGCCAGGCCCACCGGTGAACTTTACTGTATCGGTCGCCGGGAACGCCGTGACGTTCGCCTGGCAAGTCCCCGCCACGGGCGGCCCGCCCACGTCCTACGTGCTCGAGGCGGGATCCTCGCCCGGCGCAAGCGGGCTCTTCAACAGCGATGTCGGCGGGGTCTTGTCGTTCCGGAGCGCGGCGCCTGACGGGAACTACTTCGCTCGCGCCCGCGCCAGGAACGGTTGCGGAACAAGCGGACCGTCGAACGAGGCCGGCTTCGCCGTGGGTCCCGGACTGAACCTCTCGGGCAGGTGGTCAGGAGTAGCCACCCCGACGGTCAATGGCATTCAGGAGTTTCCTTTCTCCGTCGTCTTCGACTTCGTTCACAGCGGGAATCGTCTGACCGGTGCGCTGCCGCCCAATCCGTTCGGCACCGCCGCATTCGACCTGACGGAGACGGCGCAGTCGCCGACGACGCGCACGTTTTCAGGCTCTTTCACTGTCGTCGACGTGCTCTTCGTCGGCCCGTGCTCTCCAAGCATCCAGTCGGGGATCGTGACCGTCACCACCGCGGGCTCGATGTCGGGGACTTTCGGCGGCAGGAACACTGACTGCCTGCCCGAAACCAACACGTTCAGCCTGGTGAAGCTGCCCTGAGCCTCTGGATCGGCGGCATCCGAAACGCGGGTCCCGCGAACCCGTCAATGAATCTGTGTAATCTGTGTAATCTGTGGATCCTCAGGACTCTGTGGATCGAGAGGAATCGGTGGAATCCGTGGTTGGCCACAACGTCCGGCGAAAGGACGCCGACGCCAAGGTCACTGGCGCCGCGAAATATGTCGATGATTTGTCGTTTCCGGAGATGCTGTACGGAACGACAATCCGGTCGACCATTCCCCGCGGACGCCTGAACGCCATTCGCCTCGACTTCGATACGTCCGGTTTCACGGTCGTCGACTTTCGCGACATCCCCGGAACGAACGTGGTCGCGCTCATCGAAAACGATCAGCCCTGCCTGGCCGAGCACGAGGTGTATCACGTGGCAGAGCCGATCCTCCTTCTTGCCCATGCTGACCGTGATCGCCTGACCGCGGCAGCCGTGCGCATCGACTACACCCCCCAGCCGTCGCTCTACGATCCGGAGCGCTCGAATCGGTGTTTCAAGAGCATCGACATTGCCAGGGGCAACCTCGACGAGGGCTTCGGCCAGGCCGACCTCGTGGTCGAAGGCGAGTACCGGACAGGTCATCAGGAGCAGCTGTACATCGAGCCCAACGGCATGATCGCGGTGCCCGATGGGGACGGCATCACGGTTTACGGATCGATGCAGTGCCCCTACTATGTGCACCGGGCCTTGACCGTGGCGTTGGGGCTGCCTCCCGATCGGGTGCGGGTCGTGCAGGCCGAGACGGGCGGTGGATTCGGTGGCAAGGAGGAGTATCCGTCGCACATCGCCTGTCATGCGGCGCTGCTGGCGCTCAAGGCGAAGCGGCCCGTCAAGCTGGTGTACGACCGCGTCGAGGACCTGATCGCCACCACCAAACGGCACCCCGCGATCGTGCGGCACCGTACGGGTGTCACCCGCGACGGACGGCTCCTGGCCATGGACATCGACGTGTGCATGGACGCGGGCGCGTACTGCACGCTCAGCCCGGTCGTCTTGTCGCGCGGGGTGATCCACGCGACCGGCCCGTACCGCTGCCCGCATGTACGCATCCGTGGTCGGGCCATGCGCACCAATACCCCGCCGAACGGTGCGTTTCGGGGGTTTGGGGCACCTCAAACGCAGTTCGGCATCGAGGTCCACATGGACCGCATTGCCCATGCGCTTGGCCTCGATCCGGTCAAGGTACGGGCCATCAACGCGTTCAAGCCTGGCGACACCACGGCCACCGGTCAGGTGTTGCCTCCGGACACCAGTGCGCTGCCCGTGCTTCGAGAGGCGGTCCGCCGTAGCGGCTTTGCCCGCAAGCGGCGACGGTGGGGGGGCACGAATCGGGGAATCGGGCTGTCGCTCTTCTTTCATGGCTCCGGCTTCACGGGCATCGGCGAGGTCAAGCTCGCTTCCAAGGCCTCGCTGGAGCTGACGGCGCGCGGCGTGCTCGTCCGGGTCGCGTCCACGGAGATCGGACAAGGCACCAGGACGATGCACGCGCAGATCGTGGCCGAGACGCTCGGGCTGTCCTACGACCAGGTGGACATTGCGGAAGCGGACACGGCGATCGTGCCCGACAGCGGACCAACGGTGGCCTCCCGCACGTGCATGGTCGTCGGCAAGCTCCTGCAGCGTGCGGCGATGGAAATGAGCGAACGGTTGGCAGGCGAGCCTCCAGCCGAGTACTTCCGCAAGCACGGCGGCTTCGTGATCACCACGCAGTACGAGCGTCCGCCGGGGCTTGAATGGGACGAAGTGCGGTACCGCGGAGATGCCTACGGCAGCTACGGTTGGGGTTGCAACGTCGTGGAGCTCGACATCGATCCGCTGACGTGGGTGGTGACGCCACGGAAAGTCACTGCGGTCGTCGAGATCGGCAAGGCCATCCACCCAGGGATGGCGGCAGGCCAGGTAGAGGGCGGCACCGCCCAGGCGCTCGGATACGCCCTGCTCGAGGAAGTCGTCATGCAGAACGGATGCATGGCGAACGCGCAATTGACCAACTACATCATCCCGACTTCCCTGGATACACCCGTGATGGACGTCGTCTTGTTGGAACAGCCGTACGAGCACGGTCCGTTTGGCGCGAAGGGCGTCGGCGAGATGCCCATCGACGGACCAGCGCCTGCCGCGGTGAACGCTCTCCGCCACGCCGGCTTCGACGTCCGCGCCATCCCCGTGACGCCAGAACGGCTGGTGCACGCGGCGAGGCTCAAGCCCGTGGCTCCGGCGACACCAGCCGCGGATCGTGGTCTCAACGGCGTTGCGCGCCGCAAGGTTGGACGAAGGACCACGGAGGAGGGCCGCCCGTGATCCGGTGTCTCGTCAACGGCGTGGAAAGGCACCTCGACGTCCATCCGATGAAGCGCGCGCTGGACGTGCTTCGCGAAGACTGTGGCCTGACCGGGACCAAGGAGGGGTGCGGCGAGGGCGAGTGCGGGGCGTGCACCATCCTGATGGACGAGCAGCCGATCAACGCCTGTCTCGTTCCGGCGGCGCACCTCGACGGCGCGACGGTCACGACCATCGAGGGTCTGACCACAGACGGCGCCATGCATCGGTTACAGGACGCGTTCGTGACGGAGGGCGGAGCGCAATGCGGCATCTGCACGCCCGGTATGATTCTGGCCGCCCTGCACCTGAAGCGAGGCGCGTCCTTGGAGCAAGTGAGGGAAGCGCTCGCGGGGAACCTCTGCCGTTGCACGGGCTACGAGGCGATCTACCGGGCCATCAGGCAGGCGGGTGAGCAGGGCGCGGACGCGGCACCAGGCTCAGCCACAGTGCGCGACCAGCGAAAGCAGGATCGGTAATCGCCATGCGCACTCCCATTTCCTCGCTCTCGCTGCTTCGCCCGCGCACCCTGGAAGACGCGTTGGTCATGCTGCGCGACCAGGGGCCGCTGATGCCGGTTGCGGGATGTACGGACGTGTACGTGAGCCTCCAATTCGGCACGTTGACCGAGCGTCGGTTCATCGATCTTTGGCCTCTCGAAGAGCTGCGCGGCATCGCCGCCGATGGTCCGACGCTCCGCATCGGCGCTCTCACGACGTACACCGACCTGCTCCAGTCGGCGCTCGTGAGACGACGGCTGCCAATGCTCGCGGCCGCGGCTCGTGAGATTGGCGGACGCCAGATTCAGCATCGAGGCACGCTCGGGGGCAACGTCGCCAACGCTTCGCCGGCAGGCGATGCCCTGCCGGTGCTCGCCGCCGCAGAGGCCACCATCGTCCTTCGGAGCGCTGAGCATGGCGAGCGGCGAGTGGCGTTCGATGCGTTCTACACGGGATACCGCACGACGGTGCGGCGCCCGGACGAGCTGATAACGGCCATCGAGGTGCCGCGGGTGGTCGGGCAACAGTATTGGCGGAAGGTTGGCACACGCCGCGCGCAGGCAATCTCGAAGGTCATGTGTGCTGCCGTTCGGGGCGCAGACGTGCGGATTGCTGTGGGCAGCGTCGCGCCGACCGTCATTCGCCTGCCACGGACCGAACGCATCCTCGCCGAGGGTGGGACGCTCCTGGACGCGCAGCAGGCTCTCGAGGTTGAAATCGCCCCCATCGACGACGTGCGATCCACCGCTGCCTATCGGCGAGCGGTCGGCGCGAACCTGCTGGCGGATTTCTGGACCTCCACCAAACCATGGCGCCGAACCTCTCGAACGGGCTAGAGTCTTGAAGGCCGAGAATCCTTACGAATGAGTCAAGTGTTTCAATCGGCCTTCAAGACTCTCGCCCGGCCGGAGGCCGGGCA
>JBQTIE010000291.1:0-20909 GCA_052389315.1 Acidobacteriota bacterium
GATTTTAAGTCCCATGCGTCTGCCAGTTTCGCCACCCCGGCCACTGACTGTGGGATTGTAGCGGCTCGCACGCGTGTCGCGAAACCCGCCCCGCTGGAGGCGTAGCCCACTGGAGACGCGCCTTTCAATCCGTCCGACCCCGGCAGGCCGGAATCGGTCCACGTGAGTCCAGTGTTTCACAGGCGTGAGAGACGTTGCACACGCGGAACGGGGCCCAACCAACGGTGCCCCACGGGACGAAGCCGAGCCCGCCGGACTCGAAGGAGGAGCCTCGCTGCTACCAGATCTTCGTACGCTGCTCGGGTGGGAGGAACAACTTGTCCCCGGCCGTGAGGCCGAAGACCTCGTAGAATGCGGGCACGTTGCGGAGCGGGCCGATCGCGCGGAATCGCTCCGGCGCATGCTCGTTGGTCAACACCTGCTGCCGCATCGCCTCGTCGCGCTGCTTCGAGCGCCACACCTGGGCCCACCCGAAGAAGAAGCGTTGATCGCCGGTCAGCCCTTCGAGCACGGGAGCCGGCTGACCATTCAACGAGAGCCGATACGCGCGATGAGCGATCACGATGCCCGTCAGGTCGCCGATGTTCTCGCCGAGCGTCAGTTCGCCGTTGACCATGAGGCCCGGAAGCGCCTCGAAGGCGTTGAACTGTTCCACGAGGCGCTTGGCCCGGGTCATGTGCTGCTCGGCGTCGGCTGGTGCCCACCAGTCACGCAGGGCGCCGTCGGCATCGTACCGGCGTCCCTGGTCGTCAAAGCCATGGCAGTGACGCGCGAAGATACGGCTTCCAGACGCCGACAGGAACGTCGTGCACGGTGTCCGCAAATGCCTTGACGTAGCTCGGCTGCGCGATGATCACCGATTGAACCTGTGACAGTCCGAGCTCGGAGGTCCACGCGGCCCAGTCGAATCCGGGAAACTCCGTGGGGAGTTCGACAATCGTCCGCAGGTCGGCTTGCGCTCTGTCAACCAGCGCGTCGAAGGAGCCGTAGGAGGCCTTGTCGGCTGGAATATCGGTCTTGGCGAGCCAGCCGCCGTTCACGTGTGCGAACAAGTCATCCTGCGGCCGCACGGTCTTGTCGACGGCAGCGAGATCGAGGCCAGCCGACAGCGCTGCCGCGGACCCTCTCGTCGGCGGAAGCTCCCCCTGTCGTGTGCATGCGGGCAGAGTCGCGCAAAGCAGGCTGACGATCAGGACCTTCGACATCTGGAACCACTCCAAGTGTTTGGTCTATCGTACCCCACACGTGCACGACGCCCCCTCGCGTCTCGCTGCGGAAGATCGGACGAGTGATTCTGGCAAGGCTCCGCCTCGACCGCCGAGCACGTGCCGCCGTGACGCTGCCTCGCCGCCAGTGTTGGCAGGCCCGACCTCCGGCCCGGCGGGAAAACTTGACCCACATGGTGGAGAATCTGCAGAGTCAGGGTTTCGAGCAAGGACCGCTCGAGTCGGCCAGGGAACGGGGATCCCACCCGCGCTCACCGAGAGGACGAGGCGTGCGTCTGGTGTGCGAACGATGCATCGTGCGCGAATGGTCGCGAGAGGATGAACCCGCCCTGGCTCGCTACGCCAACAACCGACGGGTGTCGGTACAACTGCGTGATCGCTTTCCGTTTCCCTACTCGAACGAGGATGCCCGACGATTCATCGAGTACGCGGCCGGCATGAACCCTGTGACCGCGTGGGCCATCGAAATCGGCGGGGAGGCCGCCGGCGGCATCGGTCTCATGCTGTCGCACGACGTTGAACGCATCTCCGCAGAAGTCGGCTACTGGGTGGGAGAGCCTCACTGGGGACGAGGGATCGCCACCGAAGCGCTGAGCGCCGTGACGGCTCGTGCGTTCGAGCAGTTCCACCTTGCCCGGGTCTTCGCCGTGCCGTTCGCGCACAACACGGGTTCGATACGCGTGCTCGAGAAGGCCGGTTACGTCCTCGAAGGCAGGATGCGGCAGAGTGCGGTCAAGGACGGCGTCATCTGCGACCAACTGTTGTTTGCTGCCTACGCCGATGCGCCGCGCGAACGGTAGTTCGCCCTCACCGTGAGCGTTTCGAGAGCTGACCTTCACGCAGCGCCTTCGATGCTGTCCGCGTCGCGTTGCCGCGCCCGCCTGGGAAGGCTAGACTGTCCTGGGGTCGCGCTGGATCACTCGAGCGCCGCGCCCTGGGATGACATGGCGATGGACGATGGGCTCAGGGAGCTGGTGAGCGGCCTCGAAGCTGCGGTGCAGGCCGACTCGGTCGAGCGCGTGACGGCGCTCATCAAGCAGCAGCTCGAAGACCTGCTGGGTCGATCGGCGCTTCAGCTGCCCGGACGATTCCGTATTCAACGCCAGGACGGCTATGCACGACGGCTGCTGTACCAGGATCCCGCGCAGCGGTTCACGGCTGTCGTGATGACGTGGGGCCCGGGGCAGGGCACTCCCGTGCACGATCACGGTGGCCTCTGGTGTGTCGAAGGCGTCGTCGACGGCGAGATGACCGTGACGCAGTTCGACGTGACCGCGGAGGGAGACGCGTTTCGCGTCACCCCGATCGGGCGGCCAATGACGGCCGGCGTCGGAACGGCGGGCCGACTGATTCCGCCGACGGACTTTCACGTCCTGGCGAACGCGCGTCCGACCGACTCGTCGATCACGCTGCACGTCTACGGAGGGAGTCTGGAGGGGTGCCGCGTGTTCCTTCCGAGATCCGATGGGCGTTTCGACCAGGCGATCAGACCCCTGACCTACCACGACTGATGGCTCAACATCCGTTCATCGATCTCAAGTTTCTCGGCCTGTCCCGCGTCATCGGTACGGTTGTGTTGCCGGGTCCGTCGGGCCTGACACTCGTGGACCCGGGTCCCACGTCCTGCCTGACGGCGCTCGAGAGCGGTCTGGAAGACTACGGCTATCGGCTGGAGGACGTCCAGGCGCTGCTGCTCACGCACATTCACCTCGACCACGCGGGCGCGACCGGAACCTTGATGGCGAGGCTGCCTGGGGTCATCACGTACGTGCACGAGAGGGGCGCGCCCCACCTGGTCGATCCGTCGAAGCTGCTGGCGAGCGCTTCGCGTCTCTACGGCGGGCGCATGGATGAGCTGTGGGGTGCCTTTGTTCCTGTTCCCGCCGGGCGGCTGAGGATCCTCGCGGGCGGCGAGCGGCTGGACCTGGCGGGGCGCACGTTGGAGGTCGCGTACACCCCGGGCCACGCGTCACATCACGTGAGCTATCTCGACACCAACGACGGCGTGGCCTATGTCGGAGACACCGGAGGCATCCGCACGGTGCCCGGATACGTGAAGGCGCCGACGCCCCCGCCGGATATCGACCTCGAGGCGTGGGAGAGAAGCTTGCAGCTCATCGAAGCCTGGCGACCGTCGTCGCTGGTGTTGACCCATTTCGGCACCGTGACGACACCCGTGGATCATTTGCGTGAGTTGAGGCGCGTGCTCGAGCGCATGGCGTCGCGTGTGAAGGCGACGCTGCTCGAGGAGGGGACGGACGAGGATCGCATGCAGCGATTCGCCGAGGACTTGCGGGCCGACGCCCGGCGGGTGCTGTCGGAGGAGCAGGCGCGATCGACCGAGGCCGCCGCACCGTTCGACCAATTGTGGCAGGGGTTGGCGCGTTACTGGCGAAAGCAGGGCGTCGGCGTCTCGGACGCCCGCTAGTACAACTTCTATGGCCTGAGGCGTAACGCATGAAGCCACTTTTTCGACCGGCCATAGAAGATGTCCGCCCCGCCGGAGGTGGGGCAAAACGAGATATGGACGCTAGCGAAGCGGGCTTTGTGTGGGTTCTTGGCGTCTCAGGCGGAGCTTCGCTAGCTGGCGGCTGCCATGGCTTCGATCGCCAGGGCTGAGCGGTTGCGCGGCTCCACCAGGAACCGGAGCGCATAGCCGCCGGGGACGCCACGTGTCGTACTGGAGACGCGCCAGATGGCCGACATCACGCTGCCTTGGCGCAACTCGGCCGGAATGCCCTCGAGCTCGCGGGCGGTGCGCTCCAACTGGACGTGCACGATCCGGTAAATCGGCAGGGGAGCCCCACCCTCGGGTTCAACGAAGGCACCCGCCTCGCTCAGGTTGCGCGCGACGACGGAGACGAACCGCACGGCGCCCGAGGGATCCTTCCAGGTCAGCCGTGCGGGGAGTGCGACCGCACGACGCTCGCTCGCTCGGCCATTGGTTGTACTTGTTGTACTTGACTTCCGCTGAGTGTCCGTCACGTGTGCCCCCTACCCGGCGATTCCGACGTTCCTGCCCCCGTGGAATCCAAGTTTCGTTCCGGGTGTGCCAGCCAGGGCAGCATGGCTGTTTCTGCGGTCAGATTGCGCAATCAGCGGACTCTATAGACGGCCCACGGCCTAAATCGAGGGCGGAGGATGAATACTTGCTATACAGTAACAGGAGAAATCGTCTACTTAGTATTCGCTTCGACCAGGCCCTTCGATTCCCAACCGTCGGAGCTTGAGATACAGGCCGCGGCGAGTTAAGCCCAGGATGCGGGCGCTTTCCGAGATGTTGCCGGTTTGGGCGGTGAGGGTGTTCCGGATCAGGGTCCGTTCGAGGTCATCGACCACCGAGGCGAGCGTCTGGCCGGGCGGGAGCGAGGCATGGTGCGTCTTGGCTCCGAGAGCGTGATGCGAACTGGCCGGTGCGTCGGCCGTGAGGTCGCGCGACAAGTGCTCGGGGCCGACGGTGCCGGATGGCGGGGCGAGCGCAACGGCACGCTGGATCTCGTTCCTGAGCTGGCGAACGTTGCCCGGCCAGTGAAACTCCGAAAACAGGTGAAGCACCTGCTCGCTCAGCACGACGTCGGGTTTGCCGAGGCGCTCCCGGGCCTCGCGTAGGAAGAAGGTCGCCAGGTGAGGGACCTCCTCGCGCCGCTGACGAAGGGGAGGCACGTGGATCCGTATGACGCTGAGGCGGTAGTACAAGTCTTCGCGGAACTGCCCGTCGGCGACCCGCTGCTCGAGGTCGACGTTGGTGGCGGCGATGACCCTGACGTCGACGTGGATGGGGCGATGGTCTCCGACCGGCAGCACCTCGCCCTGCTCCAGGAAGCGGAGCAGTTTCGGCTGTACGTCCAACGGCAGGTCGCCGACTTCGTCGAGAAAGAGCGTCCCGCCCGCCGCCGAGCGCATGAGGCCGGGTTGATCGGCAACGGCCCCGGTGAACGCTCCTCGTCGGTGTCCGAAGAGCTGGCTGTCCGCCAGTTCGCGGGTTGTCGTGGTGCAGTTGTACGGCAGGTACGAGGCGGCCCGGCGAAGCGATCCTTCGTGGATGGCGCGAGCCAGCAATTCCTTGCCGGTCCCGCTCTCGCCGGTGATCAGAACGGTCAGATCGTTGCCCTGCAAGCGCTGAATCTGTTCGACGACCCGATGCATGGCCGAGCTGGCGCACACGAACCCCGGGACGAGGGGCTCAAGCGGGCGAGCGGGTGTGACCTCCTCGACCTGACCCGGGTGGTCGCGCGCGTCGCACAAGTCGAATCCCTGTCGGGCCACGGCGGCCATCAGCCGGACCCGTCTGACCAGCGGCTCGTCGCGAGGACGGTCCGCGGCCACGGCCAGCAGGCGCGGCCCGTCGGGCTCGCGGCCCAAGCGTTCGGTCACCAACGCGCCCTGTCCATAAGCAGCGCCGTCGAGGGCGAGGCGCGCAATCCGACGGGCGCCGTCCGCGTCCGCTCCCGAGAACGCGATCAGGCGCGGGTCGCCTCCGTCGATTGCCGCAAAGACAGCCACCACGTCCGCCCCAACGGTTTCGACCAGCGCTGTGGCGAGTTCCCTCGCCAGAAGGTCGGGGAGAATCGACGCGTCGATCAGCCGCCGCACCAGCGCGTCGTCGGCGTCGACGAACGTCCCGACGTACTCGCCGGTCCCCGCCGTGGGAGCGCAGGCGAGCGCAGAGCCGACGGCAGAGAGATCGCGGGTCGCTCCGAGCACGTCGAAGACCCGTGCGGCATAGGAGAAATGGCGTTCGGCAATCGCTTGCGCACCGGCGCGCGCGGCGAGGCGGCCGAGTGCGAATTGACTGACTGCCGCCTGGTAGCGCTCGCCAACGAGCTCGAACACGCTCGCGCTCTGCGCAATGTCGTGGTACGCCTCCGACGTGCGCCGTTGACCGGCTCGGAATTCGCCGCGAAGGCGGAGGAACTCTCCCCATCCGCCTGGAGTCGTGCGCGGATCCACTTGAGCTTCGAGCGCCAGGAGGCGTCGTTCGGCTTCGCCAAGCTGGCCCTCGGCGATGAGCGCCTCGATCGCGATGAGCGACGCCTGGAGCGCCTCGGCCGGCGGCGCGGCGGCGGAACGGACGATCTCGTCGGCGATGCTCCGCGCCTGCGCGGCGTCTCCCTGCCGCAAGGCGAGACGGGCCCGGACCACACGGACGTTCCACTCGTACCATCGACTGGTCTGACGGCCGTATGCGCCGTACGCGTTCGCCGCATGCTCGAGGTACGTCCCGGCCTGCTCGTAGTCGCCGCGCATGAGCGAGATCTGGGCAAGCGTGTCGTAGACGCCGCCCGTCGTTTCGTGGTACCTGACCGCCGTTCGCTCCTCCAGCGCGCGGCGCAGGGCCTGCTCGGCGCGGCCGAGCTCGCCCATCCGCATGTGGATTTGACCGAGCGTGGCGAGCGCCACGGCGAACCCGGGCAGTGGCGCGGCGTGCTCCTGGAGGTCGACGGCTCGCTGCGCCAGCGCGCGCGCGTCTTCGTAGCGGTGTCGGAGCAGCGCCACGTTCGCCTGGTTGATGCTGATGATGGCGAGCACGTCTGGTGCGTCCAGGGCCGTGGCGTGCCGCTCGGCCAGCTGCAGCGCCGCGACCGCTTCGTCGTGGCGGCCGGCCTGCGCCAGCAGGATGCCGGACAGCGAGTGCGCCAGGCCCAGATGGCGGCGATCGCCAGTGGCGTGCAGCGCGGCCGCCGCCTCGCTGATGTGCTCGCGTACGATCGCGGCGTCGCCCACTTTCTTGTAACAGAGGGCGAGCTCGTAGTGGGCGAGCCCCATCGCCCGCGAATCGTGTGCGATACCCGCCAGGCGCAGCGCACGACCGTGCAGCGCGATGGCCCGCGACTGGTCGTCTCGGGCGTAGGCGACGCGGCCGTGGAGCCGCCACAAAGTGGACATCAGCAGCGGTGGAACGTCCGGTTGCGGCGTGTCGGGGGGCCGTCCGAGCAGCGACTGCACCTGGGCCACCTCCCCCTGCAGCAGCAGTCCCTCGGCCAACGCGCAACGGACCGCCAACGCATCGACCTTCTTGAGTGAGCTCTCAAGCAACGGAGCGAGGAGCGCGCGAGCGTCGGCAGCGAAACCCCGATCGAGCAGCGCATTGGCTCGAGCCATGACCGGCTGCAGAGGGCTACTGACCACCTCCGGCAGTATACCAAGTATCCAGTTGGCTGCTGAGAGGTTCTCACCTCGCCCGAAGGGGGCGGCTGGGAGGCTGCCCACCGTAGAATGGGCGGATGCATGTGACGGCTGGCGCACATACCGAACGAGGGCCCCGGAAGACCAACCAGGACGCACACTGCATCGACCTCGACCATGGCCTCTTTCTGGTCGCCGACGGCATGGGCGGCCACAATGCCGGCGACGTCGCCTCCCGCCTCGCGGTTGACGCGGTCGTCGAGTTCATTCAGGCGACCAGTGCGAGCAAGGAACTGACGTGGCCCTTCGCCTATGATCCGGCGCGGTCGCGCGCGGCGAACAGGCTCATCGTGGCGTTTCGCCTCGCGAACCGTCGGGTGTTCGAAGCGGCGTCCAAAATACCGGAGCAGGCCGGCATGGGGACGACGATCGTGGCTGGGTTGGTCGATGCGGGGCGGTTGGCCCTCGGTCACGTCGGTGACAGCCGCGCGTACTGTCTTCACGCCGACGGGCTCAAGCAGATGACGCAAGACGATACGTGGATCAACGCGCTCGTGGCCGCTGGCGCGAAGGCGGGTGCCGCCGACCACCCGATGCGCCACGTGTTGACGCGCGGCATCGGCATGCGAAGCGACATTCAGCCGTCGGTGAACGAAGTGGCGCTGCAGAACGGGAATCACTGGCTGTTCTGCACCGACGGTGTGCACGGGCACGTCGGGGAAGGCGTGATCGCGGCCGCGCTCGTCGAGCCCACGCCTGAGGCCGCGGCGCAACGCGTGGTTGCGGCCGCAACGGCGGCGGGCACCTTGGATAATGCGACGGCTCTCGCGATCTTCGTGAGGTGATTCGGTCCTGGCACGCGGAGCGTGGTGGTACCGGCACGTATAATGAGTGCCGTGCCAGTGCGGGCGTACTTCATCGCGCTCTGGGCGGTGCTTCCCTGGTTAATCTCCTGTGGACCCTCGGCCGCCGACCGGACGCCACCGCCGGAAGTCGAGGCCAAAGGACCCGACGGGGCTCAGTCGTCGGCGGTCGCGCGCGCCGATCGCCCTCGGGTGATTTTTCTCGGCGACAGTCTCACGGCCGGGCTCGGCCTGGACACGGCGCAAAGTTTTCCGGCCCTGATCCAGCGTCGGCTGGACGAGGCCGGCTGGCCCTATGAAGTGGTCAACGCGGGGGTGTCGGGCGACACTGCCGCGGGCGGATTGCGACGGCTCGAATGGGCGATGGCTGACGGCGATTCGCAGGTGCTGATCGTTGCGCTGGGCGGCAACGACGGTCTTCGCGGCTTGCCGCCCGAGCAACTCGAGACCAATCTCTCGGCCATCGTTGAAAAGGGGCTCGAACGGCGGCTGACGGTCATTCTTGCCGGCATGGAAGCCCCGCCGAATTTTGGAGCCGACTACACGGCCCGCTTTCGGCAGGTGTACGTCTCCCTGGCCGCGCGCTACAAGGTGAGGCTCATTCCCTTCCTCCTGGAGGGTGTCGCAGGCCAACCGGCGCTCAACCAACCCGATGGGATTCATCCCAACCCGGAGGGGGCGGCCCGGGTCGCTGACCTCGTCTGGAGAACCCTCGAACCGGTGCTCGACCGGCAGAGGGCGAAGGCGTCTCGATGATCGAGCTGCGCGATGTGAGCAAGACCGTTCAGAGCGGCGGCCATCCCCTCACGATTCTGCATCCGCTGACCCTTTCGGTGCCAGCCGGCGAGTGTTTGGCGATCATCGGGCCATCGGGCAGCGGCAAATCGACGTTGCTCGGTCTCATCGCGGGGCTCGACGCGCCGTCGGGCGGACAGATTCTCATCGATGGAGTCGAGATCACCGGGCTCGACGAAGATCGTCTGGCTCGACTCCGGGGTGACAAGATAGGGTTCGTCTTCCAGTTCTTCCATCTGGTCCCCTCGCTGACGGCGCTCGAGAACATCCTGGTGCCCATGGAGATCGCGGGGCGCCGCGACGCCCGGCGCCGCGCGCAGGCGCTCCTCGACGAAGTGGGTCTGCACGATCGCGGTCATCACTATCCGTCGCAGCTGTCGGGCGGCGAGCAACAGCGCATCGCCATCGCGCGTGCCTTGGCCAATGATCCACCGCTCATCCTGGCCGACGAACCGACGGGGAATCTCGACTCCACCAATGGGCGGCTCATCCTCGATCTCCTCCTCGCGGTCCGCAAGGCTCGACGCGCCACCCTGGTGGTCGTCACGCACGATCCCGCCGTGGCCGCGATCGCGGATCTCCGCTTGAGTCTCAGGGACGGACGGTCCGTTGACGAGGCGCATCCGGTCTCCGTCGGGGAGACGCCATGATGTTCGTCCTCACGATGGCGCGGCGCGAGATGCGGGCGTCATGGCGGCGGCTCCTCTTCTTCTTCATCTGCCTCTCGATCGGTGTTGGCGCCATCGTCGCCATTCGATCCGTCATCCAGAGTGTGCGTGCGGTGTTCGCGGGGGAGGCTCGTGCCCTCATCTCGGCGGACCTCGTGCTCAGCAGCAATCGCGCGTTCGCCGACGACGTCTCAGCGACCATCGACCGCCGTTTGCAGAGTGCCAGGGCGGTGAGCCACCAGTCGGTCGAGGTCGCCACGATGGTGCGGGGGGAGTTGAACGCTCGGCCGCGCATGGTGGAGATCAGGGCTGTGGAGCCGGGGTTTCCGCACTACGGGTTGCTCAAGCTGGCCGACGGGCAGACCTTCGCCCAGACGCTGCTCGACAACCACGGCGTTCTGGTCAGGCCGGAGCTGCTCGCTCAGCTGGAGCTTCGCGTCGGTGACGGCCTGCGAATCGGCACGGAGCGGTTCACGATTCGAGGCGTCGTCGAGGCCGAGCCAGGAAGACGACTCGGGGCCTTCAGCCTCGGGCCTCGCGTCTTCATGAGCTATCAGGACCTGCAGAAGACGGGACTGCTCGCGTTCGGCAGCCGGGCGTCCTATCAGCGGCTGGTCAAGGTGTCCGATGCCGAGTTGCCCCGTCTCGTGGCCGCCCTGCGCGGGGATCTCGCCAACACTTTCGTGCGCGTCAGGTCGTATCAGGCGACGGAGGACGACATCGGCGAAGACTTCGAACGGGCCGAGAACTACCTGAGCCTGGTGGGCCTCGTCATCGTCATCCTGGGCGGCATCGGCGTCTCGAGCGTGACGAGGGTATTCGTCCAGCAGAAGATCAAGAGCATCGCGATCTTGAAATGCCTCGGCGGCCTCACGCGGCAGCTCCTGGCCATCTACATGCTGCAAGTCATCGTCCTCGGTCTGGCGGGCAGCGTGTTCGGGGTCGTCCTCGCACAGTTGGCCATCGCGCTCATTCCGTCGACCCTGGCCGCCGCGGCGACACCAGGCATCACCGTGGACTACGCGCTGACCACGGCCGCGGTGGTCCAGGGGTTCGGGATCGGGCTGCTCGTAGCGGTGCTGTTCTCGCTGGTGCCCCTGCTCGACCTGCGGCATGTCAAACCGTCTCTGCTCTTGCGTGCGGAGGCGCCCGTTCGTGGATGGGATCGGGTGCAAGTGGTGGTGACGGTGGCCGTCGTCACGGGGCTCGTGGGGCTGACCGTCTGGCAAGCGGGCTCGCTGCGGATCGGCGTCGTCGTCGCCGTCGGATTCGCCGCGGCGGCGCTCGTCTTGCACTTCGCGGGGGTGCTCCTGATCCGGGCGATTGCACCGCTCGCACAAGCCTCGTGGTTTCCGCTTCGGCACGCCGTGCTGCAGTTGAGTCGGCCAGGCAGCCAGGCGCGAATCGTGCTCTTGGCCGTCGGTCTCGGCAGCTTCTTCATTGTGGGCGTGCGGTCGCTGCAGGAAAACCTGGTGAGCGAATTCACGGTCAACCTGTCGCCGGACATGCCGGACATGTTTCTGCTCGATGTCCAGCACGACCAGGTCGAGGGGGTGAAGGCGCTGCTGTCCCGCCATCGCCACGAGCAGGCCCCCGAACCGACTCTGCTGCCCGTCCTTCGTGCGCGCGTGACGGGGGTCGTCGGGCGCGAGGTGCTGCTGGAGAACTACGAGGACGTTCGGGGGCGTGGCTCGCTTGCCCGCGAGTACACCGTGACCTACCGACCAGCGCTCGAGCGCAACGAGTCGGTCGTGGCCGGCCAGTTCTGGGACGGTACGCCGAGTCCGTCCGCCGAGGTCTCGATCGAGGAGAGCCTGCACGAGCGATTTCGGATTGATATCGGCGACACCGTGCGGTTCGATCTCCTGGGGCGTTCGGTGGAGGCCCGCGTGACGAGCATCCGGCGTGTGGAATGGTCCGACAGCCGGGCGGGCGGCTTCATGTTCGTCTTTCGACCCGGCGCCCTCGACAGCGCCCCGCACGGGTTCATCTCGTTCTTCCGTGGGCCGGACAACCTGGAGGCGCGTGCCCGCCTTCAGGGTGACATCGTGGCGGAGTACCCCAACGTATCGCTCATCGATGGACGCGAGATGCTGACGACGCTGCGGACCGTGATCGACAACGTCACGCTGGCAGTCACCGTCGTCGGTGGCCTGGTCGTCGTGAGCGGCCTCCTGATTCTCATCGGTGCCGTGGCCATGACGAAGTTCCGCCGCCTGTACGAGGCCGCCATCTTCAAGACGCTCGGCGCGACACGACGAGTCATCGCCACCATTCTGCTGCTGGAGTACGGGATGCTCGGCATCTTGGCGGGCACCATCGGATCGCTCGGCGCCATCGGGCTGACCTGGAGCCTGAGTCGATTCGCGCTCGAGATTCCCTGGTCGCCGCTGCCCATCATCAGCCTCGCGGGCGTCGTCCTGAGTGCGGTGCTCGTGGCCGTCGTCGGCGTGGTGTCGTCCTGGGAGGTTCTCCAGCACAAGCCGCTGTCCACACTGCGGGCGGAGTAGCCGGTGAGCTCAACGCTGGAGGCCGATGGAAGTGCTATCATGGGGAATTCGCCTGCCCCCAGCGGGCTCGACTTGTAGGAGCAAGCCATGAACGTGTCGACCTATCGGGAGGCTCTCCTCCAGAAGCGCGCGGAGTTGGAGTCAACCGCCGGGCTGCGCCCAATTCAGACCTCCATGGAGCACAACAACGGACGTCAGGGAGACATGGCCGATCAGGCGTCCGGCAACAATGAAGTACATATCCACCTGCGACTCAAGCAGACCGACGCGAAAATCCTGCAGGCCATCGAGGAGGCGCTTCAACGGATCGAAAAAGGGACGTTCGGCGTCTGCCGCGACTGCGGGGAACCGATCGCCGAAGCCCGCTTGAACGCCATTCCGTGGACGCGCGTCTGCATTACGTGCAAGGAAAAGCAAAAAGCGTGACTCCCTTGTCGCTGAAGGAGTTGCTCGGCGCTTTCTACGCCGAGCGGCTGGCGCTGCTGTTACGCCATGAGTCGGCAGCCAGGTTCGTATCCGACTACGACGTGAACAACGCCTACCAGTACATCATCAGCCGCGAGGAAACGCACATTTCCTGGGTGCAACACGCGCTTCTTGACCTCGGGATGGACATTCCGCCGGAATCCGCCGCGCCGGAGCTCAGGGCCCCCAAGGGGCCACACGCCGTGCGTGAGCTGGCGCGGGCCGACGCGTCGGGCAACCGCGATTTCGTCGCCACATGGCGAGATCCCGTCGACCAGATCGGGCATGCCCGACATCGTGGCATGCTCGGGGTGATCCTCGGCGAGATGCTCGAGCACCAGCGACTCTTCGAACAGGCGGCGGAGGGCCGAACCGACATCATTGGGACGGCTCTGCCGTTTCACGAGCGACGCGGCACGGTCATCGACAGACGCTGGATTGAATAGGGTCGCGATCGCCCTCGGCAGCAACCTCGGGGACCGAGCCGCGCATCTCGGGTTCGGCGTTGCTCAGCTGGGCCATCGTCTCACCGACCTGCGAGTGTCACCGTTCAAGGAAACGGCACCGGTCGGCGTCGGACCTCAACCCCAATTCCTCAACGGCGCCGTCGTCGGGGTTACCCGAGAACGGCCCAGAGAGCTGCTGGACGCCCTGCTGGACATCGAACGAGCCGCGGGGCGACGCCGACTGCACCCCGGCGCGCCGCGCACGCTCGACCTGGACTTGATTCTCTTTGGCCAAGAGGTGATCGACGAGCCGGGGCTCCGGGTGCCGCACCCCCGGTTTCGAGAGCGTGCATTCGTCCTCGAGCCGCTCGCCGAGCTGGCAGGGGAGTGGATCGACCCGGAAAGCGGGCTGACCGTCAGCGCGTTGTGGGCACGTTGGCTCGTCCGCGCGTCGGCTCCGGCGGAGCCTCCGCGGCCCCGTTCCTGACCCGCCGCGCGCCTCCCGGTGCGCGTTAGGCAGCCTGTTGGTTCGCCCGGCAGCCCGCGCTTACGACGCCGACGGCACGGCGGCATGGCCGCCGCGACGGAACAGCCCCCGCCAGCCTTCCTCGAACAGCGTGTACATCGCCGGGACGAAGACCAGGGTAATCAGCGTGGAGGTCAGCAGTCCGCCGATGACGACGCGGGCCAGCGGCACCTGCAGTTCTGAGCCCTCGCCGATTCCGAGCGACATCGGCACGAGGCCGAGCATCGTGCACACGGACGTCATCAGGATGGGACGCAGCCGGTGCCGGCCCGCCATCTCGATGGCCGGGCGCAGCTCCATCTGGTCGCGACGTCGAAGCGTATTGGCGTAATCGACCAGCAGGATGGCGTTGCTCACGACAATGCCCGCGAGCATGATGATGCCGATGTACGCCTGCATACTGAAGGGCGTTTCGGTCAACAGCAGCGCACCAACGACGCCGATCGCGGCCAGCGGAATCGAGAACATGATGATGAAAGGATCCCTCAGCGACTCGTACTGCGACGCCATGACGGTATAGACGAGCAGGATGGCGAGGACCAGCACGAGCTGCAGCTCGCGGAAGGACCGCGTTTGTTCCTCGACCTCGTTGCCGAATCCGACGGAGAAGCCCTGGGGAACGGCGAGTTCCGGCAGCCGGGCCTGTACGGCGGCCACGCCTTCGCTGAGCGTGGTCTCCACTTCGGCGTTCACGCGCTGGAGCCGCTCCTGATTCTTTCGTTCGATCTGGACCGGACCTTGCTCCCGAGCGGTCACCATGACGTTCTTCGCCGGCAGAACCAGCCCCTGCGGTGTGCTCAGCAGGACGTCGCCCACCGAGGCGATTTCGGAGCGATCCTCCTGCCGGAGCCGCACCACGATTGGATACTCGTTGCCCGCTTCCCGGAACATGGCGGCCTGCGTGCCGGCGAGATTCGTGCGGATGGTGTTGGCCACGCCCGTGACAGACAGACCGAGGATGGCGGCCTTGTCGCGGTCCACGCGAACGGCAATCTCCGGGCGGCCTTCTTCTCGACCCACGCGAGAGTCGGCAATGCCCGGCGTCGAGTCGAGCAGCGTCTTGACGTCCTGTGCCAGCTGCTTCGACACGTCGAGCTGATGCCCGCGAATCTCGACCGAGAAGCGGCTCCCGTCGCCACCCTGGTTGCCGCCGGGCATTCCGCGCATCTGCTGTCCCCCGGACGGCCGCGCGCGCACGATGACGCCGGGGATGCCCGCGAGCTCTCGCCGCAAAGCCATGGCAATCTGCTCGCTGCTGCGCTGTCGGTCGTCCTTCGGTACGAGCTTGACGTTCACATTGCCCCGGTGGCCTGACCCGCCTCCGAAGCCACCAGGCCCACCGCCTCCGGCGGAGGTGATGAGCATCGTGGCTTCGGGCACCGACTGCTTGATGCCTTCCTCCAGTCGAATCAAGACCGCCTCGGTGATCTCCACCCGCGTCCCGACGGCCAGCTCGGCGTCCACGGTCACTTCACCCTCGTCGGTCGTCGGCTGGAGCTCGACGCCGACGAAGCGTCCGAGGTAGAGCGCGGCGACGAACAGGACGATCCCGCTCGCGAATACGGTGGGGCGGTGGTGCAGCGCGATGTGCAGTGCCCGCGCGTACGCGTCGTCGATGTTGTTCAAGAGCCGATCGCTGAACCGGTACAGGACGCCCAGGACGCCCGTACGCGCCTCGCCGTGATCTGGCGGATCCAGGAAGCGCGAGCACAAGACCGGCACGATCGTGACGGCCACGAACAGGGACATGGCGAGGGAGAACGACACCACGGCGGCGAGCGACCCGAAGGTGATGCTGGCCACGCCGGTGAGAAACAGCATCGGCACGAAGACGGCAATGTGCGTCAAGGTGGAGGCGAGAATGGCCGACCACACCTCCTCGCTGCCATCGATGGCGGCCGTGATTCGATCCTTCCCCATCTCGAGGTGGCGGTACGTGTTCTCGAGCACGACGATGGCCGCGTCGACGATCATGCCGATGCCCAGGGCGAGTCCACCGAAGGTGAGTGTGTTCAGCGTGTAACCGCCGAAGTAGAGAAGGGCAAAGGTACCGATCACGGAGATCGGAATCGACGTGCAGATGATCAACGTCGACCTGACGCTGCGGAGAAACAGGAAGATGACGAATACCACGAGAACGCTGCCGAGCAGCGCGTGCTCCTGGACGCTGGAAATCGAGCGCTGGATGAACTTCGACTGGTCGTCCAGGACCGCGAGGCGTACGCTCGGCACTTCCCGATTGATCCGCTCGATTTCGGCTCTGACCGCCGAGGCGACCTGCACGGTGTTCTTGCCGGACTGCTTGGTCACGCGCATCCGAATACCGGGTCGCCCGTTAATCCGCGTCACCTGCCGTCGGTCCTCGGTGGCGTCGCTGACGTCGGCGATGTCCTTCAGGTAGACCGGTACGCCGACGCGGGTCAGGATCACAAGATTGCGGACGTCATCGATGCTCGTGAACTGGCCCGGGCTGCGCAGCAGGAACCGGCGGTCGGCATCGTCAATCTCACCCAGGGGAATGTTCTGATTTTCAGACCGCAGAACCTGTGTGATGCGGTCGACCGAGAGGTTCAACCCGGTAATCTTCTCGCGCGAGAGATCGACGTGGATCTGCCGGCGGAGGCCGCCGTCGATGGTCACCGCGGCGACGCCGGCGACACGCTCGAGGCGGGGCGACAAGTCGTTGGTCGCCACCTCGCGAAGCGTCACGGGGTCGTAGTCACCCTCGAGACCGATCCCCATGATGGGCATCGAGTTGGAGTCGAACTTGAACACTGTCGGCGCATCGGCATCTTCCGGCAGCCGCCCGCGGACCCGGTCGACTCGAGTGCGGACCTCGTCGGCGGCCTCATTGAGGTCGGTGCCCCACGCAAACATCAGGCGGACGTTGCCCGACCCCTCAGACGAGGTGGAGTTCACCTGCTCGAGGCCCGCAATGGCCGACACCGCCTGTTCGATCGGGCGCGTGACCAGTTCCTCGATTTCGAGGGGCCCGACACCGGAGTAGCCCACCCTGACCGTGATGCTCGGGAACTCGCTCTCGGGCATGAGGTCGACGGGGAGCCGCGTGAGCGAGATCGCGCCGAGCAGCACGACGACAAAGCTGATCATGAACATCGTCACCGGACGATGGATGGCGAGGCGCGGAATGCTCATTGGGGGCTCCGGAGGAAGTGCATGTGGCGAACTCGAGCGATGAGGACGAGGCTAGCGGCGCGCACCGTCGGGCTGATCACTGCCCGTGGGTGGGCGTTGCCCACGCTGGCCCGGCGCCCCGCCCCCCGGCGTCTGGCCAGGGCCGCCTCGTCCGCCTCGTCCGCCGCGGCCCGTGCCCTCGCCGGGACCAGTTTCGCCGGGGCCTCCCCGGCCACCCCTTCCGACGCCACGACCGCCGGCGGGCGACTGGCCGTCAAGGCCCGATACGACCAGTTGATCGTTCGCACGCAGCGCTCCTGCGCCGACCGAGACGATGAGGTCGCCTTCAGACAGCCCGCTGGCGACTTCGGCCTGTTCGGGGTTCTCCAGTCCCACCGTGATCGGCAGGAACCGGGCGCGGCCATCATCCCCAGCCTGGTAGACGCCGCGTCTGCCGCCGCTGTCGGTGAGCGACACCTTGGGGATCAGCAGCACGTTCTCCCGAACTTCGACCTCCAGATTCACCTTCGCGTACATCCCCGGTTTGAGGCGGTACTGCTGATTGGGAATCTCGATTTCCATCGGCGCCGTGCGCGTGGCCGGGTCAAGAACGGGTGAGACCCGCGCGATGGCGCCTGCAAAGCGTTCACCCGGGAACGCATCGACCTCGACCGTGGCCCGATCACCGACCGTCACCATCCGCAGGTCCTTCTCAACGACATTGGCCACCAGGCGCAGCGAGGAGATGTCCACGATCGAGGCGACTCCCAGGTTCTGCGAGACCCACGCGCCGGGATCCACGTGCCGCCGAGCGACAAACCCGTCGACCGGCGACACGACATTCGTGTTGGCGAGGTTGATGCGTAGTTCTTCGAGACGCGCGGCCGACTGCGCCAGCTGCGCGCGCACGAGGTCGAGTTGCGCCTGAGCCGCCTGGTAGCGCGCCTCTGAATCGTCCAGGGTCTGCTTCGGAAGCAACTGGCGTCCGAACAGGTTGCGCGACCGCTCCACGCTGGTTTCAGCCAAGGTGAGGTCCGCTTCCCGCTGGCGAATCGACGCCTCGGCGACCTGGTGGGACGCTTCAGCCTGGCGGACCTGTTCGATGATTTCGCGGTCCTCGACCTTCGCAATCACCTGGCCGCGGCGCACGCGGTCCCCGAGCTTCACTGTGACGGAGGTGAGCCGGCCCCCTGTTTTGGGAGCGACCTCGACGGTGGCTTCGCCAATCAGGTTCCCGACCACGCTGAGCGTCGTGGAGATTCGCCCTCTGGAGACCTTCGCGACTTCGACGGTCATCGGGGGACGGAACCCACCCCCGCCGCCCGGCCCGCCGAATCCTCCAAAGCCGCCACCGCCACCGCCGCGCGGGCCGCCGGGGTCGGCCCCAGGTCCGGCCGATTGCCCGGCGGCGGCCGCCGGCTGCTCGCGACGCAGGAACATCCAGTACCCCGCGCCTCCGAGGGCGAGAACGACGGCCACGATCAACACTTTACGCATCGAGTTACCTGTTACCGAAGCGGGAGGACACTATTGGGCTCCGAGATTGACGCTCAAGCCGCCGCCTCCGGCCCCTGCCGGTGCGTCCTGCACCCGCTCGAAGACCACGAGGGACTTGCGGTAGTCTGCGAGGGCACGCAGCTCGGAATTCTGAGCGTCTCGCAGATCGCGCTGTGCCTGGACCACGAAGAAGTTCGTCGACATGCCGACTTCGAACTTGCTCTGTTCGGCCTCGAGGCGCTTTTCGGCGAGGCCTCGGGCCGCGACGGCCGCCTCGACGCGCTTGACGTTGCTCTGGACCGCGAGCGCGGCGTTGGTGACTTCGGTGGCCACCTGCAACTCGAGCGCCCGGAGGCGGACTTGTGTCTGGTTGCGCTGCAGGCGCGCGCGCGCGTACTGCGCCTCGGCGTTGCTGCCGCCGATGTTGTAGGACAGGTTGAGCTGCACGTTCCAGTTCGGGAAGTCCCGATCGGCCAGCAGGCGCAGCGCATCGCCGTATCCGCCCGGCACTTGTCCGGTGACCACGCTGTTCAGGCCGGTCCCTGAGCGAAGGAACTGGGTGCCGCCGATCCCCTGAGCGCCGTAGCTGGTGATGACGTCCAGCGCCGGCATCGACTGGTCGCGGAAATACCGCAGCGACACATCGGAGCTGGAGAGGTTGCGTCGCGTGTTGGCCAGGTCCGTGCGGTGCTCCAGGGCGCGCCGGACGGCTCCCTCGATGTCCGTGGGTGGTGGTTCGAGCGACGGCAGGTCGATCGGTCGCAATTCCTGTCGCCAGAGCGGATCCTCGGTGCCGCTCACGATATAGCGCTTGAGCGCGAGTTCAGCCGTCTGAAGGGTCGCTTCGGCGACTGCCAGGGCCTGCCGGCGATTCGCGGCTTCGGCTTCGGCCTGCACGATGTCCAACGGGGCCAGAGTTCCCACTTCGACACGAGCCCGGTTGTCCTCGACGAGCTTGTCAGCGAGCTCGAGCGCCCGCTCCGCCACGTCCACTGCGCTTCGTGCGAAGACGAGGTCCCAGTACGCGTTGCGGACGTTGGCGAGGGTCTGGGTGACGGTCGCCCGCACGTTCTCCTCGGAGATGTCCCGATTGATCTGCGTGATGGCCAACTGCTGGCGCTGCTGGTCGATGAAGAGGCCACGCAGCAACGGCTGCGAGTACGAGAGCGTCAACCCGGTCGTAAAGCTGGGATTGAAATTCGAAAACGCGTCGGAGGTCTCGAGTCGGCTGTTGTTGAACGTCACCGAGTAGGAGCCGCCGAAGAACTCGAGCGCCTGCGTGACGCCGAAATTGTAGGTCGTCGTCACGTTGTTCACGCGCTGGCCGCCGTTCAACAGGCTGTTCGGCAGTCGAATCTGATCGCGTTGGCCAACGGCTGACGTGGCGACGGGCAGATACTGGTTCCGGATCGCGGCGATCTGCAGGTCGACCCCCTGAGGGTTCAGGCGCTCAACGGAGATGTCCAGGTTCTTCTCGAGCGCCAGCTGGACGACCTCTCCCAGCCGGACTTCACGCAGGGTACGCGCCAGCTGCGCGCCGGAGGCCGGAGTCGCGCCACCCTCCCGAATCGCCAGGAGCCCGGCCTCGTACCGGGCCAAGGCGTCGCGGACCAGGCTGTCCTGGGCCTCCTGGGCGCCCACACCGACCGGGAGCGTGACCAGCGCGGTCGCGGCGACGGCAGCCACACATCGAGAACGCATGTTCATATAAACCATCCGTGGCGAGGGGCGCCAGCTATTGACCGCCGTGGCCCCGGCCACGGCGCTCTTTTTCGTGCCGTTCGAAGAGCCGCTGGAGCTTGACGTGTTGTTCGGCGGTCAGGATGAGCCGCATCCGGAAGATCATCATCGTGCGCGTCTTGCCGAGTTCAGCCCTGGCAGCCTCGACCCGATCGACGAAGTGCTCGACCTCAGGGCTCTCGGCGCGTGCCTGCAGGATCAGCTGAGACAGTTCGTCTTCGAGCTTGCTGAGCGCGCGCTGTCGCGCGCGGAGGGCCGGCTGGGCCGCCTGAAACACCGCTTCGATGCGCAGAATCTGATCGGGTGTGAGGGCAAGCTCCTTTTGAAACCGCTCGTCCTTCCACCATTTGGATCGCTGGGCGTCGGCGGGCACCGCCCAGAGGAGGGTGAGCACTGACAAAGCAAGACTAATGAACAACTTATAGGGCATCCTTCGAGGTCCGATCGCACTGGGTTACGATACGCCGGCCCGAGCTGTTTACGCCGATGGCGGACTCCGTTACGGCCGTGGCCGGTGCCGGGATGCGGACGAGACGACCTCGCGAACCTAACCGCCGGAAAACCGCTCCAGCTTGCGTACGGCTGTTTCCACCAGGTTATCTGGCGTCGAGGCCCCCGAGGTCAGGCCGACCCTCACCGGCCCCCCAGGCAGCCAGCCGTGATCGACCACTTCACGTTTCTCCGCGACCGACCGGTGGCGGATTTCCGTGGCCGAGACCAGCCCGTCGGGATCGGCGATGTGGAAGGTCGTCACCTTCTGGGCGCAGATCCGCGCAAGGTTACAGGTGTTGCTGCTGTTGAACCCCCCGATGACCACCATCAGATCGAGAGGCTCCTCCTGCAGCAGCTGCAGGACGGCGTCCTGCCGATCCTGCGTCGCGCTGCAAATCGTGTCGAAGGCCTTGAAGCGCT
>JBQTIE010000292.1:0-6973 GCA_052389315.1 Acidobacteriota bacterium
GAGGAGTCCCTCACCGATGGTCAGCGACGTGCCGTCGAGCACGAATGGGACGACGGCGTCGAACGGTTGGCTGGCGCCGCCGCTGGAGGTCAGCATGGCGTGGATAGCCACCGTGCCCGAGCTGCTCGACACGCACGTGCTCGGCGTGAACACCAACGTCCCCGACGCCTGTGCCAGCCCGGACGAGGAGTGGAACAGCGAGCCTTCCAGCACGTACTCGCCGGTGACCGAGCACGGGGTCAGTTGAGCGGTCGCCGGGAGCGCCATCAGCGTGGAAGCACACGTCAAGGCACCAAGTTGAGGTCTTAGTTTAGCCACCGACCGGTGGGACGGTGTATTCGAGAGGAGTTGCCCCGGGGAGACAACATGATCCCGTTTCCTCTCCGTTTCCTGTCGTATCGGGAATCGTCGCCTTGTTCCGGATCTGGACTGTTTGTGAGACTTCGACAGTCCTAGCTCAACCAGCCACGTCTTGATAGACGGCTGCATGTTGTGTCCTTCCTGCCTCCTCTAGAGCAGCCTTCGCCGGAGCCGAGGTGGACGTCGCTGACCTGCAACGTTTCGACCCCCTCTGGCGTAAGCCCCGTACCGTGAGTCGCGCGAACCTTCGCCATATCGCTGTTCTGTTCTTCGCTACCTCGGCCATGGCCTTCGAGGCAGCCGGCGAGCAAGCGGCCGCCGACAACGGCCGCAAACGCGCCCACGCGGTCCGTGTCGGCGACGGGTCGATCCGCCTCGACGGACGACTCGACGAAGAGGCGTGGCGCACGGCGCCCGCCTTGACCGAGTTCGTGCAGCAGGAGCCGGTCGAAGGCGAGCCGGCGACAGACGCGATGGAGATTCGCTTCGTCTACGACGATGACGCGCTCTACATCGGTGCGCGGATGTCGTCCAGCGCTCCGGTGCAGGCGCCGCTGGGACGCCGCGACGACGGCGAACGGGCGGAACATCTGATGGTCTCGTTCGATACGCATCTCGACCGGCGCACCGCGTACAGTTTCGGCGTCACGGCGGCTGGCGTGCGGCTCGATGAGTACTTCGGGAGCGACGACAACGACTGGCGCAGCGCCGACGAGGGCTTCGATCCGGTTTGGCACGCCCGGACAGCGGCCGACGACCGCGGCTGGACGGCGGAACTGTGGATTCCCTTCTCGCAGCTCCGCTTCAACGACCGGAGCCCGCAGGTCTGGGGCCTCAACGTCCAGCGATGGGTGCCGTCTCGCAACGAACAGGTCTACTGGGCGCTCGTGCCGCGCACCGAGCGCGGGTGGGCGTCCCGCTTCGGCGATCTGCACGGCATCGACGGCATCCGTCCGAGCCGCCGGCTCGAGCTGCTCCCCTACGCGGCCGGCTCGTCACAGGTCGTCGGCGGCCGCGACCGTCGCAATCCGTTCGACGGCGGCGCCAACCTGGGCGGGCGCGTCGGCCTCGACATGAAAGTCGGTCTCGGTCCGAACCTGACGCTCGAAGCCACCGCAAATCCGGACTTCGGACAAGTCGAGGCCGACCCGGCCGAAGTCAACCTGTCGGCCTTTGAAACGTTCTTCGACGAGCGGCGTCCGTTCTTCATCGAGCGGAGCCAGTTGATCGTAGGCAACGTCAACAACTACTTCTATTCGCGCCGGATCGGCGCGCGCCCCTCGGGTCGTGCCGAAGGGGACTTCGTGGACTACCCGGCGAGGAGCACAATTCTCGGCGCGGCCAAGCTGACCGGCCGGCTCGCCTCGGGCACCTCGATCGGCGTGCTGGGGGCCGTGACCACCGATGAGTTCGCGCGGGCCTTCATCGCGACGACGGATCTCCCAGGGGGCACGGAGCAGAGACGCTTCGACCGCGTGCGCGTGGCGCCGCAGACCATCTACGGCGTGGCCCGGGTGGAGCAGGAGTTCGGATCGGGCGGATCCACGTGGTCGGTCATGACAACGGCCGTGCACCGGAACCTCGAGCCGGGCTCGCCGCTCGCGGCGCTGCTCACGCGCAACGCCTTCACGCTCAGCGGTGACTCCGTCCTCCGCCTCAACGATGGCGAGTACGAGATCAACGCCTTCACCGGGATCAGCTACGTCGAGGGCGAGGCGCCGGCCATCACGCGCGTCCAGCGCGGCAGCGCGCGATACCTCCAGCGCCCCGATGTCGATTACCTCCGCTACGATCCGCGCCGCACGTCGCTGTCGGGCACCAAGTCCGGCATCCGCATCGAGCGGCGCAATGGCCGGCACTGGCTCTGGCAGGCGTCGAGTCAGATTGAAAGCCCCGAGTTCGAGACCAACGACCTGGGCCGCTTCACGTCGGGGGACGGCATCACGGGCAACGCCGAGATCGAGTATCGCGAAACCCTGCCGGGCCGCTGGTATCGCAACTACTCGCTGTCGCTCGGCACCCGCAACGACTGGACATTCGGCGGCGTCCAGCAGGAGCGATCGGCTTCGTCACGGTTTGACATCACGTGGCCCAATTTCTGGTTCGCCCAAGCGGAGGGCGAGGTCGCGTTCCGGGCGCAGGATGCGCGGCTCACGCGCGGCGGCCCGTCCATGCAGACACCGCGGCGTTGGGCGGTCGATGTCGAGGCCGGCAACAACCGGTCGAGCCAGACGCGCGTCTCCCAGCAAGTCGACTACGGACGAGACGAGGACGACGGACTCCAGTTCGAAGTGCACACGAGCCTCTCGCTGCAGCCGGCGCCGCAATGGACCGTGTCGATCGAGCCGTCGTACTCCCAGGAAGTCGACACGCAGCAGTACATCACCACACGCGACGGCGGCCGAGCGGCGACCTTCGGCGGTCGCTACATTTTCGCGCGCATCGACCGCTCGACGTGGGCGACCGAAGTGCGCCTGAGCTACACGTTCCGGCCGGAGCTGACGCTCGACTTCTACGCCGAACCGTTTGCCGCCAGCGGCCGGTACAGCGACTTCGGCGAGCTGGCTGCGGCCAGCAGCCGCCTGATGCGCCGTTACGGCGATCAGGACACCACGCTGACGCTTCTCGAGGATGGTAGCCGCGTGGTGACCGACGGCGCCGCCACGCTCACGCTGACAGACCGTGACTTCAACGTGGAATCGTTCCGGAGCAATCTCGTCTTGAAATGGGAATGGCGGCCGGGCAGCACGCTCTACGCCGTCTGGCAGCAGAATCGGTCGGAAGAAGAAGCGGTGACCCGCCGCAGCTCCATCGGGGACATGTTCTCTTCCCCGGGCGCCCGCGGCGACAACTTCTTCGCGGTCAAGGCGAGTTTCTGGATTGCTCGCTGATCGGCGCCGAAGCCCATGCGCCGCAGGGAGATCCTCCAACCGGAGGTCTCCGACGAGCCCGCTCCTTCCTCATGTCAGAGAAGCGCCTGCACGATCGGGGGCGCGGGCGCGCCCGTCTACTTCGGCGGAGGCGGGCACGCCTGCGAGATCATCGTCACCGACGTCACGTTGAGCCGCATGGTGGGCGTGCTCTTGATGAGCAGCGCCTTGACGAGCATCGTGTGACCTTTGTGCGCCGGCAAGTCGAACTCGGAGACCCCAATCAGCGTGAACTCATGCTTGCCCGTAGTCGGTCCTGTCACCGGCTGGCCGGCCGGCGGGGCATTGGCGATGCTCGGCGTGGGCTCGGTCGCGCTGGTCAGCATCCAGTGGCCCGGACTGGGCTCGGCGAGACAGCCTGACACGGCGACGATGGGCACGCTGCCGGCTCTGGCGCCGGCGGGAGGCTGGGCGCCGACGATCGGAACGGCACTCGAGACCGCGACGAGGATCGCGAGAGCGAGGCGCTGTCCGTGCCATCGCGTCATCGACTCGGTCCTGCCTTCTTCCACCACGGGTTGCCGTAGTTCGTGAACGCGTCGCCATCGACGGAGATCGTGGTCTGGGTTCGGTAGTTGAGCGGTGAGAGGAGGCGCATCACGCTGTTGAGGCGAACCGTCCTGCCATTGTGCGTGAAGGGCGCGCCCTCGAAGCGGATCGTGAACTGGCCGCCCAAGTCGCCGCCGACTGTACCGATCTGTGTGTACGAGAACCCGCGGCTGTCGACCACCGAGCGCGCCAGCGTGTGGTGGTCCCGCAGATAGCCGATCACTTCGCGAATGCGCACCGGGCCGCCCGGGCCCTCGGCGTCGGTGACGGCTTCGAAGAACTTCTCATCGAGGGCCTTGTAGGTGGTCGTGCCGGAAATCACGCCCGCCGGACCGAGCGGGCTGTCGGGATAGTCCCAGGTGAACGCCCACGACCCGTTGAAGTACGCCAGGAAGTCGAGCAGCGGGGCCGGATCGTCGGCGCGCGTCGGCCGGCCCAGGGTGGGCACCTGACTCTTGGGCTTTTCGACCTGAGGCTGCCCCGCCGGCGAAGGCGCAGCCTGCCCGCGCACGGCGTCCGCTTGACGAGCGCCCGTCGTCTCCGCCGCCGCGATCAGCGCCAGCCCGCACGCCAGCGCCGCACCCGTCCAACCTGACAGCATCCCGCGCGATCCTTACGTGGCTCGTCAGCGTTTCTGCTGTGGTTGGTCGGTCGTGTTGCGCTTCGCCGTCTTCGTGAGATCGCGGCTGTCAACCGAGAACTGCGTCGTCGGTTGGTACATCTCGTCCCAGCTCTGCTCGGACCAGTACACTTCCTGGTCGGGCGCGGGATTCCACGGGTTCTTCGTCGAGTTGTCGTAGATGGCCACGTTGGTGATCTTGCTGCCCGCCGGCACCTTCAGCGGCGTCTCCAGCTCGTACTGAATCTGCCAGTTGAAGTCGTAGTTCGGCACGTCGAGGATGACTTCCTCGCGGCCGTCCGGATAGGTGATCCACCACTTCATGCTCTTGCCGCGCAGGTGCATATGCGGCGTGAGTGCGTAGAGCGTGATCGGCTCGTTGACCGGCGTGATGCCCATCATCTTGAAGTCGCCGACGTAGGGTGGAATCGGCGGTGTCTTGCCGCGGCGGCCCGTCGTGTCGTCCGACTCGTAGAGCACTTCTTTGCCTTGGGCGAAGTACAGGCCGCGTCCGCCGCTGCCAGGTACCGGGTCGCCCGCCTGCAGGTTGAGCACCTCGTGCGTCACCGGGCCCTTCGCGAACCACAAGCCCAACAGGCTCCGGTCCTTCTCGGGCTGGCCGATCGGGTTGTAGTGCATCACCCAGCGGATGTACTTGCCGGCCGGAATGCGCTTGGCGAACCCCTCCGGGTGCGCTTCGAAGCCGCGCCCGGGGACGTAGGAGATGAGCTTGTCGGCGCCGGCGAGCGGCGAGTCGTCGCCGCTGCTGGCGCGCTTGCCCATGGGCTGCGTGGGTGGAACCTGCTTGCCGTCCGCGTCGTAGAGGTAGCCATCCTTGACGGAATACCCATCGGGGATATCGACGATGTAGGCCCCGGAGTGATGCACGACGGCGAAGTTGCTGGGGCGTATCTCGATGCCGCTCGCGAACTTGTCTTCGGTGAACGGAATCTTCTCGTAGAAGTACAGGTACGCTTCGGCGCCCTCGGACTTGACCGTCCACTCGACGGGGAGCGTGAACACGTAGTCGGGTTCACCGAGCTGCCAGCCCTTGGCAAGGGTGGGCGCAGGGGGCATGTCGGCATCGTCGCCACGTGGAGCACCGGCGGCGACCCAGGCCACGATCGTGTCGATCTCCTTCTGCGTCAGGCTGCGGTCGTTGCGCATCTTCATGCTGGTGGCCGGGTCGGCGGCCCACGGCGGCATCTCGCGCGACACCACCTTCTCGCGGATCGAGCGCGCCCAGGGCCGGGTCCCCTCGTAGGTGAGGAACGGCATCGGCCCGATCTCGCCCGGACGATGACAGCTCGTGCAGTTCTTGAAGAGAATCGGCGCCACGTCCCTGGTGAAGGTCGGCGTCGCAGCCGAGGCCGACGCGGCGGTCAGATCACGGCCGGAAATGACAATCGCAGAGGTGAACGCCAGCACGAGCGATCCGATGAGCGTTAGGCGCGCACGCGTCATTTACAGGCTCCTTTGGGGCGGCGCGCCAACCAGCAGCGGCCGCTCCGGCCATCGAACGAGACTAACCTTGAAGGGTCGCCGTTTCAGAGCCCCGCGTCAAGCGGAAAGCGCGAGACGCCGGCCCGAACCAGGTCCCCTCCGAGGTCGCCGCATTGCTCGGCGACGGGGCCATGGGCCAGGTCTGCCGCCCCGGCTCACCCACCGCTCGGTCGCGGGAGGACGCACGCGGCGGTCAAGGTGCCTTCTGCGTCTTGGCCAGGTCGGCGAGGAAGGTTGCCAGGTAGGGCCCGAAGACGTGGGGCTGGGAATGCGTGCCGTGACCGCGAGTCTCGTCGGAGATCGGCACGAGCACGAAGCGTCCGCGTTTCACCTTGGCCATGAGCGCCTCCATCATCGGGAGCTCAGGAGGGTTCACGAAGTCGTCGGCCGAGTTGATCGCCAGAAGCGGCGCCGTGATCCGCGCCAGATGCGGCGACGGATCGTAATCCTCCGAGGCGCGGAAGTGATAGATCATGTCGTTGGCATCGCTGGATCGGACGCGCGAGGCAATCTGGTCGGCCAGCCACGCGTCAGCGGCAGCCGCGGTCGGGAACTGCTTCTGCCACTGCAAGGGCACGCTGGTCGCCATCAGCAGGAAGCCGATGGCGCTCGCCAGGCCGCGCGGCGGCGCCGTGTAGTTGCCTCCCTCCCATGTCGGGTCGGTCACCATCGCATCGACCAGCAGCTTGCGCCACACGCGGTTGCGCCCGGCGATCTCCACGGGGTTGCTGGCCAGGGGCACCAGGCCGTCCGCGAAATCCGGGTACAAATAGCCCCACATCCACGCGTGCATCGCCCCCATCGAGGTGCCCATCACCAGGTGCAGCCGTGAGAGCCCCAGCCCTTCGGTCACCAGCTGGTGCTGGAGCCGCACCATGTCGAGGTAGCGGTACTCGGGAAACCGCATCCGCAGCCCATCGCTCGGCTTGCTCGACTGGCCGTGGCCGAGGTTGTCGGGCACGACGATGAAGAACTTCGACGCGTCGAGCAACTGTCCAGGCCCGAACAGCCG
>JBQTIE010000293.1:0-2296 GCA_052389315.1 Acidobacteriota bacterium
GGCACGATAGTTCGCGTCTTCGGCGAACGCAAGCACGTGGCCTTGTCCGAGGGGTTGGTGGATGAGATAAGGCTTCTGCACAAGCACGTCCTGCCCTTCGGGCCACACGAGTCCCGACGCGACGAGGCTGTCCTTGTCGCCGTAGATCCCCACGTTGCGCCCGTTGTTCAGTTTGATCGGGGCAAATACCCGCGAGCCCTCGATCATCACCTGAGTCTCATCGTCGTGACCCGCCGACATCCAGTGATCGATGTCGATGCTGACCGACAGGATGGCTCCCGGCTGGGAGTCCGGCCGTTCGCGCTCGGGTTGAATGGCCTTGTCATAGTCGAACTTGACCGACGCTCCCGTCCCGGTGCCTGCCCCACTGGTTCCGCCTCCGCCGGCCGCTCCGCCGCCACCGCCGGCTCCACTGGCTCCAGCGGCCCCGCCCGTGTCGGGCTTTCCGTCCTTCAGGAGCGGCGTCGTTTCGACGAGGCCCACGCTCGCCGTCGTGGCCCACCGCGTGGCTTCGGCCAGCGTGATGAGCGTGCCGCCCGCCCGGAGCCAGTCCTTGACCCGGGTCACGACGGCCTCACCGATGACGCCGCTGAAGTTTCCAGACGGCAGCACGAGAACGTTGAAGTCCGAGAGGTTCGCCCGCGAGAGCGAGGCCGTGCGGACGACGGTGACCGGCTGCCCGAAGCGGCGTTCGAGGACGTATCGCGTCCATCCCGCCGAGAGCGACGAGGTCGGCGCGTCCCACGCGAGCAGCACGCGAGGTTTCCGCATGAACTCCACGTCGTTGCTGCCGAGTGAGGTGCCCGACTCCACGTAGGTCGAATCGATCGGAACGATCTCGGCGCCGTGCCTGGTGGCCAGTGCCGTCAGTCTCGTATGCAGGTCCTGCGGGTTCTCGGCGTTGCGAAACACGATGGTTCCGATCGGATACTGGCGCTTGGCCAGCGTGAAGGCTCCACCGACGCTGTGCAGTCGCAGGCCCTGCTGCAGCGCGTCCACGGCCAACGCGGCGGCCGCACTGCCCCACGGCATGAGATAGGCCACTTGGGCTTGCGCGAAGGTCCTGGCCGCCAGGGCGGCCGCGTAGGTCATGGGCACCATCGACGCGCGGATGTCGAGGGGCTTGGCGCTCGTTTCCAGCTCCACGTCGTAGAGCAGCGGAAGGCTCCAGGCCGTGATGTCGTAGATCTGGTCCGGCTGGCGGCGCGCGCGGCGCTGTTCCTGGCGCTCGATGAAGTCTTCCGGCTGCGCGGTCTCGTGATCGAGCAGATTGCGGAGCAAGCGGCCGGCCGGCTGAGCGTTGGACACCACGTAGGTGCCGGCGGGGAACGCCCGGTCGCCAGTTCTGAAGGATGCCTCCGCCCGCCGCACCTCGATGCCTTGCGTCGCCAGATTTCGCGCGAGTATGTCAGCGCGAGTCGGGTCGTGGCCTGGCACGAGGATGTACTCCCGCACGTCGGATTTCTCGCCTTCGGTGATCGCAGTCCGTCGGTACTCGAGGAACTCCTTCAACAAGCGCTCGCGGTTCTTCGCAGCCGTGATGGCCGTGACCAGGGCGGCGTTGGCATGGTGCATGACGCCGTCGCGGTAGGTCAGGATCGTATCGTCGCTGCGGGAGAACGACAGGCTGCGCGCCGAGGCCTGCTCATAGGTCATGCCGATCGACCCGTTGAAGATCGGCCACGACTCTCCGTAGCCGGGATAGAACGAGTCATACACCTCGCGAATGAAGTACGGCCATCCGCGGGCGTCGAACCGCGCGGCATTGGCACGGCCGAACAGGTCGAAGGCGGCAACCTGCGACTTCGTGATGTGGGGGTTCAGGGGATCGGCCGGCGGCGCGAAGTAGTAGCTGTTGTCGCCGCCTTGCTCGTGCAGGTCCACGGTCACGTGCGGAAAATACTCGCGCGCCAGCGTGATGCGCCCGCGCGTTTCCGGCTGCGTCTGCGCGAACCAGTCGCGATTCATGTCGAACAGGTAGTGGTTGGACCGGCCCCCGGGCCACGGCTCGTCGTGTTCGGCGTTGTAGGGCGTGGAGTCCGCCGTCGCGGCGCGGCCCTGCAGGTTCTGAAAGATGAAGCGGGCGCGACCGTCCGGGTTCTGCATCGGATCGATCAACACCAGCGACTCCCCGAACACCGTGTTCACGTCGGCGTCGCCTTGGGAGGCCAGCAGGTGGTATGCCTCGAACAGCGCCGCGTCGCCAGACGAGATCTCGTTGCCGTGCACGCCGTGCGCCAGCCACGTCACCACCGGCAACGAGGCCACCAGCCGGTCGGCATCGGCACGCGACAGG
>JBQTIE010000294.1:0-19628 GCA_052389315.1 Acidobacteriota bacterium
GGGGATAAGACGCATTAGAGGCGACTTAACGTCCCATTCTTAGACACTGGGGCCGCCCGACCGGGCGGCCACGGGGCGGATTAGGCCCCTGACCTCGAGACATATGCGGTACAGGTCACGCTTCGCAGCCACACCGGTTGGCTCCGCGTAGATTCGGTCCGTGCGCGGACGCACCTCCGGCGCGACGTCGACCGAATCGCGACGCACTACTCCGCGAATTCGGAAAACGGCCGGAGCTCCGGCGGAGCCCTGGCCGGGCGGGGTCGGGGAATCGCGAGCGGTTCCCTGAGGTGGTGCAGGATCCGTTCGATGACCCCCGCCTGTCCGATCAGCGCAACCAGCCGGAGTTGGCCCCCGCAGCCCGGGCAGCTCAGGACGTCGAGACCGAACGCGCGCCGCATCAACGTCGCCCACGTCGGGTTTCGGACACGGCCTGGCTCCACCGACGGGTCGTCGCCGACGCTCGCGGCCTCGGTCTTGCTGGCGCCAGCGGTCGGGCGACGGCGCGGGACCACCGCCTCGCGCCATGCCGAGCGGGCACCGAGCACACCGTAGTAGAGCAACAAGTTGACGCGGGGGCGCGGCACCAGCACCGCCAGCCGTCCCAAGAACGTCACGGGATCGAACACCACGGCCGTCGTGCCATCGCGCCACGGCTGCTTGAAGGTCAGGTGCACCTGGCCGGTGTCCGTCACCTGCAGCCGTTCGGTCGCCACCGGTGGGCGCAGGACGTACCGGCACACCTGCTCGAGCCGCTCGCGGCGCCCGGCCGCCACGACCTGACCAGTATGCAGACTGTACCCGCCCGACCGCGCAGGCAAGCCCGTGGGTGCGCCGCCTGCGCTGACTTGGTCGTCCTCGGAGTCGTCCAGCCACCGACCACGTCCCACGCGCTTTGGCGCGCCGGCCAGCCCACCGCCCGCGACCGAGGCGGCCGCTAGATCGGCCAGGACCGGCGCCGCGTCGGCCCAGCGATCCAGCGCCTCGCCCTCGTGGGTCGCCTGATCGTGCCCGTCTCGCCGGAGCCGTTGGGCCACCAACGCTTCGACTGTGGCCAGTACCTCGTCCATGTCGATCGTGGACAACCCTCGCGTGGGATGAAATGGCGTCGACCCGTCCGGTCGACGTTCGAACACGCCATCGAGGATCAGGGCGTGGAAATGCACGTTCAGATTCAGCGACCCGCCGAACCGTTGGATGACCACCACGCCGCCACCACGTCCGCCCTCGATGCCGACGTCGCTCGCCCGCTCACGGAGCACGCGGAAGATCGCCCGCGAGAGGATGGCCGCGACATTCCGACAGAGATCGTGATCCCAGGCGAGGAGATACCGCACGCGATGCGGCACGCTCAGCACCCACTGCCGAACCGGAACGTCAGGTAGGACGTCGTCGACGAGATGCGCCGCCCGCTCAGTCATCCGCCGGCCGCTGCATGAGGGACAGACCGCGCGGCCCTTGCACGAGAAGGCCACCAGCCGGTCCAACCCGCATCCGCCGCATCGAAATCTGGCGAATCCACCCGCGAGCCACCCACAGCGCAGGAAGCCGGAAAACGCCTGTTCCACGAACCGCGGCAATCCCGCACCATCTCGCAAACTCGCCGCCTGCGCCCGGAACGTCGCGAAGTGATCCCGAACGATGCGATACAGGACGCCAGCCTCCGGCGAGCGCCGCTCGTACGACAATGACGCCACAGTGGCCGGATGCGCACGGGCGCTGCCACACGCACGGCGCGTCGGTTCCGGCCACTTCCGGGAAGCACGCGCGCGAGGATCGCAAGAATCGCAACCCTCCTCGCGCTGACCGTTGCGGAATCTGCCACCGCGGCAGCGTGCCAAACCGGAAGTGCAGCCCGAGACGACACGGCGCGTCGGCACGCGGCTTGTCGCGCGATGGTCTCGGGATTTCGCCGCGTCGATGTGGCGGCCCAGGGGGAGCGACCTCCCAGTCTCGCGAACGCGGCCGGGCCCGGGGGTCAGGGGCCAGCGCGGCAAGGGAGGTCGCTCCCCCTGGGCACCCGACCTCTGCCCTGCCCCAGGTGCTGACACGGAACCTGACCTGGTCGGCTCGCCTGAAGACCGGGGTCTGCCGACCGAAGTCCTCCGGGCTGTGTGAGTTCCCGCTGATGCGCGGGGCTGACGTCGAGCCAGCGTGGGAGTCACGCGTGCCTGACATTGGGGCGCAGTCGTGACACCCACCGCTCCGACGCCACGATGGTCGCGCTGGCGCATCAGTACACCCCGCGCAGTCGCCGGCCGGCCGGTAGCTGACAAGCAGCTCGTGCTGACGGTACGTACTGCGCGCGAGCGCAGCGCGGTCACGACGAAGTGCGCTTGGCGGTCTGTGAGCCGGTAATGCCTTCGGTGACGTCGCGAGCTAGGCCAGCACGGCGCGACGTGACCAGCGCGGGCGGCGGTCGAGGGCGGGCAATTCTGGAATGGGGAATGAGCCTTCGTGACGGCGTCGTTCAATCGTGGACGGCGAGACGCGCAGCAGCCTGGCCAGGTCGTCAATGAAGACGACTTGTGTGTGTTCCCAGAGGGCACGCCCTGGTTCGGATGCGTTCCGGACATGAGCCTGCGCAGGGGACGAGATCAGCATGACCGTGTGCTCCAGTGCGGCCCAAGCCGCGGTGCGCGATTGCAGGTGATGGGGTGGGGACCTCGGGTTGCCCGGCCGAGGACTCTGGCGAGCGTGGGGACCAGAAGCTGGCCTGTGGACAGAACTCGATGACCGTCCGCTTTGGGACGAAGCCTCTCGCAGCCGAGCGAGGGCGCCAACATGAGCGCGCCCCACGCGAGGGCCATACTCGATCAGACGCTGATGGGCGCGAGAAACCTACGGCTGACGTTGGCGTCGCCCGCCATGCCCGGTGCCATGCCGACGGCAGTAGAAGTCCGCTCGAGGGCGCGCCCCACGCGCGTGCCATGCCGGAATTGAGGCCGCTGAGGGGGGACCGCCTCGCCTGGACTGGCGGGAAACTCGCGAATTACTGAGGGATGTGGCGCGCCCGGCAGGACTCGAACCTGCGACCCTCGGCTTAGAAGGCCGATGCTCTATCCACCTGAGCTACGGGCGCGTGCCTGTCCAGTGTAGCGCCAGACAGCACACCGCCCGTCGCCAGCCGGGCCCGGTCGCCGGCCGGCGGGTCGGCCGCATCGCCGCCGGCAGGGCAGCACGGAGGCCCCGGGTGCCCGCATCGGCCGCCGTGCCTGCCCGGGCCCCACGGGCCATCCCGAATAAAGGTTGCGGGCCCAATCGCCGATTAATCAGGCTGATCTATGCCCGAACCCGCAGGCAGCGCTGCGCAAAGGGGAGGTGTCACGTGCAAATGAGTGTGCATCGCCAGCGCCCCACAACGTCGATCTCCGAGTACCGCGTCGAAAAAATGCGGGCCCCCGCCACGTTGACCCTGTCCAACGGCGCGGTGGTGTCCGGCTACGTCTTCGTGTCCGAGGCGAGCCCGACGCATGCCGGACGCGAGCGCATCAAGGACGTGCTCAACGCCGAGCTGGGCTTCTTCCCCTTCGAAGTGGTCGATGAGGCAGGCACCCGAACGGCCCTGTTCCACCGCGAGCACGTCGTGCTGGTGACCCTGGCGGGCAACGACGAACAGCGCCAGGACCCTGGACTCGAGGTCGCCACCAAGCGCGAGGTCACGATGCTGCTCACCTCGGGTGGCCGGCTGACCGGCTACGTGCGGATCTTTCGCCCGCGCGGCCGCGACCGGTTGAGCGACTTCGCCCGGTCCCCTGAACTCTTCAAGTACCTGGAAACACCTGACGCCACCGTGATCTTCAACACGAAGCACGTGCTGGAACTGATGGAGACGCCTGAGTGAGCCACGACACCCCCATCATCGACGCACTGTTCCACGCGATGTGCCAGGCTGGCGCGTCCGACCTCCATCTCTCGGTCGGCACCCCGCCGCTGGTTCGCACCGACGGCCGCATGCAGCCGCTCGACGCCCAGAGCGAGCCGCTGACCGACGAGGGGCTCTCCGGGCTCCTGGCGCCGATCATGCCGGCCGACAACCGGCGTGAGTTCGAAGACACGCACGACACGGACTTCGCATACGAGATCCTCGGCCTAGCGCGCTTTCGTGCCAACGTGTTCGCCGATCGGAAGGGGCGCGGCGCCGTGTTTCGCGTCATCCCGTCGAAGATTCTGACGGCCGAACAGCTCGGTCTCTCGCCACACGTCCTGAAGCTGTGCGATCTCAACAAGGGTCTCGTGCTCGTCACCGGCCCCACGGGCTCGGGCAAGTCCACGACGCTCTGCGCGATGATCGACTACATCAACCGCACGCGCCACGAGCACGTCATCACGATCGAGGACCCGATCGAGTTCGTCCACGAGAACAAGCACTGCCTGATCAACCAGCGCGAAGTCCGCACGCATACCGAGTCGTTCAAGCGGGCCCTGCGCGCGGCCTTGCGCGAAGACCCCGACATCCTCCTGGTCGGAGAGCTGCGGGACCTCGAAACCATCGCCATCGCCATCGAGACCGCGGAAACGGGACACCTGGTGTTCGGGACCCTGCACACGACCACCGCGGCGTCCACCGTCGACCGCGTGATCGACCAGTTTCCCGCCGACCGCCAGGCACAGATCCGCGTGATGCTGTCGGAATCGCTGCGTGGGGTGATCGCCCAGACGCTGTGCCGCAAGGTTGGCGGAGGCCGCGTGGCGGCGCACGAGGTGCTCATCGCGACCGGCGCCATCAGCAACCTCATTCGCGAGGGGAAGACCTTCCAGATTCCGTCGATGATGCAGGTGGGCAAGGCCATCGGCATGGTGACGCTCAACGATGCGCTGATGGATCTCGTGAGCAAGAAGCTCGTGGCGGCCGAAGAGGCCTACGCAAAGGCTGTGGACAAGTCGGGGTTCGAAGCCTCGCTGAAGCGCGCGAACATCGCCTTGAAGGCGGTGCCGGCCTAGACTGGACGGGCCTACCGTTCCGCGCGCGCTGCGACCAGGCAGCTCGTGCCCAACGGGATTCGCCACCCGCGCCGCATCAGCGCCCGTTCACCCGCGAGCATCGCCGTCACGATGCTCACCAGCATCCCCGGTGCCGGCATCAGCTCCCCGGCGATCCGCTCGGGATCCAGCGTGGTTCGCCAACCCAGCCGTGACGGCAGCGTGCGAAGCAGCAAGAGCGGCAGCGCCAGCGGCGCGAACATGTAGGTCGCATGCTCCACGATGAAGCCCGCCCGCCCGAGGCGCGCCAGCAGCGTGGGCGCGTCGTACCGGTGATGATGACCCACCAGGTCGTCTTCCCGCGCCCACAGGGCCCGAAACGCGGGAACCGTGAGATACAAGCGCCCGCCGTTGCGGAGCAGACCATGCACCTCGCCCAGGAATCGCTCGTCGTCGCGCACGTGCTCGACGACGTCGAACAGGCCGGCGGCGGGCAGCGAGCCAGGAAGAAACCCTGCCCCCTCCAGCGTCGCCGCGACGACGGGATCGAGGCCGCGCGAGAGGGCGTTGCGCACGCCGGCCGCGCCTGGCTCGACGACAATCGTCGAGAAGCCCGCGCGCTGAAGGGCGAGAGACACATACCCGTTGCCGGCCCCGATGTCGGCAATCGCCCCGGCCGGTGGATACCGCCGAACGAGATCGAGAATGCACTGGTTGCGGTAGTTGAACCAGAACGAACGTTCCTCGACGGCGAAGCAGAACCTGTTGGCCTCGTCCGGGTAGGCTACCGGGGCCTCGCGCCGGGCCGAGGGTCGCCAGCTGCCGTCGGCCCCACGAATCAAGTGCGGCGCAATCGCGTCCAGGTCCATGGTGCTCGTTGGCGCGGGGAACTTTGAACTTTGCGCGCGTAGCCTGTAACTTTACGACATCGCCTTGCTCGCCCTCCTTCGGCGCCCGTGGTTCTCCGCCGTGGTCCTGGCGTGGCTGACGTGGCTGCTGGTGCTGCCACCGCGCCCGTCGGCATGGCTGGTGTGGCTCTCGGGCCTGCCGCTGGTGCTGCTGGGCTCCTGGCTCGCCCCTCGAGCGGACGGGGAGTCGTGGATCGCGTGCATGACGCGAACCGCCGATGACCATGCGGTGGCCGCGATGCTCCTCGTGGCGCTTGGTGTCCAGTTCGAGGACGCGCACGGTGTCACGACCGACGGCGCGATCTACTTCTCACAGCTGCGCAGCGTCATCTTCGACCGCGACCTCGACGTGGCCGCCGAGTTTGCGTTCCTGGGCCAGCCACCGCGGCCGTACCACGTTGTGCCGATCGGGCCGACGCCAGTCTGGATTCCGTTGTACCTCGGCGTGGCCGTGGTGGACGCCGTGGGTCGGCTCGTCCACGCCTGGCCGGGGCCGGCCGACCCGACGGGCGTGGGACTGACCCTGCCGTACGTGCGGGCCGCCCTCGTCTCGTCGTTTGCCATCGGCGCCGCCGGACTGCTCATCGTGCACGCCCACTTGCAGCGAGAATTCGGCCGCCGTGTGGCGTTGGCCACGACAGTCTTGCTGTTCGGCGCGACGCCCCTCGTCTGGTACATGGTCTACGAACCGTCGATGACACACGCCGCCTCATTCGGGTTCGTCGCGATCTTCGTGTCCTCGGCTGTCCGCTGGACGGGTGTGGCCATCACGCCGAGGCAGTCGATGGCGCTCGGCGCGCTGCTCGGGCTCGCTTTCATCAGCCGCCCTCAGGAGGCGCTGTTCGCATGCCTTCCGGCGTGGCTGCTCGTGACCGCGGCCGGGTCGTGGCGCGAACGCTTCGCGGCGGCGTGGCGCCTCACGCGCTGGGCCTTCGTCGGGGCGTTGCCGTTCCTCGCGCTGCAGACGGTGCACTCGGCCATTCTCTTCAGCCGCGAGTCGTTTTCGCTGGTCGGCGCCGCCGGATACCTCGACTTCACCGAGTCACGCTGGGCCGACACCCTGTGGTCGTCGTGGCACGGCTTCCTGTCGTGGACGCCCGTGGCCTACGTCGCGCTGATTGGCAGCGCGGCCTACCTCCGACGGCAATGGCGCTGGGCCGTGGCTGCCCTCGCGATCGTGTTCCTGATGGCGTGGGTCAACGGATCGACGGCCGACTGGGCCGCGGGATGGTCGTTCGGGGGCCGACGCTTCATGAGCTGCCTCGTGGTGCTCGCGCCAGGCCTGGCGTACCTCATCCACGGGTTGACCCGTCGCCCGTTGATCGCCATCGGACTCATCGCCGGCACCGCCATCGGCTGGAACCAGCTCCTCGTGGCGCAATACGCGGGCGGCATGCTGCCGCCGGGCGAGGCGGTGAGCTTCGGGCAGCTCGTGCGGCAACAGGCGGCGGTGCTCACCCGCCCGCCCTTCCTCTATCCGTTCGCATTTCCGGCCAACGCGTGGTTCGCGTGGCGCACGGGATTGCCGGTGGACCGCTACGACCTGCTCGGCCCTGAATTGATCGGGCCGTCCAGGGACGTGATGTTCGACGATCAGGTCGATCGCTTTCTGTTGTCTGGCTGGAGCGGCCGGGCCGCCGACCAATGGGGGCCGCTTCGGTGGATGGACCAGGCAGAGGCCGCGCTCGTGATTCCGCTGAGGGCCGGCAGCGACGCCTCGTTTCCATTGCACCTTGGCATCGACGCCCGCACGCGGCTGTTCGATCCGCCGCTTCGTGCCGTCCTCGAGGTGTCGATCAACGGCCAGCAGGTGGGCACGCTCACGCCCTCAGCGTCAGAGCGGTCGCCTTCGAGGTTCGTCGTGGCGAAGCCGGTGCTCACATCAGGCTTCAACCTCATTGGTTTCCGCCAGACTGGCGTCGTGGGTCCCGACGGATCCCCGGCGGCTGTCGATCGGCCGGTCCCCGTGGCCGTCTATCGCGTCTGGGTTCAGACGGGTGGCGAACCCGACATCAGCCGGCGGCCCCTCCGGTGAAGTGAAGCGACCAGGACGAGGGAGACGACCAGATACACGGCGAGACGCAGCCACATGAACGGAACGCTGCCCGTCGACGACCACAGGTTGTTGTAGAAGGCGTTGATCACGACGAGGCGGTCGAGTACCCCATACGCCTGGGCGCCCAGCCCCGACAACTCCTCGAAGGCGACACCTTTGAAATACGGATCCGGTACACCCCAGAAGACCCGGGCGGACACGGCCTGCATCACGACGAGGCTCGCTGCGAACGGCCAGTACGACAGTTCCCGCCGATAGCGCCACAGCGCGTGGCCGACCAGACCGTAGATAGCGGGGGCAGCCCACACGAGGAATCGCTCCGTGTCCGGCAGGCCGAGATATGCCAGCACCAGGATAGGCGCCGTCAACGCGACCACATGCTGATGGCCTCTGAGCCACACGGCGGCGCGGCGCCAATCGTACGCCACCAGAGCCAGTACCGGACCGAAGGTGACAAAGAGGCCGAGCAGCACGACCGTCGGCGGTTGCCGTATGGCCAACGAGAGCACGTGCGAGACCCCCGACGAGGAGGACGGCGGTGGAACGGCGACCACGAAGTGAAGGACGATCGAACCGAAGCCGGCCGCGATGCAAGGCACCACGAGAGCCCACACGGGAACGCGACGGGGAGGTTGGTGGCCCCCACCGATCGGATTGTTGACCAGCAAGAAGCTCAGCGGGACGAGGAGGATGGTCTCGCGCACGAACACCCCGACCGCGCACAGCCCCGCCAGCAGCCCCAACGTCGTCAGGCGAAACTGGCGGCGCAGCAATTCGATGAGCCCCAGGCCCGCCCAGAGCGCGGCGAGAAAGAGCGGGTCGACGTAGCTCGGATAGAAGTGTGAAAACCGCGTGGGTCCGGGCCAGATGGCGACAAAGAGTCCGACGAGCAGCAGCCGCAGCGTCAGCGGCGCGATGCCGGCCACCCGCAGCCAGGCGGCGAGCGCGAACACACCCAACGCCGCGGCGAACTGGTTCAGCGCCCAGTATCCGTCGATGATGGTCGCCGGGAAGAGACGCGCCACCAGCCATGGCACCAGGACGCGATAGCCCGCCGGAGCCTCGACGGGATTGTCGGTGCCGTGGATGAACGCCTCCGTCATCTGCACGTAGAGGCGTCCATCCCACCCGGGTTCGAGACGGTAATCCTGCACCGCGTACCCGGCCGCGGTGCCGGTACCGTAGATGAGCGCGACGAGCAGGAACTCGAGACGCCGCACTCGGAGCGGCCCTCAGTTGGTCGCGACGGCTCGCACGGGTTTGAGCGGCGCTGGCTTGACGCCGCCTGCGCCGATCTTGTCGAACACTCCGGGCATGACGGCGATCAGCGCGTTGGTGTCCTGGACCACTTTGGCCAGCTCCTCGCGGCCTTCCCGCAACACCCGCAGCTGCTGCTCGGTCGGGAGCGAGTGCGAGTTCATGATCTGGCCCTTGGCGCCGCCGACTTGCGCGCGGACGTTCTGCTGCTGACCGCCCCCGCCGCCAAAGAAGCCCCCACCCCCGCCGCCGCCCGGACCACCGAGCTGGCCCGGCACCGGCACGCCCAGGCGGCGCCGAAGGTCCGCGAGCTGCTTGCCGGCAGCCTCGACCGCCGACTTGGCCTCCGCGGCCGGCGAGGCGGCCGCTTTGAGGAGGGTCTCGAGCGTTTGGTACTGACGCCCGAGCTCGACAACGGTGCTCGCGGCCTCGGTGGCATGCTCCTGGAGACGGTGCAACGCGAGCGCGGTGTCGTGCCAGGTCTTGCGGTCGGCGTCGGTCAGTTGGACCGCCGAGTCGCCAATCACCCGGACGGGCTTGGTCCCCACGTCCTTGCCACCGACGACGAGCGTGACGCGATATTCGCCGGGCATGACAAACGGTCCGTTGTTGCCTCCGCCGCCGCCAAACCCTCCGCCACCGCCTCCGCCTCCCGGTCCGCCGGGGCCGCCCAGGCCGGCCGGCTGGACCAGTGGCTGATACCGCAGGTCCCAATGCACGCGGTTGATACCGGCCTTGCGCGCCTCGCGCAGGTCGTCACCCGTGAGCTCGCGGACCGTGTTGCCGGCACCATCTCGAATCCGGAGCGTCACTTGCTCGGCTGCCGACTTCAGGTAGTAGCTGATGGCCGCCCCGAAGGTGGGGTTCTTGCCTCGGAACGGCTTGTCGGTGACGAACCCACGATTGTTGGCGGGATTGAACTGCATGGCCTGCCGGATGTCGAAGAGGAAGGCGTCGGCCTTCTGGGCCTCCGACGCCTGCTGGATCGGCGTCGCGTCGTCGAGAATCCAGATGCTGCGGCCGTGGGTGGCCACGATCATGTCGTTGTCGCGCGGATGGATCAAGACCTCGTGGACGGGCACCGTCGGCAGTCCTGCGCGGAGCCGGCTCCAGTTGCCGCCTCGGTCCGGCGTGACGAACACGCCGAACTCGGTGCCGGCGTACAGCACGGCGGGGTTTCTCGGATCTTCGGTGATGGTCATCACCACCTGGCCCTTCGGCAGGCCCTCACTGATGCGGCGGAAGTTGTTCCCGCCATCCACGCTCGCATACACGTAGTTGTCGTAGTCGTCGTTGGTGTGGTTGTCGAGCGCGACGTAGAACGTGTTGGCATCGTGCGCGGAGGCCACCAGGCCGGACACGTACGCGTTTTTCGGCACGCCCGGGAGTCTGGCGTTCAGGTTCGTCCACGACTTGCCGCCGTCTCGCGTCATGTGCACCAGCCCGTCGTCCGATCCTGCGTAGAGGACGTTGGCCTGTCTGGGTGATTCCACCACCTGTACGAGGTTTCCGTAGGACTGCACGCCGTCGTGCTTGGCGATGGTGAACTCCTTGGCAACGACGCCCATGAGCGAGAGCGATTCACGGTCGACGTTCTGCGTCAGGTCATCGCTGATCGCCTGCCACGACTGGCCCCGGTCGGTGGAACGGAACACCTTGTTGGCGCCGGAATAGACCATGGAGGAGTTGTGGGGAGAGATGTGGATGGCGGTGTTCCAGTTCCACCGCAGGTTGGGTTCTCCGCGCCCGGGCAACGGCCTGATCGTCTTCCGCTCGTTGGTCACCCTGTCCACGCGGACGATGTTGCCGTCCTGTGACTCGGCGTAGATCGTGCGCGAATCGCTGGGATCGATGAGCGCCTCGAAGCCATCGCCTCCCTGAATCTGGAACCAGTCGTCGTTGACGATGCCGTTGCGACTGCGCACGGCGCTCGGTCCGCACCAGGTGTAGTTGTCCTGGAGGCCTCCGCACAGGTTGTAGGGCGTCTCCATGTCGAAGCCGACGTGGTAGTACTGCCCGAGGTCCATGTTGTAGATCCCTTCCCAGTTCTTGCCCTTGTCCCAACTGATGCCGACGCCGCCGTCGTTGCCGTCGATGATGTGGTTGGAGTTGGCAGGGTTGATCCACATGGCGTGATGATCCGAGTGGAGGGCCCCGTTCTCGATGAACGTCTTGCCGCCATCATCCGAGATGTGGATCTGGACGCCCAGCACGTAGATGCGCAGATCGTTGGCCGGGTCGATGCGGATCTGGCTGAAGTACATCGGTCTGGGGTTGACGTTCGACATCCGGCGCCACGTCAGCCCGGCGTCGTCCGAGCGGTAGGTGCCGCTCTCACGAGCATGTTCGATACGGGCGTAGACGATGTTCGGATTGGCGCGGTAGACGTCCATGCCGATGCGGCCCAACGGTCCTTCCGGAATGCCCTGGGTGAGCTTGGTCCAGGTCCGCCCGGCGTCGCTGGTTTTGTAGATGCCGCTGCCGGGTCCGCCTCCGTTGAAGCCCCACGTGGCGCGCCGGCGTTGATAGGTGGCCGCGTAGAGCACCTTGTTGTTCGCCGGATCCTGGACGAGCTCGGTGGCGCCGGTATCCTGGTCGACAAACAGCACGTTGGTCCAGGTCACGCCGCCGTCGGTGGTCTTGTAGACGCCGCGCTCTTTGCCCGGTCCCCACAGACTGCCGAGCGCTGCGACGTAGACCACGTCGTGATCGACGGGGTCGACGATGATGCGGGCGATGTGCTTCGAGTCGCGCAAGCCCATGTGCTTCCACGTCTGGCCGCCGTCAGTGGACTTGTAAACGCCGTTGCCCCACGATCCGCTCTGGCGATTGTTGTTCTCGCCGGAGCCGACCCACACGGTGTTCGCGTCGTTGGGCGCAATCGCGATGTCGCCGATCGAGACGGCCTCGTCCAGATCGTCGAACAGGACCTCCCACGTGGTCCCGTTGTTGACGGTCTTCCAGAGGCCGCCGGTGGCGGTGCCGACGTAGAAGACGGCGGGATTGGACTCGAGCACCGCCAGGTCGTCCACTCGGCCACCCATGGTCGCCGGTCCGATGTTGCGGAAGCTCAACCCGGCAAACAGATCCGTGGGTGCGGCGGAGGCAGGCGCCTGGCGCGGTGCCTGCCCGCCGGCGGGGCTGCCGGACACGACGATGACGGCCAGCAGCGCGGCGGTCAAACCAGCGGCGCGGGAACGACGCGAACTCATACGAACCTCCCTGGGCAACAGACGGCGATGCAGGGTTCGGAATCTACCACGAACCGCGGCCGCGAGGGAGCGGTGGGCAGCGTGCAAAACGCATCGCCAACTCATGCTACGATCCCGGTCCGGCCGCTGGCCGATCACCGTGTGCCACGGCTTCCGCTCGGGGAGTCAACGCCAAACGACATGAGGGCGCGTGCTGCGGGGAAGGATCGTGCGCGTGGGGCGATGGGCGTTGCCATCCTCGCACTTCTGGTTCTCCCGGTGTTCTGGGTCTGGCCGCCGCGTGGACTGACCGCCACCTACCACGGGAACACCGAGTGGCTCGGTGATCCAGTCGCCAGACGCATCGAGACCCGCCTGACGACGGATGCCGTCGAGGAACACCGCGCGACCCTGCCGCAACAGCAGTTCAGCATGCTCATGGTGGGGTGGCTGCGGATCGACAGACCCGGCGAGTACGAGTTCAAGACGAGGTCGGACGATGGGTCAACGCTGGATGTCGCGGGCACGCGTGTCGTCGACAACGGGGGCTACCACGCGGCGCGCACGGCGTCGGGCCGCATCACGCTGGAGCCGGGATTCCATCCGATCCGCCTCCGCTACATTCAGGGGTCGGGCTCCTACTCGCTGAATGTCCAGTGGACACCGCCAGGAGAAGACGAGTCGGGGATCCCGCCCTCGGTGCTCTACGTCACCGCGCCGGACCTGCCGGGCCTGGCGATGATCGGCCAGCGCGCTGGGCTGCTCTGGGCGTTCGCCTGGCTGGTCTTCGGGATGCTCACGCTGGTGCGCGTGGTGCAGGCAGGCCGGGTGCCGGGCGGTCTCAGGACCATGGCGTTGCGAGGCCTGCTGGCCACCGGATCCGTGGTCTTCGGGCTTCTCGTTGTCGAGATCGCGATGCGCATCGTCGCCAGGTACCAAGAGGATCGCCGGCCACTCGAGGAGCGGCTGTCGGACGGACGGGCGGACGCAGCGATGGTCCGGGTGTACAGCCTCGGTGACCTCGTCCAGCCGAGCGACCAGCCAGGGATCGTCTACGAGCTGAAACCCGACCTGCGTGGCGTGTTCCAGGGTCAGCCGATCGCCACCAACTCACGGGGGCAGCGAGACGAGGAGTACGACTACGACAAGCCGCCAGGGACCGTGCGGCTCGTCGCGCTCGGCGACTCGTCGCTCTTCGGTTGGGGCATTCGAAGCGAGGACACGACGCCGAAAGTGCTCGAACGGATGCTGAACGAGGCGACGGGGCTGCCGCCGATCGAGGTCATCAACTTCGCCACGCCGGGCTACAACACGGCGATCGAGGCGGATGTATTCGCCCTGAAAGCCCTGCGCTACGCGCCAGACATCGTGCTCATCAACTTCAACACGAACGACTACGACGTTCCGGCGTTCATGAGACTGCCCCAGAGCTACGTGACGCTGCGGCGATCGTTCCTGTTCGACGCCCTGTACTCGCAGTATGAACGGCGGACCGGAGTCCCGCGGCACGAGCTGCCGGTCTTCGATTTCGCCAGCCGGACGCTGACGCTCGAGGAAGCCGACAGGCTCGATCAAGACCCCGGCCTGCCGGAGGCCTACAGGTACATGGTCGGCAGGAAGGGCTTCGAGGCGGCCATTGACAAGCTGATGGCCGCGGCCAACCGTGAGGGCGTCCACGTGGTCGTGTTCGATGCGCGTCCCATACCGGGCCTGCACCCGACCTTCGCCCCGAACGCCTTCCGTGACAGTCAGCGCGAAACGCTCGAGCGGCTGAGCCGCGAGAAGGGTTTTCACTGGCTCAACACCTATCCGTATTTCGTGGAGTACCTGACGGCCAACCCGACCGCGCGCTTCCCGCGAGTGTTCGCCGTGTCGGACACCGATTCACACCCGAACGAGCTGGCCCATCGGATCAACGCGCAGGCCCTTCGCGCCTTCTTGATCGAGAAGGGGTGGCTCTCGCGTGACTGAGCCGGGCGGCGAACAGGTCCTTCGCGCGACGTCCAGTTTTGGCGAGTGGGACGAGCCCAGGATAAGCACATGATGGAAATGACTCTGCGCCGGCGGCGCTGGTGTTGCGAGGCAGGAATCAGGTCGGGGCTGGTGCTGGCGGCGACGGTCGCCGCCATTGTCACGCTGCATGCCGACGAGATCAAGGTGATGACGTCAGGTGCATTCACGGCGGCGCACCTGGCGTTGGGCCCGCAGTTCGAGCTGCGGACCGAGAACACGGTGGCGACCGTTTCGACGTCGATGGGGACGGGAGCCGAGTCGATCCCGAACCGGATTCAACGCGGCGAACCGGTGGACGTCGTGATTCTCCCGGAGGCCGCGCTCGACAGCCTCGTGAGTGCCGGGCTCGTGCTGGGCGACAGCCGGGTCGCCCTCGCGCGCTCTGCAATCGGGTTGGCGGTGCGGGCCGGTCGGCCCAAGCCCGACATCAGCACCGTTGACGCGCTGCGCCGCACCCTGCTCGACGCGAAATCCATCGCGTACTCCGCCAGCGTCAGCGGCGACTATCTCACCAAGGAGCTCTTCCCACGCCTGGGCATCGCCGACCAGGTGCACGCGAAGAGTCGGCGAATCGACCGTGAACGCGTGGCGGCCGTGGTGGCGCGCGGCGAGGCTGAAATCGGGTTCCAGCAGATCAGCGAACTGCTGCCCGTGCGCGGCGCCGAGTATGTCGGGCCGCTGCCGCCCGAGGTTCAGCGGGTCACGATCATCGCGGCAGGAATCACCGTTCGGTCCAAGGCGCCCGAGGCGGCGCGCGCCTACATCCGGTTTCTGGCGTCGCCGGCGGCGGCCGAGTCGATTCGCCGGAGCGGCATGGACCCGCTGGCGCGGCCGTGAAGACCCACAGGTCTCTGGCAGGCGCGATGACGGTCGCCATCGTGGCTCAGCTCGGAACACTGGCGGCCATTGACCTCGACGTGACCGCCCAAGACGTCGAGCAAGCCCTCACCATCGCACGATCGTCGGAGGCGGAACGCGCGCGGTTCCACCAACCCTACGTGCGCCGCGTCAACCTGCCGCTGGTGGAGTCGATCGAAGTCGTGAGCGAGTATCGCCGCGTCGTGCTCCTTGCCGAGGAGCGGGTAATCAGGGGCGACCGACTCTTCGGCTACAGTGTGCGGCTGGCGCAGGAGGCCGCGGCCCCGTGGAAACGGCGGCTGTCCGTGGTGGCGCGGCTGCGATTCCACCCCCAGAACACCTACGTCGCCGTGCCGGACGTCGAGATTGTCTTCGAGGCGCTCCCCGGCGCGAGAATCGGAGTGCTGAAGCAGCCCGTCGAGTCGCTGCCGTCGTTGCAGCCAAGCGCTCACAGACCGATTCTCGGGGCGCTCGTCGAGGGCGTGTTCGATGCCGTGGCCGTGGGCGACGGGAGGCGCGACTTCTCCGTGCGACTCGAAGGCAAGGAGGTCGCGAGCGTCAGCTTCGACCTCACCGCTCTTCGGTAGGGGAGCGCGCCCGCCGTCAGCCCTTGGGCAGGGCAAATGCCGTCAGCGTCATCCCCGCGGGCATGACGACGAACTGACGGCCGTCGATCTGATACGTCGTCGGGGGCGCATAGACAGGGGCGCCCATCTGGTATCGCCACAACTCCTTGCCGGTTCGCGAGTCCGCCGCAAACACCTCACCCTCGTTGGTCCCGCTGAAGACGACGCCCCCGGCCGTGGACAACACGCCGGCCCATGAAGGGGCCGGGTGCTTGATCTCCCACTTGCGCTCGCCGGTCAGCGGATCGATCGCCCGCAACGCACCGTGCGGCGGATCCGGCGCTCGCATCACCCTGCCGCCCATGGTCCGATCTCCGGCCTTGTAGCCGGCGGGAGGCGCTTCAGAGATGAAGATCTGGCACGTCTCACGGGCCGACACGTACAGCAGGCCGGTCGCGGGATCGAACGACGGTGACATGAAGTTGGTGCCACCGAACAGATCCGGGCAGGTCAGCGTGCCCTTCGGCGTCGGTCGCTGGTCGGGCAACTCGATGGGCCTCCCGTCCGGACCGATCTCCTTCGCCCAGGTCTGGTGAACGAAGGGGTGCGCGTGAATGAACCTGCCCGTGACGCGGTCGAGGACGTACAGGAAGCCGTTGCGGTTGGCGACCATCACGACCTTGCGAGGCTGCCCGCCGATGGCGAGCTCCGCGAGAACGGGAATCTGGTTCGCGTCCCAATCATGCGTGTCGTGAGGCGTGAACTGGAAGTGCCACTTGAGCTTCCCCGAGTCCGCATCGAGCGCGATGAGCGATCCTGAATACAGGTTGTCGCCCTTGCGGTCGTCGCCGAAGAAATCCGGATTGGGATTGCCGGTTCCCCAATAGAGCGTCCTCGCGTCCGGGTCGTAAGACCCCGAGAGCCAGGTCGGTGCACCCCCGCGCTCCCAACTGTCGGTCGGCCACGTCTCGCTGCCAGGCTCGCCCGGGGCTGGAATGGTCCAGAACCGCCAGACTCGCGCGCCGGTCTTGGCGTCGTAGGCGTCGAGGAATCCGCGAATGGCGAACTCGCCTCCGGCGATTCCCACGATGACCTTGTCGTCCACGATGAGGGGCGCCGGTGTGCTCGCATAACCCTGGCGATAGTCGGCGATCTCGACGTCCCACACGACCTTGCCGGTCTTCATGTCGAGCGCCACCAGGTGCGCGTCGAGCGTGGCGAGATACAGGCGATCGCCGAGCACGCCAAACCCGCGATTGACGAGCCCGCAACACGCGCGGACGTCCTGGGGCACCGGACGCTGATAGCGCCAGATCTGGCGACCGGTCCGTCCGTCGATCGCCCAGGCATGGTTCTGCGGGCCCGTGGCGTACAGCACGCCGTCGATGACGATGGGCGTGGTCTCGAACTTTCCGGCCACACCGGTCTGGAACGTCCACTGGGCGGCCAGACGCGCGGCATTGCCCGGCGTGATCTCGGTGAGGGGGCTGTGTCGCCGTCCCGAATAATCGCCCGAATACGTCAACCATCGTGTCGGGTTGGCCAGGCCCTCGAGCAGTTGCTGGCTCGTGACGCCCTGCGCGTGCAGAGCCAGCGTGCCCATGCCGCAGCAGCCGAGCAGGATTCCAATCGAACACAACGCGCGCGTCTGAATCATGACCGTTGAAGCATACCGGAATGAGAAGTTTTCACGCCACGCCGGACTCGCCGTCGAACCGGCGGCGCACTACGATAGTCCATGCCTCATCTCGACTATCTCCACCTCGACGTGTTCACCAACCGGCGCTTCGAAGGCAATCAGCTGGCCGTCTTCCCCGACGGCCGTGGGCTCGATGCCGTCACCATGCAGAAGATCGCGCGGGAGATGAACTTTTCCGAGTCGACCTTCATCCTGCCACCCGAGCAGCCCGACACCGACGTGCGCATGCGCATCTTCACCCCGGGAGCCGAGCTGCCGATGGCCGGCCACCCGACCATCGGCAGTACCTTCGCCTTGGCGCATCTGGGCGTGATCGCCAACCGGCGGGCACGGTGGGTGTTTGGCCTCGGCGTTGGGCCCACCCCTGTCGAGTTGTCGTGGGGCGGGACAGGGTTGACCTTCGCCTGGATGGATCAGCGGCCACCCGACACGCGCGAGCCGATCGTGTCCGCCGAGGACCTCACACGGGCCATTGGCGCCGATCTCTCGTCGTTCACCGACACTGCGCTCCCAGCCGAGGAGATTTCGTGTGGCGTGCCCTTTCTCTATCTGCCGCTCGCGTCGCGGGCGGCAGTGGACGCGGCAACGCCAGACCTGGCGGCGCTGCGACGCTTGGGCAGCGCCTTCTCTGGTGGCCACGTCGGCGTGATGTTCTTCACCGTCGAACCCATCGACCCGGACGTGGCGGTCTACAGCCGGATGTTCGCGCCCGGCTTCGGCGTGCCCGAGGATCCGGCCACGGGCAGCGCGTGCGGGCCCCTGGGCTGCTATCTGGTCAAGCACGGCCTCGTCTCCGCCGACAAGGCGGCCAAGGGCATCGTCTGTCAGCAGGGTGTGGCGATGGGGCGGCCCAGCCGGATTCACATCGCGATCACGACCGATGCGGACCACACCATCACGCGCGTGCAGGTCGGTGGGCAATCGGTGCTGGTGGCGGAAGGTCGGCTGGAGGCCTAGCTAGCGAGGCTTCGCCTGAGCCCGCCGAGCATGTTGGGCCGTGAGGCTCCGCCTCCGACCTGCGAGCAAGTGGCACTGGGGCTCCGCGACCTCGATTACAGCTAGCGAGGCTTCGCCTCAGACTGCCGAGCATGTTGGGCGGTGAGGCTCCCCCTCGCTGATATGGAATGACTGCTTGTCAAGCCCCGACCTTTCGATAGTGGCTTGGCGATAGCGCCAGCAAGCGTCAGCTTGCTGGCATAAGAGCTTCCGACCACGTGGCGGGCGCGGTGTCCAGGGGCGCCGAAGGCGCCGCCCATCGGGCGCCCAGCCCTGGACGCCGTGTCCGCCACGTGGTCCTCCGATGTGTCGGTGCACGGGCCGCGGAGACGACGGACGATCGAGGGTGCTTCGACGACGAGTCACGCTGATATACGGTGGTTACCACGGTTGCCCATGGCAGAGCACACATGACAGTGCTTCGTCGGGAGGACGTGCAGTCTAGAGGCGCGAGTTGGGACGCCAGTCCGTATCGCATAGCGAGGCCGCCGATCCTCACAATCGTACCTGTGATCATCCGCCGTCTTCGCAGCAGCGCCGCGTCATCATTCGCTCAATGCCCCCCCTTCACAGCCGTCGTTACTTCGCCGGTTCTGGTGCTGGTTGCAGGGCCGCCCAGAGGAACCCGGCCAGCTCGCGCGCGATCGCCACCGCGATCTTCGGGGCCGGCTTGTGTTCCGCCGCCAGCTTCCGAAAGCGCCGACCTAGACGTTGCTGCGCCTTGTCTGCAATCGCGATCACGCGCCCCGGCTGTCCCTTGCGCCGCCGCGTCAAGGCGACACCCACGCTCGGGCGATGTTGATAATGCCACGCCGTTTCCACTAGGAGCCGCCGCACCAGCGCGTTCCCGGCGCGCGTGATACGGCCACGCCGATGTTTCTCTCCGCTCGAATCTTCGCCAGGTACCAGCCCGAGATATGCCATCAACGCCGGCGCCGAGGCGAACCGCTGGAAGTCATGCAGCTCCGCGAGGATCAACATCGCGGTCAACGTATCGATGCCCCGGAAACAGCGCAACCATCCGACTGGCTCTCGATACGGTTCCGTCTCCGCCATCTCGGCCAAGCGCGCATCCAACTCCACGAGACGCGCCTCGGTGTGATCGATCGCCAACAGATAATCATCGACGACGACGCGCTCGGCGGCGTGCATCCAGGTCAG
>JBQTIE010000295.1:0-99871 GCA_052389315.1 Acidobacteriota bacterium
TGCACCTAATGGACCCCGGAGGACATCTGCAGCGCCGCGGGGTCGGCACCAAGACGTCGAATCGCGGTCTCCCACATCGCGTCGACCGGCGTGTCGAAGAGCAGGTCCCCCTGCACGGGCGCCATCAGCCACGACGAGGACGCCAGCTCATCGTCCAGTTGGCCGGGGGCCCACCCGGCGTAGCCGATGACCAGCCGCACCATCGGGTCCGGTGCCGACTGCAGGGTCAACCGAATCAGTTCCGGCGCCGCGGACAGGTACACACCCTCGACGATCTCGAGGGCATCGCCGTCGAGCTCACGGTGTGCCGTCAAGACCCACGCCCGGTTGGGCTCGACAGGCCCACCGACATACAGGTGCAGGTCCTTCTGAATACTCATGGGCGGCTCGGACTGGACGACAAGGTGCGCCGGCTCCGGCATCTGCCGATTGACGACGAGTCCGAAGGCGCCGTGCTTGCCGTATTCGGCCAGCAGGATCACCGAGCGTGTGAAGTTCGGGTCGAGCAATTGCGGCATCGACACCAACAGCACAGGCGTGACGGACGGGTCGAGGGACGTCATACGTGCATCTTACGCAGATCTCCTGGAGTTTCAGCCCCGATCGGTCGAGCCCGCTGTCTGGGCCGAACCCTGGTCTGTCCCGAGATTCGCGGAGGCCGCTTCCAGCCGCTGTCTGGCCCACTTGACGTGCTCGCGCACCACAGGCGTTTCGGCGCTCGGGGCGGCTCGGCGCCTGCCGTGCCCCGGGCGGTCGAGCACGGGCAGCAACTCAGGATCGCCGCTGTTGCCGAGCACCACGGCCAGGTTTCTCCGGAACTGCGAGACGCTCGTGCGCGTCATGGCGGAGCCGGCCACGAGACCGTGCAGTTCGAAGTCCGAACGTTGCCACAACTCGGCGGCGTTCACGCGCGCGCGGCCAGCCTTGGGCTGCCAGGCCGGGTCGAGCGTTGCCAGCGGGGCGAGGTTCCACGGACACACCTCCTGGCAGACGTCGCAGCCGAACACATGGTCACCGATCCAGGCCCTTCGCGATTCTGGGATCGCTCCGTTGATTTCAATCGTGAGGTAGGAGATGCATCGGGTCGCATCGAGCTCTCGTGCCTCCAGGATGGCCCCGGTCGGACACGCGTCAAGGCACTGGGTGCAAGCCCCGCAGAAGTCGGCCACGGGGACGTCGGCCTCCAGGTCGAGGCTGACGGCGACTCCCGCCAGGAAGATCCACGACCCGAGGTCGGGATTGATCAGGCAGGTGTTCTTGCCGATCCAGCCGATGCCGGCATGGCTCGCGAACACGCGCTCCTGGACGTGGTGCTTGTCCACGAAAATCGCGGCGTCGAAGGGCTCGTCGTGCTCGACTCTCATCCAGGCAACCAGGGCCTCGAGTCGATCGGCGAGCACCTTGTGGTAGTCCTCGCCCCAGGCGTAGCGCGCCACCTGCGCCGTCTTTCCCGCAGGCTCGGCCACACGATACACAGTGCCGGTCACGATGACGCTGCGGGCGGTGGGCAGGAAGCGCCGGATGTCGCCGCGTGTGTGGGCCGACTTGTGCAGGTAGATCATCTCGCCCGCATGGCCGCGATCGAGCCACTCCTGCAGCCGCGCCAGTTCCGGCAGCGCGGTGGCGGGCGCAACGCCACAGAGATCGAAGCCGAGGGCGCGAGCCCGTGCTCTGATGAGGTCGCCGGTCACGTCACCACACACCCGGCGCCCAGGCCTCTACCCGTGGCGCGTGAAAGCGAATCAGCGTGCCGGCACGAGCTGTCGCAACACATACGGCAGGATTCCGCCGTGGGAGAACGCCGTGAGCTCCTCCGGCGTGTCGATCCTCACCCGGACGACAAACTCCCGGACACCAGTGGCTGAACGGGCTTGCACTCGCACCTCGCCGCGAGGCGTCAGCGTGGGTCCGGAACCCTGCAGGTCGAAGACTTCACGACCCGTCAGCCCGAGCACCGCCGCGGACTCGCCGGACTTGAACTCGAGGGGTAGCACGCCCATGTTCACGAGGTTGCTGCGATGTATGCGTTCGAAGCTTTCGGCGATGACCGCCGCGACACCCAGCAGCATGGTGCCCTTGGCGGCCCAGTCACGCGAGGACCCCGACCCGTACTCCTTCCCCGCCAGCACGATGAGCGGCACCGACGCCTGTTGATACCGCATGGCGGCGTCGTAGATGCTCGAGATCTCGTCCGCAGCGGACGACTCCATGTCCGCGCCCAGGTACACGGTCACGCCGCCCTCTGTGCCGGGCGCCAGCAGGTTCCGAAGGCGCACGTTGGCAAAGGTCCCACGCATCATGACTTCGTGGTTGCCGCGGCGCGCGCCGTAGGAGTTGAAGTCCTTCGGAAGCACGCCATGTGCGGTCAGGTAGCGGCCCGCGGGGCTGTCCACCTTGATCGATCCCGCCGGCGAGACGTGATCGGTGGTAATGCTGTCGCCGAGGACCGCCAGCGCGCGCGCGCCCGCGATGTCGCGCCGGGCGATCGGCTCGACGGACAGGTCCTCGAGAAACGGCGGTCGGCGAATGTAGGTCGAGTCGGCCTCCCACTGGAATCGATCGCCCGTGGGCACCGGCAGCGTGCGCCAGCGATCCGGGCCCTCGAACACGTGAGCGTACTGCGCACGAAACGCGTCGGCCGACACCGCGCGCAGCATCGTGTCCTGGATTTCCTGTTCGCTCGGCCAGATGTCCGCCAGGAACACGTCCTGGCCATCGGTGCCTTGCCCCAGCGGATCGCGGGTCAGATCGATGTTCATCGTGCCGACGAGCGCGTAGGCGACCACCAGCGGAGGCGACGCCAGGTAGTTCGCGCGGACGTCCTGCTGGATCCGACCCTCGAAGTTGCGGTTCCCGCTCAGGACCGAACAGACGACCAGCCCCTGCTCCCGGACCTCGGCCGCGACGTCCTCCGGCAGGGGGCCGCTGTTGCCGATGCACGTCGTGCAGCCGTAGCCGACCAGATTGAAGCCGAGCGCGTCGAGTGGCTCCTGAAGGCCCGCTTTCGCGAGGTAATCGGTGACGACTTTGGATCCGGGTGCCAGACTCGTCTTGACCCACGGCTTGCGCTGCAACCCCTTGGCGACCGCGTTGCGCGCCACCAAACCGGCCCCGATCATCACACTCGGGTTCGACGTGTTCGTGCAGCTGGTAATGGCCGCGATCACGACCGACCCGTCGGTGACCACGGTTTCGGTCGCCACCGCCGCGACGCCGCCAGCCGCGACCTTCATGGCCTTCTTCAGGCCCGGTAGCGCCTGTGCAAACGAGCGCTTGGCATCGGAGAGCGGCACGCGGTCCTGTGGACGACGGGGTCCGGCCAGGCTCGGCTCGACGGTCGAGAGATCCAGGTCGAGCGTCTCGGTGTAGCTCGCCTCGGGCGTTTCCTCCGTGCGGAACAGCCCCTGCGCTCGCGCGTAGGTCTCGACCAGCGCGACCTGCGCCTCGTCTCGGCCCGTCAGCCGCAAGTAGTCCAGCGTCATCTGGTCGATGGGGAACATCGCGACCGTCGCCCCAGACTCGGGACACATATTGCCCAAGGTGACGCGGTCGGCAATGGTCAGGTGCCGCAGACCCGGGCCGTAGAACTCGACGAACTTGCCCACGACGCCGTGCCTGCGCAGCGCCTCGGTGATGGTCAGCACCAGGTCGGTCGCCGTCGCGCCCTGCGGGAGGCGCTGCGACAGCCGGCATCCGACGACCGCAGGGATCAGCATCGAGCTCGGCTGGCCGAGCATGGCGGCCTCCGCCTCGATACCGCCAACGCCCCATCCGACGACGCCAAGCCCATTGACCATGGTCGTGTGGGAATCGGTGCCGAACACCGTGTCCGGGTACGCGATCGCCTCTCCCTCCACCACGGTCCTGGTGACGACGCGCGCGAGGTATTCGATGTTCACCTGGTGCACGATCCCGGTTTCCGGCGGAACCACGCGGAAATTGCGGAACGCCTTCTGTCCCCATCGCAGGAACACGTAGCGCTCGCGGTTGCGGTGGTACTCCAGCTCGGCATTCAGCTGCAGCGCGTCGGAGGTGCCGAAGTGATCGACCTGCACCGAGTGGTCGATCACGAGTTCGACTGGCTGGAGGGGGTTGACCCGGTCGGGCGAGCCGCCAAGCGCCACGATGCCGTCCCGCATCGCGGCCAGATCGACCACGCAGGGGACGCCCGTGAAATCCTGCAGGAGGACCCGCGCGGGCATGAAGGAGATCTCCTTCTCGCCAACGCGCCGCGGATCCCACGACGCCAGGGCCCGAATATCGTCAGCCGTGACGAATCGTCCGTCCTCCCGACGCAGCAGGTTCTCGAGGAGGATCTTCAGCGAGAACGGGAGCGCGGCCACCGCTGGAAACCCGGACGCCTCCAGCGCCGGCAGGCTGTAAATACTGACTGGCTCGCCCTGGACGTCGAGCGGCACACGAACCTTGAACGAGTCGAGAGGCATCAACCTCGATCATAACGCGACTGCTGCCGCGTCACCCCCGAATCCCGGGCGGCCGCTCCGTTGTGGCGGCCGCTGATCGGCGCCGGAGACCCCCTCCTGATTCATCGGGTCCAGTCCACCGCCGGCGCTTCCCGCCGGCCGTGACATCAGACGCGAGTTCGGGTGCTCGCGGAGACTGGGCGTGAGCCAGGTCTCACGTGGGGCCGGGGCGCCTGCCGACTTGTCGTACCGACACCGCTGACTACACAGAAGCGGGCCGATGCGCCCGGAGGAAGGAACGTATCTGGCGCACCGCGAGTGGAATCCGTTCCTTGGGTTCCTTCCACGGGAACATGCTGACTTCGGCCTTCGGGGCGAGCATCGCGGCCTCCATGGCGACCGCGTACGGATGCGCCGGGATGTCGTCTGGAAGGATGAGCACGGGCGTCTGGCACGTGCGCACGAAGTCGCGTGTTACCGTGAAGACGAAGTCGGGGTTCGTGCGGTACATCCTGGTCAGAAAGCGGTCGACCATCTCCGTCGTGATGTCGGGTCGGCGCTTGACCAATTCGGCACCCCAGCCTTTCATGAGCAACAACGGGAAGCCGGAACCGGCCTCCTGGTAGCGGATGCGAACGGGACCTTTTTCGTAAAAGGACATGGCCGCTCCTCGTTGCCCGGTCTGCTGCGCAAGCATGCGCGGTGCCGCGGACATCGCGGTCGCCACCGCGCCCGTTTTCAGCAACCTGCGTCTGATCGGATTCATTGCGGCGTCACGCGTTCTCCAACAGTGGCCCGGTCCGACGCCGAGATGAGAGGCCGGGTCGTTCTGGACCAGGCAGAGCCGCGAGCCTCGCCGTCCATCCCAGGACGACGGGAATGGTGTTCGACGCGTCTCGCCCCCGAAGCGGGGCCGGCTGTTGCGAGCGCCAACGGCGCCAGAACGCTCGAACGGCGCCGACATGCGGCTGGCGGTACCGAGTCACCCCGACGTGAGGAGCGGCCGCCAAGGGCATTGAGGGGTCAAGGGCCTTCGCCAAGCAGGCTCGTCAAGAACGCTCGCGCCACATCTCGTGGATCCTGCCGCAGCCCGTCCACGGCATGGTTCATCCGCTGCATGGCCGTGGCGTCGATACGCCCCGCCAGCAGCCGGATGGCGTCGTCGAGCTCAGGATAGCGCAGCAGCGTCGCGGCGTGAACCACCGGTACGGCGTCGTACGGCGGAAAGTAGCGGCGATCGTCGGTCAGGGTCGCCAGGTTCAAGGCAGGGATGAGTCCACTCGTGGCATCGCCGGCCGTCACGTCGATCTCTCCGGCGGCCACCGCACGATAGATGAGATTGAGGTCCATGACGCGTGGGGCGTCGCGGAAGCGGAGCCCATAGGTGCGAGCGAGACCGGCCAGGCCGTCGGGGCGCTCGAGGAACTCGTACCCAAACCCGGCCGTCGCTCGTGGTGCGACGCGGGCGAAGTCGGAGATCGTTGTCAAGCGCTCGGCCGCTGCGAAGTCCTGTCGCACCAGCACCGCGAAGGTGTTGTTGAAGCCGAGTCCGGGCAGCATGGTGATGCCGCGCGCGGCATACAGATCGCGCACGCGGGCGAAGACCTCGGCCGAGCGCGACTCCGCCCCGGGCGCGGATGCCCCGGGCGCCGAGAGCGCCTGATCGAAGAGGGCGGTCAGCGCCGTGCCTGTGTACTCGACATACACGTCGATGTCGCCCCGCCCGAGCGCTTGATCGCACACGAGCGTCCCGCCGAGGTTCAGCCGCCGGTCCACGCTCAGCCCCGTTTGTCGCTCGATGACCTGGGCCAGCAGTTCGCCCAGGATGATCTGCTCAGTGAAGTTCTTCGAGCCCACGACCACCGCGCCGGCAGGCGCAGCCCGAAAGCTCCAGACTCCAACCGCCCCGCCGAGAACCACCATGGCGACGAGCGCGCGCCTCAGCCTCGGCGTGCCTCGCCGCGGGTCGACCGCGCGCCCGGTGAGGGCCAACAGCCCATCCGCGGCCAGCGCGAGCCCGGCGGCCGGCACGGCCCCGGCAAGGATCACGACGGGATCCACCATCGCCAAGCCACGGAAGATGTAATCGCCCAGCCCGCCGGCCCCGATGGCGGAGGCGATGGTTGCCGTGCCCACGCCCACCACGGTCGCCACTCGGACGCCCGCGAGGATGGCTGGTGCGGCCAGCGGCATTTCGACCTGCCAGAGCACCTGGCGTCGCGTCATGCCCATGGCCACCGCGCACTCGAGCACGGCCGGGTCCACGCCCTTCAAGCCGGCCACCGTCGTGCGCACGATGGGCAGCACGGCATACATCGTCAACGCCACGAGCGCGGTGCGCGTGCCGATGCCGCCGATCAAGGGGAGCGGAATGAGGAACCCGAACAGTGCAAGGCTCGGAATGGTCTGTGCCAGATTCGCGAGCCCCACCAGGGGCCGCGCCAGCGTGGGTCGCCTCGCCGCCAGCACGCCGAGGGGAATGCCGATCAGCGCCGCGATGGTCGTCGACGCGACGACGAGGACCAGATGCTCGCCCAGACGGACGAGCAGCTCGTCTCGGTGCGACGCCGCGAAGGCCACGAGGGCGCTCATCCGAATCGAGTCTCCATCAGCGCACGCACGTGCGGATTGGCGTGGCTGTCGAGGCCGGCCGGCGTCTCGCACGCCACGATCCGCCCTTCGTGCAGAACGGCGATCCGCGCGGCCAGCGCGAAGGCTTCCGCCAGGTCGTGCGTCACGAGCAGGACCGCACGAGGTTGCCGCTGCTGAAGCGCCCGGAACTGGCGATGCAGCTCTACGCGCGTGATCGGGTCGAGCGCCCCGAACGGTTCATCCATGAGCAGTACCGGCGGGTCCGCGGCCAGCGCGCGTGCAAGCCCGACGCGCTGGCGTTGACCGCCCGACAATTGGTCGGGCCATCGCGGACGATAGGTGCCAGGATCGAGGTCCATGAGCGCGAGCAGCTCGTCCACGCGCGATGCCACGCGCGGGGGGGCCCAGCCGAGCAGGCGCGGCACCAACCCGATGTTGCCGCCAACGGTCAGGTGGGGAAAGAGCCCGACCTCCTGGATGGCATAGCCGGTCTGGCGCCGCAGCGCCATCGGATCCCAGGTCCTCACGTCGCGGCCACCGAGGCGCACTTCACCGGCGTCGGCATACAGCAGGCAGTTGACGAGCTTGAGTAGCGTGGTCTTGCCGCTCCCGCTCTTCCCGACGAGAGCGACGACCTCGCCTCGTTCGACGGTCAGTGTGATGCCGTCGAGCACGGGCCGGTGTCCTCGCGTGGCGACGACGTCGCGGAACTCGATCACGGCGGCTCCTCAGAACTCGGCAAACACGAGCGCGCTCAGCGACAGCCACCCGCGACTGCGATTCTCGAGATCGACACCGCGCCACCGGCGCACGTAGCGTGCTTCGCCGCGAACCCCCGCCACGCGGCCCCCGCGTGATCCCTCCCGAAGCGACAGCCTCACGCCGGCCCCGCCGTGCAGCGTGCGCCCAGACTCCACGCGGACGCGATCTTCATGCAGCTGCCTGAGATAGCCCCCGCCACCAATCGCGTACGGTTTCCAGCGGGCGCCAGGGCGGGTGCCTGGAAGCTGGACAACGCCGCTCAGGTCGAGGATGAACGTGTCGAGCGCGGAACGGACGTGCACCCCGGATCCGGCTTCGCTGTCCCCCGTAATCTTCACGCCGACAGACGGCCTGGCGTAGCTGGCGCCCACCTCGAAACCCACGACGCGCGTGAAGGCCCAACCGGCGCGCGCATCGACGGCGGTCACGCCCTCGATGGCCGACTCGGTGCGAAACAGCGTGAACGCGGCCGGCGTGCCGGCCGTGTTGCGCCGCTGCTGCGCATCGAGCTCCCCGATGCCGTGTGACGACCAACGCCCGATGCCCGCCGAGAGGGACAGCTGCCTCGGACGAGGGACCGGCCGGGTTTGAGCGACCGCGTTGGAGGCGATCAGCAGGACCAACCACAGCGCCCACCCCGCGGTGCGCGGGTTCATTTGGGTCTCACCGTGACGTCCACAGGCGGCGGGCTGCCGCCGGCGGGCGCCACCACCACGCGCTCCGCATAGCTGACGCGAAAGTCGACGTCGATCGCTCCGGAAAGAAACGCGTCGGTGTCGGCGTCGTCCAAGGGTTCGACCCTGAGCACGTACAGGCCGGGGGCGAGGCCCGCGATGGCATACTCACCCGACGCATCGAGGCTGAAGCCGCCGACCAGCGCACCGGTGGCCAGGTTGAACGCGGCAACGTGAGCGCCGAACACTCCCGTGCCTCCCTTCAGGACGCGGCCGCCGATGCTCCCGCTCATGCGCCTGAAGTCGCCGGCCGGATAGAGATCGCTGATGCCCGCCTCGTCGTCGGGCTGCAGGACGCGGTCGGCGACCGACCCCGAGCCGAACGCAATCGGAAACATGACGGCGCCCGACGCGATGACACGGCGCCCTCCGGCCACCAGCTCTGTCTCACCGAGCGCCGAGTGGCCGAGACCCAGCAGGTGCCCAATCTCGTGCACGGCTACTGATTCCAGATCGACGCGTCCCGGTTCGCCGGCCGCGGCCGTCGACCACTCGAAGCGTGCGTTGAAGAAGACATCCGCCTCGAGAATCTCGCCGCTTGCCGAATCGATCAGGAAGCTGGTGGCGCCGAGCACACGATCGAGCTCCGGGCGGTCCAGGAACCCGAGCGTCGAGCGGCCATCCTGCGCGCCAGGAGGCGCACTGGTCACGCCGAGAAACTGACTCTGCACCGACGCTGTCGGCACGCGCTGCCACGTCGCAAAGGCGCGCATCACCGCGTCGCGGAACTGCGTGGCGTCGACGCCGGGCACACCGCGCTCGGTCACGAAGTACGTCACCGGCCGGGACCATCGAATGGCCACGACGGTTCCGCCGGCGCGGACGCCAAACTTCAGGTACGCGGACGCGCCTGCCGGCCAACCCACGATCGTGGCGGCGACGATCAAGCCTGCGATCGCTCGACTCATCATGGGTTCCGGTAGGAGCTGATCACGGCGTCGAAGGCTTCGATCGAGAGCAGCGGTCGGCCCGGCGCGCCGCGCAGGACGCGGCCTCCCTCACTCGCTCGTAGCGGCGGCGGCGACACGCGCCCCTCGCCCGTCCTCGAGTCTCGTACGACACGGAACACCCCCTGCCCCAGGCCGACCGGGGTCGGGATGGCCGGACCCCGACCCGCCAGAAACAGGACGACGAGGTCGCCCTCGCGAAAGACCGGCGCGCCAGGTATGACGTGCATGCGGCCTCCTGCCTCCCCCCCTGGCGTGCGAATCATGACCGTCGCCCCCCAATCGCCCTTGAAGTAGCGCAAGGTCTCGAGGGTCATCACGCTGTCGATGGATCGACGATCGGCGGTCCACTGGCCGCGCACCTCCGCCACGCGCGCCAGGACCACGACCGAGGCTTCCTCGACGAGCTGCTCGAAGGTCATCGGCACGACCGTCGCCGCGCTCAACGACACGCTCGACAAGGTCCCGACGGCCAGGGCAACCTGCAGGCCTCGCATCATGCGAGTGATCCCTTCTGACGCCCTGTCCGGGGCTCGTCGCCCGCCGAGAGACGCGGAAGCTGTTGATGGGCCCGCTCCCGGCGCGCGACGTCGAGGATCGCATCCGCCGCTCTTCCGCTCGCACCTGGTCCGCCGAGCCGCTCACGAACGATCTGGAGCTGCGTCTTCATCTCGGCGACCCGCCGGGCGTTGGTCAACAAGTCCACGGCCTCTCGGGCCACGGCGTCTGGCGTGCAGTGATCTTGAATCAACTCTGTCACGACGCGATCGCCCGCCACGAGATTCACCATGCTGAACATCGAGACGCGCACGAGCCGCCGGCCGAGCTGGTAGGTCACTGGCGACAGGCGATAGACCACCGCCATGGGTTTGCCATGCAGGGCCGTCTGAATCGTCGCGGTTCCGGAGGCGGTCACCACGACGTCGCTGGCCGCCAGCACGTCGTCGGTCTGGCCTTCGACCACGCGAACCTGGGCGCCCACGCCCTGGAATGGCAGGAAGAACGAATCGGGCAGCTGTGGGGCACGCGCCACCAGGAACTGCGTCCCGTTGACCTCCGACGCGATGCGCGGCATCGCCGCGGCAAGCACCGGCACGAGGCGGTGCACCTCATTGGGCCGGCTGCCGGGCAGGAGCGCAACCACCGGCCTCGACGTGTCGAAACCCAGGCGCTCGATGAGGGACTCTCTCGATTCGCGCACGACCGCAAGATCGACCAGGGGATGGCCGACAAACTCCACGTCGAGGCCCTCGTCGCGGTAGAGCGACTCCTCGAAGGGAAAGATCGGCAGCACGCGGTCCACGACGGCCTTCATCGTCCGGATGCGACCGGGCCGCCAGGCCCAGAGCTGCGGGCTGACGTAGTACACGACGGGCACGCCGAGCCGGTGGACGGCGGTCATCAGCCGAAAATTGAAATCCGGGTAATCGACGAGCACGAGCGCGTGCGGACGCTCGGCGCGGGCAGCCCGCACCAGGCGCCGGAGCATCGCATAGGAGTCCGGCAGCACGCGCAGGGCTTCGACCAGGCCGGTGACCGCCAGCCCGCGACAGTCGCCGACCAGACGGCCGCCGGCGGCCGAGAACCGCTCGCCACCCAGGCCAAACACCTCGACGGTCGGCTCTCGTGTGCGGAGCGCCTGCACGAGGGCACCGGCATACAGGTCGCCGGAAGCCTCACCGCACGAGAGCATCACTCGCACGGGCGTCGTCGAGGATGGCCCTCGGGGCGCCTCGCGACGCGCGGTGCTCGCCACCCCATTCACCCCGGGCTACCGAGTCGGGCGGGCGAAGGTGTCGGGGGCGAACCTGGGGTTGATAATCACCTCGACGAGCACGCGTTCCATCATGACGCGTCCCTGGCGGCGCAGTGAGGACTTGAACGGCACGCGAACACCATCGACGCGGCGATAGTCGTCGAACCATTCTTCGACGGTGGGTTCGCCCGTCCCTCTCGCGGCCTGGTAGGCCAGCTTCACGAGCGTGCCGTGCGCGTCGAAGAACATCGAGACGGGCGCGAGCTGGCGTCCCGACGCCGTCAGCACTTTCAGCACTTGTCCCTGGTGCCCTTCCTCGGGCTTGAGCGTCAGCTCCACGAGCCCCGTCGCGGCGGCGCGCAGCAAGGCGATGGGGTCTCGGAGCACGCTCGCATGAAAATCCTTCAGCATCTCGGGCGGCGCCTCACGAATTCCCGCCGGGTCCTTCAGCCAGCCCTTCCCGTCAGCGTAGATCTGCAAAATCTCCGCGTCGGGCAACCGGGCTTCCACGCGCACGCGATCCGGGTATTCGATCGCCGTATGCGTCGAGGCCTTCACCGGACCTTCGGGCGTCATGATCGTCGTCGTGGCATCGGCGGTCAGCCGTTTGACCGACGTCAAGGCCTCGAGCCCCCCATGGGCGTCGATGGCTCTGCCGATAATGGCGTCGACCGAGGCCTGCCCGGGCGTCGCGCGCGAGGGCCCTCCGGACGAGGTCCGCTGATACGACGGCGTCTCGAGCAGGAGGCGACCAGTCGACGCGACGTCGAATGGCGGACGCGCGCCGGGCCGCGGGCTGCGAGCGCCGGCCTCACCAACGGGGCTGCCCCCCCTCCGCAGGTCGGCGGCGAGCAGGTCCACCTGGTCGATCGGGATGCGCTCGAACTCGCCGAAGCCAACCCCTTTGAGGTCGTTGACGAACCCATTGGCGTTGCCCACGAGCACGACCGCCAGGCGATCGGGCCGGAGGTAGGAGCGCGCCACGCGCTGGACGTCGTCGGGCGACACGCTGCGGACCCGCTCGGGGAACGTCTCCAGTTCGTCGAGTGGCAGCCCGTAGAAAAGCTGGTTGAGCACCTGGGTCGCAATGGCGTCGGGTGTTTCAATCGTCAACGGAAAATGCCCGGCGAGGTACGCCTGTGCGCCTTCCAGCTCGCCTTCGTAGACACGTTCGCGCTGGAGCTTCTGGAACTCGTCAATGGTCAGCCGCAGCACCTCGGCGGTCGCATCCGTTCGCGTGTCCGTTTCGGCGACGACGCCGCCCGCCGTCTTGTAGCTGTCCAGGTCGGCTGACGCACCGTAGGTCAGCCCGCGCTGGGACCGCAGGACCTGCTGCAGGCGGTTGGCGCCTTCGCCGCCGAGAATCTTGATGGCCTGGTCGAGCGCCATGAAATCATCGTGCCGCCGCGGGATTCCGATCTGGCCGACCCGGATCTCGGTCTGCACCGCGTCCGGCTTGTCGATCACGACGACCCGTCTGGTGGGCGGCGGCGGCTCGATGGGCGTGAACGGCGGCACGTCGCGTCTCGCCCAGTCATCGAACGTCTTGCGCAGCTGGTCCAGCGCCTCGTCTGCGCTCACGTCGCCGACAATCGCGAGCAGGGCGTTGTTCGGTACGTAGTAGCGGCGATGGAAGTCGGCGATGTCGTCTCGCGTCAGGGACCCAATCGACTCCGGGGTGCCGTTGCCCGGCAGTCCGTACGGGTGAAACCCGTAGACCAGCCGGTCGATCACCTGATTGGCGACGGTATTGGGATCCTCCGCCGCCACGCGCAGCCCCGAGAGCGCCTGCTGACGTTGTCGCTCCAACTCTTGGGGCGCAAGGGTCGGTCGGCGCACCACGTCCGACAGCAGCCGCAAGGCCAACGGCAGGCTGTCCTTCATCACGATGGCGTTGACGAAGGTCAGGTCCGTCCCTGCCCCCGTGCCGAGAATGCCGCCGATGAAGTCGATCGAGTCGGCGATTTGCTCGGCCGTGCGGTCGCCGGCGCCCTGATCGAGCAGCGCCGCCGTCAACATGGCCAGACCCATCTTCCCCTTGGGATCCTGCGCCGCGCCCGCCCGAATCAACATCCGGACGCTCACCGCCGGCTGTTCGTGATGGCTGACGAGCACGACCTGAAGGCCGTTGGCCAGCGTGCGAATCTCATAGGGTGGAAACTTGACGGCCCGTGAGGGCAGGGGCCGCGGAGGCCGCTCAGTCGGCCACTGCCGCACCTGTTGCGTCGCCTGACGCGCCGAGGTGCGGTGCGTATCGGCCGTGGCGGGGACGCTGGCGCAAAGCAGCGCCGAGCTGAGTCCGAGCACTCCGTACGCCAGCCAGACGCGCAGCCCGAGCGCCATCATCGGGCGCCTCCCTTCGGCATGACATGGAGCACGACGCGCCGCGCGGGCGTGAAGTACGTCTGCGCGACCCGTTGCACATCGGCGAGGGAGATGTTCTGAAAGATGTCGAACTCGCCGTCGGCCGTCTTGATGTCGGAATGAATGACTTCGGCGTGCGCCAGATGGGTGGCCTTGTCCTGGAGCGAATCACGGCCGAGGATGTAGTCGCGTGCAAACTGGTTCTTGGCCCGCTGCAGCTCACGATCCGAGATCCCGTCCTTCTTGAGCCGATCCAGCTCCCCGATCAATGCCTTCTCGACCTCCGCCGGCGATCGGCCCGGATTGACGATCGCGACGGCGAAGAACAGGTTGGGGTGCTCGATGATGTTGCCGCTGCCGAATGCGGTGAGCGCGAGGCCCGTGTCATAGACCAGGCGCCGATAGATGCGCGAACTCTGCCCGTCCGACAACACCTTGGAGACGATGTGCAGCGGATACGAGTCGGGATGGCCGTCGTAGGTGATGTGATGCGCGACGACGACCGCCGGCAGCGGCCAGGGCTCCTCCACCGTCGTCCGGCGCTCCTTTTTCGACTCTGGCTCTCGAGGAATGTCGCGCGGCACCGCCTTGGCGGCGGGCGGAACGCGAGCCAGATAGCGCTGCACGAGCTCGGTCGCCTGATCGACGTCGAAGTCGCCGGCGATGACGATGGTGCAGTTCGCCGGCACATAGTAGGTCTGGTAGAACTCCCGGACGTCGTCGACCGTCGCGGCCTCGAGGTCCTTCATGCTGCCAATCACCGGATGCTTGTAGGGATGCACGGTGAACGCCGACTCGAAGAGGATCTCGTTGAGGCGGCCGTACGGCTGGTTCTCGATGCGCATGCGACGCTCTTCCTTGACGACGTCGCGCTCGTTGCGGAACGTCCGATCGTCGATGCGCAGCGTGGCCATCCGGTCGGCCTCCATCCACAGCACGAGCGGCAGGTACTGGGCCGGCACCGTCTGCCAGTACACCGTGGCGTCTTCGGTGGTAAACGCGTTGGCGCGGCCGCCCACCGACGAGACAATCGACGTGTGCTGTTCCGGCTCGACGTTCTTCGAGCCCTTGAACATCAGGTGTTCGAACAGATGCGCAAATCCGGTTCGCCCGCTCCGCTCGTCCTTCGAGCCCACGTGATACCAGAGCTGGACGTGCACGATGGGCGTGGACCGGTCCTGGTGCAGCAGGACCGTCAGGTCGTTGGGCAGGGTGAGGCGCTGGTAGTCGAGCTTGGGCGGCCTGACGGCCGCATCGACGTCCACCCGCCAGGGCCACACGGCCACGGCGGCCGCCAGCCACACGAGCAGCCACGAAACACGAAATGCAGGATTCGTCATGGATCTGACCTGATTATGGCACCGAACCGGACGAGCCGACGAAGTCTCAGGCCTTTTCGAGTCTGGCGAGTCGGCCTTCGAGGTCCTTGAGCTGGCGACGCAGCTCGGGCAGTCGCCGCACGATGGCAAACGCCTTCCGCCACTCGAGGTTCTCCATGTGCGGATACCCTGTGATGAAGGTGTCTGGCGGGACGTTCCCGGTGACACCTGTCTTCGCCGACGCTTTCACCCGATCGCCCACCGTGACGTGGCCCGTCACACCCACCTGTCCCCCCAACATCACATCGTCGCCCAGGATGGTGCTTCCGGCGATTCCGACCTGGGCGGCGAGCATGCTGTTGCGCCCCACGACAACGCCATGCGCCAGGTGGACGAGGTTGTCGAGTTTGGTGCCGGATCGCACGCGGGTTTCGCCCACCGCCGGGCGGTCGATCGTCGAGTTGGCGCCGATCTCGACATCGTCTTCGATGACGACCGTGGCCACCTGGGGAATCCGCTCGTGGGTGCCGTCGTCGCGCACCGCGAAGCCGAAGCCGTCGCTCCCCACCACGGCGCCGTCCTGGAACACGCAACGCGCACCGACGACCACCCGCTCCCTGATGGAGACGCGGGTGTGCACGACACAGTCGGGCCCCAGCGTCGCGCCCGCTCCGATGACGGCATGGGCGTGGATGATCGATCGAGCGCCGACGCGGGCGCCGGCTTCGATGACGGCGAACGGGCCGACCGACACCTCGTCTCCCAGGTGAGCCTCGGTCGATACGACGGCGAGCGCATGAATGCCCGGCACACGACGCGGCTCCGGGTGAAGCACGCGTGCGGCGCGGGCGAAGGCGAGATAGGGATTGTCCGTTCGCAGAATGGCGCATGGCGCGTCAGCGAGCGTCGGCGACGCGATGATGGCCGACGCCTGGCAACGACCTACGAGGCCGGTGTATTTGGAATTGGCGAGAAACGTGAGGTCGCCGGGACCCGCGCCCTCGAGAGAGTTGATGCGCGTGATCTCGATCTCGCCGTCGCCTTCGAGCAGGCACCCGAGGTGCGCGGCCAACTCGACGAGCTTCACGATTCCGAGAATATCATGTGCTCGTCGCGCGGACCGTCTCGCAGAAGGTGGCCAGGTGTTCCAGCTGAAGGCGCCTGGCGAGCTCGCGTACACGCTCCTTCCGCGCCGCGGGTTCGAGCATCATGGCCGCGCGAAGCTCGGCGAGGTCCGCGCTCGCGTCATAGTGCCACGTGACGCCCGACAACCCCTTCTTGGCGCCGCGCATCGACAGCAGGTGCCCGACCACCTGAAAGGTGAAGTACAGGCCAATCACGTTCGGCCCGGGGACGATGGTGAGCAGGGTGGCCGGGGCCAGCAGCGCGAGGTCGATGAACATCCATTTCAGATGGTGATCCGCGTCGGCCTTCAGTTGCTGGCGCACGATGCGGTCGGCGTCGGCCGGCATCAGGTCCGCCGGCATCCGCGCGCGGACCTCGGTCGCCTTGCGCAAGTGCCAGAGCAGCCGCTGCTCGGCGATACGTTCGACCACAAACCCCATGATGCGGCGCCGGAGGCGGCCGACCAGGCCTGGCGGCTCCGAACGTTGCTCCTGCCGCCGGTGTCGCCACTCCTCGGCTTCGTGAAGCATCGCGTCGAACTTGCGCGTCATCCGGCGAAAGAGGCCTGGACTCTCCGGCCCACTGTCGATCGCCTTGCCGGGCGGCTCGAAGTACAGCTCGTAGCGCCCTGCCTTCGCGGTGGGGATCAGGAACACGTCCATAGTGGTGAGGACGGAAGCCGCTGAGTCGTGGTTCCTCAGCGGCGCGGCCGGACAGGTCTGGGCGTCTGCGCCCGGTCGAGGGGAACGGCCGGCTTGCCAGCGGCATGCCAAGCGCCAACGATGACGGAGGCCACCGCCGTCATCGACCGATTGATCTGATGCTCGAGCACGCCAAACTGCGTGCGCTCGAACGCCTTGAAGTACTCGTCGTCGTAGAACTCACGGCCCGCCACCGCGGTTTTGTCGGCGGCGAACACGCCGTCCGCCAGCCGGTTGCTCGCCAGAAGCACGTCGAACATGAACTCCCGGGGATCGGTCACCGGCGTTGGGGCGGCCGGCGCAATCGTCAGTCGCTGCCGCAGGCGGTCGAACAGCTCGGCTTCCCAACGCGCATGCAGGCCGTGCTGATTGGTGCGTTGCCCGTCGTAGTTGACCACGGCATGCAGCGGGACATGGCCATCTCCGATGTAGTGGGCCAGAATCGCCGAAAAGAGCACGATGTCGTCCTGCGCGTAGGCAGAGGGTGGTTGACGCGTGAGGCTGGCAAAGGCGCGGACGAGACGCCCGTAGAACTCCTGGGTGCGCCATGGCAACAGGCCCTGCGCGTGAATGACGTCGCGGCCGAATTTCTCGACCGCACGGTCGTAGTCCCGCGGCAGCTCGGCGAACGGATAGGCGCCGAAGTGGTCGAGATCGACGAAGTGGTTGGGAGCTTCAGTCTCCCAGCCCACTTGCCGCCAGATGTCCGGGTCGAGCGAGCGCTCGACGAAGACCGCCTGGTGACGCTCGAACAGCGGACGCAGCTCCGCAGGGAGGAGGGCGATGACGCGCTCGGCGATGAATCGGTGCGCGTTGAAGCCCCACGCCCGGGCGGGAGTGGGAGCCAGCAGCAAGACGAGTATGAGCGTGAGGCAGATCCGCATGGTGTCGATCCCATTCTACGCGTCGGCGCGTGGGGACCGACCTCTTCCCAGGCCCTGGGGTCACCGAACGAGGGCCACCACCGTGGCCCAGCCGCGCCCTTCGGGTCCCGCGTAGCGATAGTCGTTGAGGAAGACGCGCGTCCCCTCCTCCCCCGACTCGAGCACATAGAACGGGAAGCGCGACCAGCCGAGATACGCCCGAAAGCGCGGAGTCGTCGAGGCCTGGCGCGCGGGGGGCTGGTCGTCGTTGACCGACACCCCGTAGCCCGCCGGCCGAAAATGCGGCCAGGGCTCGAACCACACCGTGCCCCTCTCGTAGCGGTCCCCCACGTCCACCACGACATCCCGCTGCAACGGGTTGCCAAATACCGGCGTCTCCATGAAGCGGGTGTCCGCCGGCTGTCCGGCGCGGACCAGACCGCGTCTGACCTCCGCGCGCGCCCACAGATTCGAGACGAACATCACGCCGATGTAGGCGGCGGCGACCGTCAGGCCGAAGGCCACGAGTCGCTCGGCGCCCGCCGACGCAGGTCTGGTGCGCGACCGTCCGAGCAGCAGCGCGGCTCCGAGAACGACATACAGGATCGGATCGACGACGTACAGCGCGTCGCCGTAGAACCATCGCTGCGAGAACGGCATCAGCAACCTGACGCCGTAGGTGTTCAGGTAGTCCATGAACACGTGCAGCCACGTCCCCAGGCAGGCCAGGAGCAGGAGTTCGCGCGCGCGCGCCGGCGCGCGCGGGGCCCCCCGCCGGCCGACCTGCCGAACGCCGCGGTCCCAGGCCAGCATCGCGAGGGCGAGGGCCACCGGCAACACCACCATCGCCAGCACACCATGCGTCCAGCCCCGGCGGAACGACATGGCGAGCGTGTCGGTGGCGAACACCGCGACGTCGAGGTCCGGGAGGTTCGACGCGATGAGCAGCGTGGGCACCGCCAGGGCAGTGCGCCGTTTGCAGCCCGCCTGGGCCAGCGCGGCCCCAGCGAGCGTATGACAAAGGTTGTCCATGTCGAATCAGCCACGGTGCGCGGCGACGGCCACCTCACGCAGATCTTTGCGCAGGATCTTGCCGACGTTCGACTTGGGCACCTGGTCTCGAAACACGACGGTCCTCGGGATCTTGTAGCTGGTGAGCGACTGGCGCGCGTGCTCGCGCACGGCGTCGGCGGTCAGCGTACGGTCGCGGGGCACGATGACCGCCACGACGGCCTCGCCGCACAGCGGGTCGGGCACACCGAGGACGCACACTTCAGCCACTCCAGGGTGAGTCGCCAGCACCGCCTCGATCTCGGACGGATACACGTTGAAGCCGCTCACGAGAATCATGTCCTTCTTGCGATCCACGATGTAGAAGTACCCGGCTTCGTCCATCGTGGCGACGTCGCCGGTGGCCAGCCAGCCGTCGCGCAACACGCGCGCCGTTTCGTCAGGGCGCTGCCAATACTCCTGCATGACCTGCGGTCCCCGCACGAGGAGTTCCCCAGGCTGTCCGGGCTCCACGTCCCGGCCCTCGTCGTCGGCCAGCCGAATGTCGGTTCCCGGCACGGGCACGCCGATCGACGCCATCTTCGCCCGGTGAAACGGGTTCAACGTGACGACGGGCGATGTCTCGGTGAGACCGTACCCTTGGTAGATCGGCGTGCCAGTCATCTGCTCCCACCGCTCGCCCACGGCGGGCGCCAGCGCCATGCCGCCGGCGACGGTCCCCCTGAGCTTCCAGTCCTTCTTCGCCTGGAACCACGGTTCGTTCATCAATGCGATGAACAGCGTGTTGACCCCGGTGAACCAGGTCACCGGCTCTTCCTCCATCACGCGGCGAAGGTTGGTGAACGGACGAGGAGAAGGGATCAGGAAGTTGCGGCCGCCTACCGCAAAGAACACCATCAGGTTCGCCGTAAACGCAAAGATGTGGTACAGCGGCAACGCCGTCAGCATCACCTCCTCGCCCCGCCGGAGCCGCGGCTTCCACACCTCGAGGCTCGCGAGGATGTTGGCCAGCAGGTTGCCGTGCGTCAGCACCGCGCCCTTGGAGACTCCCGTGGTGCCGCCGGTGTATTGGAGCGCCGCGATGCTGTCGCCGGTGAGAGCGTCCGCGTAGCTCTCGGGCCGGGCACCCGCCGCGCGCTGCCGGGCGCCGGCGGCCAGCGCGTCGGGGAACGTCGTATGGGGGAACGACACGGGTGGAAGCATCTTCTTCACGTGCTTCTGCACGGCGCGCACGACGAAGCGCTTCAGCGTGGGAAGCAGATCCGCCACGCTCACGAGCACAACGGTCTTGATGGCCGTCTTCGGCAATACCTCGGCGACTTTGTCGGCGAACACGTCGAGGACCACGAGGCCCGTGGCGCCGCTGTCGGTGAACTGATGCCTCATCTCCGCCGGCGTGTAGAGGGGATTGGTGTTCACCATCACGAGGCCGGCTTTCAAGCACCCGAACACGGCGATGGGATAGGCCAGGCAGTTGGGCATCTGCAACGCCACGCGGTCGCCCGGGTTGAACCGCGCCACCTCGCGAAGGTACACGGCAAACTCGTCGGAGAGCCGCTCAACCTCGCGGTACGTCAGGGTGCCCTGCGTGCCGTTCGGCAGGTACAAGCTGAAGGCCGGAGACTCCGCAAAGTTCGAGGCGGCCTCCCGCACCAAGGCCGGCAGATGCGGCCACGCGATGGCGGGAAGCTCCCTGCTCGTCTGCTCGTGGTATTGGGCGAACCATGGACGCGTCATGAGCAGATCGTCCCGAACTGAAAGCCCTTTCGACGGAGTTCAGGAATCAGCGCGCGGGTCACATCGACGGCATACTGTCGATCGGCGCGCGGATTCACATGGTGCCCGTCGTGAATGACGATGATGTCCCCGGGCGACGCCCGGCGCACCAGCCGAGGGACGATGGCCACCGAGCGAGGTCGGAAGAATTCGTAGTCCCAGAGCATGAAGCCCCAGCCGATCATCTGATAGTCGATGCGGCGCAGTCCCTCGAGCATCTGGCTGCCACGGAAGCCAGCGTGCGGCCGGAAGGCACGGCACGCCGCCCGGCCCGTCAGCGACTCCAGGCGCGCGGAGAAGGCCGTGAGCGTGCGCCCCAAGGCCTCGGGTTCCAGGAACAGGTAGCTTCGCGTGTGCGAGTGCAGGGCGACCGAGTGGCCTTCCTCGGCGATCCGGCGCACGAGCGGCGCCGTGTCCTCGGTGACGTGCCGCTCGATGAGGAAAAACGTGGCCTTCACGCCCTCGGCAGCCAACACGTCGAGCAACGCCGGCGTCGCCGTCGGATTCGGACCATCGTCATAGGTGAGATAGACGGTGGGGGTGGTCTGCTGGCGGGGCATCCGCCAGATGACCCGGTCCGCATGCAGGGCATCGAGCAAGAACGGAAACGGCGCCGTATGCGCCAGAGCGACGACCGCGGCGGCCACGCCGAGGAAGAGCAGCAGCATGCCTGTTCCAGGAGTCTGCCACAATACAAGAATGTCTAACGAGGCCCTGCCTGAGACCAAACTGTGGCATCTGTGCCGCGTTTGGTCCCCGTGGGGTCGTCGCTGGCGACGGTGGAGGCTTCAGACCGCCAAGCCTGTGACGTAAGCAGGGCCTCGATAGCCATGATGTTGTCTTGCCCCGCCTCCGGCGGGGCAGTCGCCTTGACGGAGAAACTTGACTCATCTGGTCAGCATTCGGGGCCGTCAAGGCTCCTCGTGTGGCGGCGACCCGGACCGCCCGCGGGCTTGCCTCGCCGGGTGGCCGTCTGTTGCCCGCGCCCTACCGTGCCGAAATACCGTCAAGGGTTCGTCGACGACGTGACTCATTCGCTTGACAACCGGCGTTTCCAGTCGACTAGAAAACTTGACTCTGCAGATTTCCAACCACGTGAGTCAAGTTTTCTCGCCCGGCCGGAGGACGGGCCAGCCAACACTGTCCCTCGCGAGGCGGAGCCCCAGCGGCAGATGCTCGACGGTGTGAGGCGGAGCCTCGCTAGTGTCGTGTCCCGCGTAAGACTTGACAATACTCCGGAGCGCGGCGCCCGGATGGCAAGGCGCGACGACCGAGCATATTGGGCAAATGCACGGGAGGAGCAACGCCGCCAGCCGGGATGCCCCGCCCGGAGGATTGGCAAGTTTTGCGTGGGACAGGACACGAGGACTTGGTGGATCGGCGGGCTGCTCTTCTCGCTGCTGCTCTCCGGGTGCAATAAGACAGACACCCCGACGGCTCCGACGCCACCCAACGACGTGTTCTACGCAGCCGTCGGCGCCAGCGACGGCATCGGCTTCGGTGGCAGCGTGCCGTGCGTCCCCTTCGATCCCGACTGCCCCAGCGGTACCGGGTACGTCTATTTGATCAAGCGGCGGTTCCAGAGCGAGGGGCGGACGGTCACGTTGAGCAATCGATCGCTGCCGGGTGCCGTGCTGAGCGGCGCCATCCTGACGCTCGGACGCGACATCGGGCGCAACGACATACCGGGCACCTTCATCGATCAGATCGTACCGTTCGTGCCGGCCACGACGACGCACATCACGATCTTCGCCGGCGGCAACGATGCGAACGTCATCGCCCAGAACGTGCGGGCGGGCCGCGCGGGCCCGGACGTCCGCGCCTTTGTCGATCAGCATGTCCGACAGTGGGGCACCGACGCCGAGGACATGGTTCGGCGGCTGCGGTCTCGAGCCCCGAACGCCCGGATTGTCGCCTTCAACCTGCCGAACCTGGCGGCCGCGCCCTATGTGGCCTCGAACACGGTGCAGGAGCGCAGCATCCTGCAGCGCATCGCGGTCGGCCTGACCGACCGCGTCAACGCCCTCACCGCCCAGAGCGTTCTCGTCATCGACCTGATGTGCGAGCCCCGCGTCTACGACGCCTCGAGTTTTTCTTCCGACGGCTTCCACCCCAACGATCGCGGCTACGCCCTGATGGCCGACCTGGCCTATGCGGCGCTGGTCAGCGGCGCGGCGGCACCTCCTCAGGCCAGCTGCGGGCAACGGACGCTGCTCCCGGTCTTCTAGGGCGCGGTTTCCGGCGCCTGCCGTCGTCGGGTCCCTCTTTCGGGTCTTTGCCCCATTTACGCGGAAAAAGTGTCGATCGTGCATGACGACCGGGAGATTGAGCCAAGAACACCCGTGAAATATGCACGAGTGACGCTTAAAACGTGTATGATCTGCACGATTTTGACGTTACAAGCTCCGTCACTGGGGCGGGCTTGCATCCGGCGCTCAGACTGAGTGCCGTGGCAGCGAACTCGAGGGAGCACGACGCCTCACGCGACGAGGCGAGGAGGTCAACGCACATGGGATCGGCAGCGCTAGGCGACGCCATACGCAACATTCGTGACTGGTCGATGACCGAAGGACGCCAGACCAAGCGGCCGGCGCGCGTGAGCGACGTGTTTGGGTCGCTGGTGTTCAACGATCAGGTGCAGCAGGCGCGGCTGCCGAAGCCCGCGTATCGCGCTCTGCGCAACACCATCACGCGAGGCGAACCCCTGGACCTGTCGACCGCCGATGCGGTCGCCAGCGCCTTGAAAGACTGGGCCATCGAGCAGGGAGCGTCGCACTACACGCACTGGTTTCAGCCGATGACGGGCATCACCGCCGAGAAGCACGATTCGTTTTTCTCGCCAAGCCCGGACGACCGCTCGGTGGCGGAGTTCAGCGGCAAGGAGCTCGTGCGCGGCGAACCGGACGCCTCGAGCTTCCCCTCGGGCGGCATGCGGAGCACCTTCGAGGCCCGCGGCTACACGGCCTGGGATCCGACCAGCCCCCCCTGGCTGCTGCAGAACGGCAACAGCGTCACGCTGGTGATTCCGACGGCGTTCGTGAGTTGGACCGGCGACGCGCTGGACAAGAAAACGCCGCTGCTGCGTTCGATGGAGGCGCTGTCGAAGCAGGCCGTGCGTGTGCTGCGGCTCTTCGGCTCGCAGGCCACGCGCGCGACGGCCACGTGCGGACCTGAACAGGAGTATTTCCTGATCGATCGGAACTTCTACTTTGCCCGACCCGATTTGATCAACGGAGGCAGGACCCTGTTCGGCGCCCGTCCGCCGAAGGGTCAGGAGCTCGAGGATCAGTATTTCGGATCGATTCCCGAGCGGGTGCTCGCCTGCATGGCGGAGGCCGAAGCCGAGCTTTACAAGGTCGGCGTCCCGGTCAAGACCCGACACAACGAGGTGGCTCCGAGCCAGTACGAGATTGCGCCCATCTTCGAGAGCGCCAACCTCGCGACGGATCACCAGATGATGACGATGGAGATCCTGCAGAAGGTGGCGCCGAAGTACGGCCTGGCATGCCTGCTGCACGAGAAACCATTTGCGGGAGTCAACGGGTCCGGCAAGCACCTGAACTGGAGCATCAGCGACGACCTGGGCAACAACCTGCTCAACCCGGGAGACACGCCGCACGACAACATGCAGTTCCTGTTCTTCTGCACGGCTGTCGTGCGGGCAGTCGACGTGTGGCAGGGCCTGCTGCGCATGTCCATTGCGCGCGCCGGCAACGACCATCGGCTGGGCGCCAACGAAGCTCCGCCGGCGATCCTCTCGGTGTTCCTCGGGGACATGCTCACCGACATCTTCACGCAGGTCGAGGCGGGCGGGAAACGGTCAACGAAGGCCGGAGGCTTCCTCGACATCGGCGTCAACGTGCTGCCCCGCCTGCCGCGGGATGCCGGCGATCGCAATCGCACCTCGCCGTTCGCGTTCACCGGCAACAAGTTCGAGTTCCGCGCGGTGTCGTCCAACCAGAACATCGCGTTTCCTGCGACGTGTCTCAACGCGGCGGTCGCCGACTCGCTCGACGTCATGGCCGGACAACTCGAAGCGGCGATGGCCAAGGAGCAAAGCCTGGAGGATGCCGTCGCCGCCCTGCTCAAGCAGACGATCAAACAGCACAAGCGGATCATCTTCAACGGCAACGGCTATTCCGAGGACTGGCACAAGGAGGCCGCCAAGCGCGGGCTGCTGAACCTCAGGAACACGGTGGACGCGCTGCCGGAGCTGGTCAAGCCGGCGGTGGTGATGGCCTTCGAGAAGTTCAAGATCCTCTCCGAACGCGAGCTGCACGCGCGGCACGAGGTGAATCTCGAGACCTACAGCAAGACCATCAACGTCGAGGCGCAGCTCATGGTGCTGATGGCCAACCGTTACATTCTGCCGGCCGCGCTCGAGTCCCAGCGCCGGGTCGCCGAGAGCGTCTCGGCCGTCAAGAGTGCCGGGGGCACGAGCAAGGAAGGCAAGAAACTGCTGACGCAGCTCGTCAAGACGGTCGATCGGTTCCGGGCGCAGACCGACAAGCTCGCCTCGGCGGTGGAGCATCCCAGCCACTCGACCGAGAAACACGCGAAGTACATGCGCGACACGATCGTGCCGCACATGGCGAGCCTGCGCGAAATCGGCGACGAGCTGGAGCTCATGGTGCCCCACGAACTCTGGCCGCTGCCGACCTATCGCGAGATGCTGTTCATCAAGTGACGAGAAACCATCGACGCCGGCCCGCGGGACTCACGGGCCGGTGTCGATATGTCATGGTGGCCTGCCGGAGTTCGTGGCAGGATCGAGGGATGCGTCTGCCCGCGTTACTCGTCGTTGCCGCGCTCAGCCTGACCACGTGCAAGAGCAACAATGCCACGCCGACCAGCCCCACGCCGCCCGGAGCGCCATTCAGCATGGCGGAGCTGCGGGTCGGCACGGGGACCCAGGCGACCTCGGGCCGTCGTCTCACGGTGAACTACACCGGCTGGCTCTATGAGCCCTCGGCCCCTGAGAACAAGGGGCGCCAGTTCGACACGAGCGTCGGGCGCACACCGTTCAGCTTCGTGCTGGGCACCGGTGCCGTCATTCGCGGCTGGGATCAAGGGTTGGCGGGGATGCGCGTCGGGGGGCTTCGGCGCCTCGTGATTCCACCGGAGCTCGGCTACGGCGCAGCCGGGGCCGGCAACGGCGCCATCCCCCCCAACGCGACCCTGGTGTTCGACGTCGACCTGCTCGACGTGCAGTGAGGCCGACAGGGGATCTCGGCGGCGAGGGCCTCAGGCACTGAAGTCGGACTCGCGCACCACCTCGGCGCGAAACCGTTGCACGGTCGCGCCCCTTCTCCACGCATCGGCCGACAGGCCTGCCTTGAGGCACGCCTGCGAGAGGAACATCTCGCGTGTCCAGCCATGTTCCACCGCAACCTGGGGCAGCAGCAGGCCATGGCGGCGCCCTTCTTCCACGATGAGGCCGTCACGCCCCAGCACGATCGTGGTCAGGTCGTCGACTCGCTCGGGCGAGGTCAGGATCGACAGGTCGATGACCACGGCGTCCAGCTCCTCTGGACGGACGGGCGCGAAGCGCGGGTCCTCGTCGGCCACGGCGGCCGCGAGGTGGACCACTGCGTGCGTCAGCGACTCGCGGGCCTCGAGGCTTCCCAAGCACCCGCGCAGGTCACCGGCGCAGTGAATGGTCACGAACACCCCGGCCGCCCTGAGGTTGAGGTCTGCCGGAAGCTCTGGCGGCGGGGTCCCGTGCACGCGCGCCGACAACGCGGCGCGTGCCAGCGACAGCAGCCGTCGGCGATCGTCAACCTCGCTTAGTGCCATATCGCCGCGGCCATGTATCCGACCACCGAGCGCTTGTCGCCCGACACGTCGCCCGAGTCCGCATATCGGAGGACTCGACTCGTGGAGGCGCCTCGCGCGCGTGTCGCGCTCAGCACCGAGACCATCGGCCCACCGCCGCAGGCGTGTTCGGGCCGCCGCTCCAGGCACGACATGAGACCTTCAGCGTCCAGGGCGTTGACGTGCTCGATGACGCGAGCGTCGAGCCGCGCGGCGCTCGCCGCATCGAAGAAATGCGAGAGGTCCGAGCTGGCGATGAGGAGCGCGCGTTTCTGCGCCTGCAGCCGCTCGAGGCCTGCGCCGAGCTGTTGCGCCGTCTCGCGGGTCTGATGACCCATGACCAGCGGCACGATGGGAAGCTTGGGCACCATGGTCGCCAGAAACGGCAGCTGCATCTCCAGCGAGTGCTCAGGCGTGTGGGCCGCCGGGTGCTCGTGCACGATCGGGCAGGCGGCTGTGAGCTGGGAACAAGCCTCCTCATCCACACGCAGGGGTCCCAGCGGCGTGTCGAAGCGCCCGCGGGGCCACACGGACACGCCTTCGAAGGCGACATGATGCGACGGACCAACCAGGACGATCACGTCGAAGGTTCGCGCTTGAAGCCACCGATAGGCATACGCCGCCACGGGACCGGAGTACACAAGGCCAGCATGCGGCGCGATGATCCCCAGGAGGTGGGCCTCGGGAGGGACGTCGTTCGAGGAACCTGCGTCGCCCGCGCGGGCGAGGTGAGTCTCCACCGCGCCTCGCAGCGCGACGGGATCGTCCGGGTACCAGGTGCCAGCGACCGCAGGACGACGGACCATGAGGCTTGACCGGGCTGCGCGGGTTCGGCGGACTGAGGCGCAGCTTCGGGTAGTGTACTCCTACCGGGACCATGAGCGCGCGGCCGCTGTCCAGCGGTTTCCCGTACACTTACGGACACGATGGACGCGACGCTGACCGGGTACAGCCGGGCCATGTACGCCAACTGGCTGTGGCATCGCCCACTCCAGCTGCTGATCGATGCGGGCGAAGGCCTGACGCTCGCGCTGGGCAGCCAGGTCTTCAGCCCGGCCGTCGTCGCCCTCACGCACGGTCACTCCGACCACGTGCTAGGCCTGCCGGGGTTGGCGGGGGCCCGCCGTTTCGGCAAGGGCGCGCGTGGCAAAGCCTGGACCGTGCTGTACCCGGAAGGGTCGCCCGGCGTCGCCGCCACGCGCGAACTCATGGCAAGACTCTGGCAGGAGGTGGCATTTCCGGTGACCTGGCGCCCCATCGCTGCGGGCGACACCTATGAGATGGACAAGCACCATACGCTCGAAGCGTTCGCCGTCACGCACGTGGCCTCGGAGATTACCGTCGGATATCGCGTGCTCGAACATCGGCGACGGCTACGCCCCGAGCACGCGGCCACGCCCGCGGCTGACATCGAGCACCTCGCCCGCGAGCACGGCCGCGACGCGCTGATGGAAGCCTACCAGCACATCGTCTTCGCGCATTCTGGCGACGCCATGCCGATTGACGCCGACCTTGTGCGCCACGCCGATCTGCTCGTGCATGACGCGACGTTTCTCAGCAGCGACGACAGGCGCGAGCCGATTCATGCGACATCCGAAGAGGCGCTCGAGGTCGCGCACGCCGCCAGCGTGCGCACATTGGTGCTGCACCACCTGTCGGTGCGCTACGCCCGCGACGCGGCCTACCGGGCGCTGCGCGAGCAGGTCGCTGCGAGCCCGTTCACCGGGGCCTGCTGGCTCCTGGACGAGGACGTGTTCGTCAACCTGCGCGAGGCGGCGCCCACCGCCAACCTCGCGCATCCTGTGTAATCTAAGGGAGCGTATCGACGTGGCTTCAGGGTCAACACGGAGGCGCAACGCCCGTTCACCGGCTGTTGCGGCTCGAGGGCTGCTTGATCATCGCCCGTCCACCGCACGCGAACGATGACTACGACGCTTTCGGAATCAGAGGTCCGGCGGATCGCCGAGCTGGCACGACTCGACCTGACAAGCGACGAGATCGCGTTGTTCACGCCACAGCTCGCGCGCATCCTCGAGTACGTCGAACAGATCCGTGGTCTCGACACCGCAGGTGTGTCGCCGACCACACATGTCGTCAATCGCCCGATGGACCGCCCGGATGAGCCCGGCGCGACGCTCTCGCGCCGAGACGTCCTGTCCAATGCCCCGGACGCCGCACCAGAGGCGGGACTTTTCAAGGTGCCGCGGGTCCTGGGATGAGCGCCGCCTCCGTTCCTTCACTCGAGGGCCTCGCCCGGGCCATCGCCGACGGGTCGCTCCAGGCGCGCGAGGTCGTCGAGGCGTCGCTCGATCGCGTCGCCCGTTTCGACCGGCGGCTCCACGCCTTCCATACGCTCGCCGCCGAACAGGCAATGGCCCGCGCCGTCGAACTGGACGAGGCGCGCGCGGCGGGCCGTCCCATCGGCGTGTTGCACGGAGTCCCGATCGCACTCAAGGACAATATCTGCACGCGGGGCATCGCGACGACGGCCGCGTCGCGGATTCTGGAGGGATTTGTCCCGCCGTACAGTGCGACCGTCGTCGAACGCCTCGAGGCGGCCGGCGCCATCGTGCTCGGCAAGACCAACCTCGACGAGTTCGCCATGGGTTCGTCGACGGAGAATTCCGGGTTCGGCCCGACACGCAATCCGTGGGACCTCGAGCGCACGCCGGGGGGGTCGAGTGGGGGCTCGGCGGTGGCTGTTGCGGCTGGCTATGCGCCGGCGGCCCTCGGGTCCGACACGGGCGGCTCGATTCGCCAGCCCGCGGCGCTCACCGGGGTCGTCGGCCTCAAGCCCACCTACGGGCGCGTATCACGCTACGGGCTGCTCGCGTTCGCCTCGTCGCTCGACCAGATCGGTCCGCTGACGCGCACCGCGGCCGACGCCGCGATCGTACTCGCCGTGATCGCGGGCGCGGATCCCCACGATGCGACAGCCTCCACCCAACCCGTGCCTCCGTACCGACAGGCGCTGACCGGCGATGTGCGATCGCTGCGCATCGGCGTCCCGCGCCGGGTGCTCAGCGAGGGCGTCGACCCCGATGTCCTTCAAGCGCTTGACTCGGCCCTCGCCGTGCTCCGCGCCCGCGGCGCCACCGTGTTGGAGGTGGATTTGCCGCATGCGTCCTATGGCATCCCGATTTATTACCTGATCGCGACGGCCGAGGCCTCGTCGAACCTCGCCCGCTACGACGGCGTGCGCTACGGCATGCGTGCGCCACTCGACAAGAACGGGACGCTCAAGACGATGTACGACAAGACTCGCGACGCCGGCTTTGGTGCGGAGGCCAAGCGGCGCATCATGCTCGGCACCTACGTGCTCAGCGCGGGCTATTACGATGCGTACTACCTGAAGGCGCAACAGGTCCGGACCCTCGTCCGGCAGGACTACGAACACGCGTTCGATCGCGTGGACGTGGTCGCCTCGCCAACCACCCCGGCGCCAGCCTTTCGACTGGGAGAAAAGACGGCTGATCCCCTCCAGATGTACCTGGCGGATGTGTTCACGGTGAGCGCCAATCTCGCCGGCCTTCCGGCCATCAGCGCCCCGTGCGACTTTTCGGCCGACGGACTCCCGATCGGCATCCAGCTGACCGGACGCCCTTTCGACGAAGAGACGCTGCTCCGAGCCGTGCACGCGTTTCAACAGGACACAGATCTTCACGAGCGACGCCCGCCCCACGCCGCGTGAACGTCGCCGAGGCCCAACCGAACCCGCGCAGGTCAGCGCGTCACTCGAAGAGGCTCTTGAGCGTCCCGCCGGCAGTCACATCGTACTCACCGGCGCGTGGCGGAACGACTCGCGCGCGGAACCACCGTGCCCGAAACATACGCGCTCATCCCGAGGTTGTAGCCACGATTGATGCCCGAGACGATCAGATCGGGCTTCTCTTTCAAGAGCGCGAGCAGTGCCAGCTTCACACAACTGGCTGGCGTCGCCGTGACCGCGAGTGCCTTGATCCCACCAGCGAGCGTGCCCCAGGCGTGTCTCATGCGCGGAACTGTAGCGCGCAGACGACGCCGTGCAGGGGCGGAGGAACGGGCGCGCCAGAGGCGGCTGGCTCAGGCCGTGGCGGGCGACTTGCGGACCAGGGCCCAGATCAGCAGGCCGAGGAGCACGAACGGAATCGCCGGAACGAGCGCGGCGACGATGGCGGCGATGAGCCCGAACACGAGAAAGCCGCCGACCAGCAGCAGAAGGAAAGGAATAGCGATCGCGCCAAGGGTCATCCCTACCGCGCCGACAGCCAGGCCCACAGGAAGCCACATCAGCTTGAACAGAATCTTGAAGGGCAACAGCACGGCCCAGAGGACGAACTTGACGAGCAAGAGCACGAAGCCCACGATGGCCGCGACCGCCAGCCCCACGACCGCCAGCAAGGCGAGAAGCAATAGCTCGAACACGGAGCGTCCCCCCCTAGGTGAAGAATACGTAGGAGGCAAGTCTGCGGTTCACTTGGCGTCGGCCCGAGAACGGCCGCCGCCATCCGGCTACCGCGTGTCGAATACTGCCTTGAAGTCGGGCAAGTCCCAATACACGAGGCCCTCCCTCACTTCGGTCATCGCGGTCCGCTCCGCTTTGGCCGGGCGCGCGCCATGGGCTTCCAGGACCCCCTCGGCCACGCGTGGTTTGGCGCCCTTCCGGAGCTGCTTGGCCCGCATGGCCGCCACGTCGACGAACAGAAAGCGACTTTCAATGGGCGGCGCGGGCTCGAGCTGCTCTTGGGGCTCCTCGCCAACGGCCTCTTCGACTGGAATCACGTGGTCGGACATAGCCTTTCAGTTTACCGTAGGTCTTGGGAGCGGGCAACCCCCTGATCGGCCCAACACGCTCGGAGGACCCGCGACGGCCTCCACCGGCTCAAAGCGGCCCCTGGCTGTGACCCCACTCTACTCCCGCCAGATGAACGCCCCGATGAACCACGACAGGGCGCTCGTCAGGAACGCGCCCAGGACGGCCGCCACCCACGAGGTGATGGAAAAGCCAGGGACAAGGGCCGCCGCCAGGCCAAAGGCCATGCCGTTCACAACGAGATAGAAAAGACCCAGGGTCAGGACCGTCAGCGGCAGGGTGAGCACGACAAGAATCGGGCGGACGATGGCGTTGACCGCGCCGAGGACAATGGCGGCGACGGCGAGCGCCAAGCCACTCGAGACGGTGACCCCCGGCACGACGGCGGCGGTCACCCAGATGGCAACGGCGAGGATCAGCGTGTGGAGGAGGAAATCACCCATACCGCTGATCCTACGCCTGTCTGGTGTCATGGGCGAGGCCCAGCCGTTGCGCCCAGGGGCGTAACGGCCGGGGGTGCCTGGGGCGCTGCTTACGCCGCCACTTCGACGTTGATGGTGCGCGGCTTGGCCTCCTCGCGCAACGGCAGCCGCAGCGTGAGCACGCCGTTCTTGTACTCCGCCTTGATCTTGCCGGCATCAACGGTCGCCGGCAGCGAGAACGTACGAGCGAAGCTGCCGTAGGCGCGCTCGATGCGATGGAACCCTTCCTTCCGCAGCTCGTCGTTCATCTGGCGCTCCCCGCGGATGGTCAGCGAATGGTTCTCGACGGTGACGTCGATGTCCTCGCGTCGCATGTCGGGCAGCTCGGCCTTGAGGACGAGGTTGCCATCGGCTTCGAAGATGTCCACCGCCGGCGTCCAATTCCCGGTGAGCAAATCGTCTTCGCGCCCACGGTATGGGAACGCCTCGCTGAAGAGGCGGTTCATGCGGTCCTGAAGGGCCACGACATCACGGAACGGATCGAATCGAATCATTGTCATTGCTTTCCTCCATGGTTGAAAAAACTGACTTCTCGATTAGCGGGTCTCGGCGAATTCGCCGTCGACCACTTCTGCATCCTTGACGTGCGCGCCTTGCGCAGCCGTCGATTGCGCCGAGGCCTGGTAGACGATGTCGGCCATCGCGTGCGAGGCCTGCTGCAGCTCGGTCACCGCCCCTCGGATCGCCGCGGCATCGTCACCCTTGACGGTGCGCTTTGCGGCCTCGAGGGCCGCCTCGATGCGGGCCGCCTCGCTATCGGGCACGACGCTCCTGTGCTCGGTGAAGGTCTGTTCGACCGCGTGGATGAGCGCGTCTGCCTGGTTGCGCGCGTCGACGACGTCGCGCCGGGTCTGGTCCTCGGCGGCGTGCTGCTCGGCCTCGCGCACCATCCGGCTCACCTCGTCCTTGGACAGGCCGCTCGATCCGCTGATCGTGAGGGTCTGCGCCTTGCCGGTCGCGTTGTCCTTCGCGGCGACGTGAACGATGCCGTTGGCGTCGATGTCGAAGGTCACCTCGATCTGGGGCGTGCCGCGAGGCGCGGGCGGCAGTCCGGCGAGATGGAAGCGACCGAGCGACCGAGCGACCGGTTGTCACGCGCCATGGGCCGCTCGCGCTGCAGCACGTGGACTTCCACGCTCGTCTGCTGGTCCGCGGCCGTCGAGAAGACCTCGCTCTTCTTGGTCGGAATCGTCGTGTTGCGGGAAATCAGCGGCGTCATCACACCGCCCAGCGTCTCGATTCCGAGCGACAGCGGCGTGACATCGAGCAGCAGCACGTCCTTGACTTCGCCAGAGAGCACGCCCGCCTGGATCGCCGCCCCGACGGCGACGACTTCGTCCGGGTTCACCCCCTTGTGCGGCTCCTTGTTGAAGAACCGCTTGACCACTTCCTGCACGCGCGGCATGCGCGTCGATCCGCCGACCAGGACGACCTCGTCGACTTTGGCCGGATCCATTCCGGCATCCGCCAGGGCCTGCTCGAGAGGCCCGATCGTCCGCTGCACGAGGTCCTCGACCAGCGCCTCGAGCGTGGCGCGCGAGAGCTTGATCGACAGATGCTTCGGGCCCGACGCATCGGCCGTGATGAACGGCAAGGCAATCTCGGTTTCCATCACCGACGACAGCTCGATCTTGCCTTTCTCGGACGCCTCTCTCAGCCGCTGCAGGGCCATCCGGTCCTTGCCGAGATCGATGCCCTCGGCCTTCTTGAACTCCGCGATGAGCCACTCGACGATCTTCTGGTCGAAATCATCGCCGCCGAGGTGCGTGTCGCCGTTGGTGGCCTTGACTTCGACGACGCCCTCTCCCACTTCGAGCACCGAGATGTCGAAGGTACCGCCGCCCAGGTCGTAGACCGCGATGGTCTCGTCACCTTTCTTGTCGAGCCCATAGGCCAGCGCCGCGGCCGTGGGTTCATTCACGATCCGCAGCACGTTGAGGCCCGCGATACGGCCCGCGTCCTTGGTCGCCTGGCGCTGAGCGTCGTTGAAATAGGCGGGAACCGTGATGACCGCGTCGGTCACCTTCTCACCGAGATAATCCTCCGCGGCCTGCTTCAGCTTCTGAAGGATCATCGCGGCGATCTCCGGCGCCGAGTACTGCTTGCCCCGCAGATCGACGCACACGTCTCTCTTGGCTGAGCTCGCAAGGCGATAGGACACGCGAGAGGCCTCGCCAGCCACCTCCTGGAACTTGCGGCCCATGAAGCGCTTGATCGAGGACACGGTGTTGTCGGGGTTGGTCACGGCCTGTCGCTTGGCCACCTGACCGACCAACCGCTCGCCGTCCCTGGTGAACCCCACCACCGAGGGGGTCAGCCGCGAGCCCTCCTGGTTGACCAGCACTGTCGGCTGACCGTTCTCCATGACAGCCACGACAGAGTTGGTGGTGCCCAGGTCGATCCCAATGACTTTTCCTTTGGCCGCCATTTGCGTTTCGTCGCCTCCCTGACATGCCTGTGCACGCTCATACGGCCAGGCAATGACCCGATGATAACAGACTATTAGCTGATGTCAAGCATATTATATTAGTGTTATTAACTCATGTATGGATGACAGCGCCGTCTGGCCTGTTTCCCTCAGCTTTTGGCCTGATTTTATGGCAGTACGGCCAGGAGTCTGGCGATGTCCGCGGCGAAGCGCTCCGTCGCCGCCGGCAGATCCAGCGGGCTGATGGGACCGATGTCGGTGAGAAACTGCGTCGCCAAATCACTTGGAATCGCCTCGAACACCGGATTGGCCACTTCCACCCCGGGAGACGGCGCGTCCCAGACCTCATCCAGACCGCCAAGCGGTCCGGGCCGAGCGCCCAACGCGCCCGGGCCCCGCTCCTGCTCCACCAGGGCCGTCGCAACGGCCTTGTTTCGGCTGGTCACGACGTAGACCGGGGCGCCACGGACATAGGCCACCGAGGCCAGACCGAGCGTGCCCACCTTGTTGATCCAGAAGCTCGGGGCGAGGGCATCGGCTCCTACGACGACGGCGGCGCTTGGCGACAGATGAGCGGCCAGCGCCGCATCAGTGCACAGGTGGACGCGGATCCCGGAGTCGGCCAGTGTCGAGGCCATTCGACGGCCTTCGAGGCGCGGACGTCCCTCGCCGCAGATCACCTCCAGGACGCGTCGCCGTCCCACCTCGGTGAGCGCACTGGCCACGCTGGCGCTGAAGGAGAGCGTCACGACCCTGGCCACGGGCCCGTGCAGCGTGTCAGCCAGCGCCGCGGCTGCGGCGCGGGTGAGGGAGGCCGGCGCGCGCTCGAGTTCCAGACGCACCTGTGCGAAGCGCCCAGGAATCGCCCAGTCGCTCACCGCCGACGCGCACGCGTTCCACAACGGCGCCATCGCGGGCTGCCCTGCGCAGACGATCCGGGCGACGGCTGTGGTGGTTTGCCGGCCGAGCGTGAGCGCTTGGGCCAGTTCTGGCAGCAGGCGCGCGAGGAGCTCCGAGGCGCCGGCATCCCGGTCGGCGGCAAGGCTCTCGACGCGCCCGAGGAACGCCCCGTGGCTCATCACCGCACCTGGCGGACGACGCGGCTGCGGTCTTCGACACTCTGGCGCATAATCAGCTCATGATTTCACGGCGAGCGTTCCTTGCCGCCGCGGCGGCCACGCTGCCACTCCCGGCCTGGTCGCGCAGCCGTACGCGTCAGGCGCCGGCCGTCGACGCTGGCCGGCTTCAGGCTCGACTCGAGCGCCTCAGCATCTTTGGCCGCCCGCCCGGCGGGACCTTCGACGCTGGGGTCAATCGCGTCGCGTACTCGGATGCCGACCTCGCGGCCCGCCGATGGCTCCACGCCGAAATGACCACGGCGGGACTGGAGCCACGGATCGACGCGGCGGGCAACATCTTCGCGCGGTGGGGCGGCGACGGCACGCGGCGTCCCATCCTGTTCGGTTCGCACATCGACTCGGTGCCAACCGGCGGGAATTTCGACGGTGACCTCGGCACCCTCGCGGCTCTCGAGGTGATCCAGGCGTGCCAGGCCGCCGGCTATTCCCCGCATCACCCGCTGGAAATGGTCCTGTGGGCTCACGAAGAGAGTACTGCATTTGGACGCGGCACCGCGGCCAGTCGGATTGTCGCCGGCGATCTGAAAGCCGGCGATCTCGATCAGACATGGAACGGACTGCGGAGGGCCGAAGGCATCCGGCGCCTCGGGGGCGATCCGGCTCGCATCGAGGAGGCGATTCGCCGGCCCGGCGACTGGCACGCGTATCTGGAGCTGCACATCGAGCAGGGTGGCTCCCTCCACAGCCGCGGCACTCCCATCGGCGTCGTCGAGGGCATCGTGTCCATCCACCGCTACGACGTCGAAATCGCGGGGTTTGCCAATCACGCGGGGACCACCCCCATGGATCGGCGGCAGGACGCCTTGATCGCGGCCGCGCAGCTCACGCTGGCCGTGCGCGCGACCGCGACGGGCCGCCCCGGGCGGCATGTCGGCACCGTCGGGAGACTCGACGTGTGGCCCAATTCTCCCAACGTGATTCCGGGTCGCGTGGTGCTCAGCGTCGAGCTTCGAGATCTGTCGGAGGACGTCCTGCACGCGCTCGCCCAGGAGCTTCGCGCGCGCGCGGCGGCCATTGCCGCCGGCACCGGGACGACGATCACGATGACGCTCGCCTCCCGCAACCCACCGGCGCTGGCCGACGCGCGGATGAAGCAGGCGATCGCAGACGCGTCGGCACGTTCGGGCCTGCAGGTCGCGCAGTTGCCGAGCGGCGCGGGCCACGACGCTCAGATGATCGCCGCCCTCTGCCCCATGGGCATGATCTTCGTGCCGAGCATCGACGGCATCAGTCACTCGCCCCTCGAGCGGACCACGTGGCCGGACTGCGCGCGAGGGGCGACGGTCCTGCTGGGCGCGGTGCTCGAGATCGATTCGCGGGATACTATGGATTGACGTGACGACCCTCACCGTCTGACCACATGCGCACGAGCCGCCTCCTCGTATCGACGGATGTCGGCGACCTCTCCGCCGAGGTGGCGCGCCTGTTCGAGGATTTGGGCAGGCGGCGAACGCACCGGCCCGTGCCGTCCGGTGAATGCCTCCCGCTTTGGGATGTCTTCGAAACCGACCGCGCCGTCGAAATCGTGCTGGACATACCCGGTGTGCGCGCCGAGAACATGCGCGTCGTGATCAAGTCCGGCGTCGTGCTCGTCGTGGGGGAGAAGGATCGACCCGAGCGAACGACCGGGCCGTCGAGCTATCACCTGGTGGAACGCGACTTCGGTCGCTTCGCCCGCGCCTTGCGCGTGCACGTCGCCATCGATGCGGCGGAGGCCACGGCACGGCTGCGGCAAGGGGAGCTGCGAATCGGCCTGCCCAAGATCCCCGAACGGCGCGGCGTCGAACATCACATCGCGATCGACATTGCTTCGTCGCCATGAAGATCCTGTTCATCGGCGACATCGTGGCGCGCCCAGGCCGCGATCTCGTCCGCCGCGGGCTGGGCGCGCTCGTCCAGGCCCACGCGGTCGATCTCGTGGTCGGCAACGTGGAGAATGCGGCGGGCGGCGCGGGAATCACCAGGGAGATAGCGCGTGACCTCCTCAAAGGCGGCCTTCACGTGCTCACCTCGGGCAACCACGTGTGGGACAAGCGCGAAGCCCTGGAATTCATCCGCGACGAACCGCGGCTGATTCGACCGGCGAACTATCCCGAAGGCACCCCAGGTTCGGGCTCGTACCTGTGGGAAGGGCCACGTGGCGAGCGTGTGGGCGTGATCAACCTCATGGGGCGGGTCTTCATGCAGCCACTCGACAATCCGTTCGCCGCCGTCCAGCCCCACGTGACTGCCTTGCGGCGAGGGGGGGCCACGGTGATCCTCGTGGACTTCCACGCGGAGGCCACGTCGGAAAAGCAGGCCATGGGCTGGCATCTCGACGGCGAGGTGACGGCCGTCGTCGGAACCCACACACACGTGCAGACCTCCGACGCACGGGTGCTGCCCGGCGGAACCGCGTACATCACCGACGTTGGCATGACCGGCGCCCACGACGGGGTCATCGGGATGGAGCGGTCGTCGATGGTCGCGCGCTTCATCAGCGGCCTGCCCTCGCGGTACGACTCGGCGTCGGGTGACCCGCGGCTCCACGCGGTGATCATCACGGCGGATCACGCGAGCGGCCGCGCTCAGGCGATGACGCCGCTCTCTTTGTCGGCCGACGAGCTCGACGCCCTCGCGTCGCCCGAACGCGCCGAACCGGCGGCCTCACTCCCGTGACCACACCGTACGACCTGCCCTTCGACGATGTCGAGCCGCCGCGGCGGACGACGCGCGGCACCGACCCGCCGCGTGGCGATGCCGCCTCCGGCCGGGAGACCGCGCCGGTCGAGGCCGGTGCACCGGTCCGGCGGATCCTGTCGGTCAGCGAGCTGACGGCGACCCTGCGCGAGGTGCTGGAAACGTCGTTCCCGGAGATCTGGATCGAAGGCGAACTTTCCAACGCGCGAGTCTGGGCCACGGGACACCTGTATTTCACGCTGAAGGACGCTCACGCGCAGATCAAGGGCGTGATGTTCCGGTCCGCGTTGCGCTATCTGAAGTTCAAGCCCGGGGATGGCCTGCACGTCGTCGTCCGGGGCCGGGTCAGCGTGTACGACCCCAAAGGCGAATATCAAGTGGTCGCCGAGCACATGGAACCGCGGGGGTATGGCCCGCTGCAACTCGCCTTCGAGCAGTTGAAGAAGCAACTGGCCGCCGAGGGACTGTTCGACTCGGCCCGCAAGCGCCCGCTGCCGGCGCTTCCCCGCCGGATCGGCGTGGTCACATCCATCGACGGCGCGGCACTGCGAGACATCGTCCGGGTGCTGCATCGCAGGTATCCGAACCTTCATCTCGTCATGGCGCCGTCGCGGGTGCAGGGCGAGGGCGCGGCCGGCGAGCTGGCAAGGGCGATTCGCCAGGTGGGCCGCATCGAGGGTGTCGACGTCGTCATTGTCGGCAGAGGCGGCGGGTCGCTCGAGGATCTCTGGGCGTTCAACGAGGAGAAAGTGGCTCGCGCCATCGCCGCCTCTCCCGTGCCGATCATCAGCGCCGTCGGCCACGAGACCGATTTCAGCATCGCCGACTTCGTCGCCGACGTGCGCGCGCCGACACCGTCGGCCGCCGCTGAAATGGTCGTCGGCCGCAAGGATGAGTTCCTGGCGCAGATCGACCGGCTCCGTGGTCGCGCCGAAGCCTCGATTCGCAGCCTGGTCGGCGGCGGGCGCACGCGCTTGAAGACGCTGCTGGCGCGCCCGGGCCTGGCGGGGCAACCGGGCAGGGTCGCCATGCGCGGGCGTCACGTGGCGGAGCTTGCGGCCGCCCTCGGGCGCACGCTGTCGCTGACGCTCGGGCGCCGCGCGCGCCGGCACGAGACGCTTCGACGCGCGCTCGGGCACTACGATCCTCGCCATCGACTGGCCTCGATTCGTGCGCGTCTGCTCGCGCGCGATGGACACCTGCGGCGCGTCGTGGTCGAACGCGTCCACCACGCCGATGCACGCGCCCGGGCGGCGGCCGGGCGGCTGCACGGCCTGAGCCCGCTGGACGTGCTGGCACGAGGCTATGCCGTGTGCTGGGACGAGTCGCGAACCAGGATCATTCGTGAGGCGACCGCCGTCGGCTCCGGCGACCTCGTGCGCGTCACCCTTGCACGCGGCGAGCTGCGCTGCCAGGTCACCGAGCCCATCCTCGATCCGCCCTCGCCGGAACGCTGACATCATGGATGCCACCATCAAGGATTTCGAAACCGCGATCGCCGAACTGGAGACGATCGTCAAGAAGCTGGAAGACGGCGAGCTGGCGCTCGACAAGTCGCTGGAATTGTACGAGCGGGGCGTCCAGCTCTCGCGCTTCTGCCACGCGCGGCTCGAGGAAGCCGAGCGGCGGATCGAGGTGCTCAACGAACGCGGTGAACTCAAACCGGCTCCACCCTCCTTGGGCCTGCCGGGCGACGAAGAGCGTTGACCTCGGATGCCCCTGCACGAGCTGCTGACAGCGCTCCGAAGTGAGATCGAGTCGGCGCTGGCCGGCTATGCGCTGAAACCACCCGCAACCCCCGGCATCGTCGGCGAAGCCATGCAGTACAGCCTCACGGCCGGGGGCAAGAGACTTCGCCCGCTGCTGACCTTGTGCGCGGCCGACGCCGTGGCCGCGCGCGGCGGTCTCGCTCCGGATCTCGTCAGGCGTCTGGCCATGCCCTCGGCGTGCGCCATCGAGATGATTCATACCTACTCGTTGATCCACGACGATCTCCCCGCCATGGACGATGACACGCTTCGGCGTGGCCGCCCGACGCTGCACGTGGTGGCCGGCGACGGGATGGCCATCCTGGCGGGCGACGGCCTCCAAGCCGACGCGTTTCGCCTCCTCGCACGGGAGCCCTCATCCAACGACCCGGCGATCGTCAGCCGAAAACTGCGCGTCATCGCCACGATCGCGGAGGCGGCTGGCTCGTCCGGCATGGTCGGGGGCCAGGCGCTCGACCTCGCGGCCATCCGACCCGCTCCAGGTCGTCCGCCGGCGATCCTGGACGCCGCCGGGCTCGAAGCCATGCACGGGCGCAAGACCGGCGCGCTGATCCGCGCGGCCACGGTCGCCGGTGCCATCATGGCCGGCGCAGACGAAGAGGCCGTCGCCGCGCTCGATCGTTTTGGGGTCGAGATCGGACTCGCGTTTCAAATCGTCGACGATCTGCTCGACGTGGAACAGCGGTCCGAAACCCTGGGAAAGACAGCCGGCAAGGATGCGCAGGCGGGCAAGCCCACCTATCCGTCGCTGTTCGGCCTGGAACGATCGCGACAGCTCGCCGCCGACCGCATCGCCAGTGCCGCCTCGGCGTTGACCGGCGCCGGCCTCGACGACTCGGCCCTCATGGGCATTGCCCGCTGGGTCCTCGATCGGCAGTCGTGACCGCCGTGGCCAAGTCGCGCCTCGACATCCTGATGGTCCAACGCGGTTTGGCCGAGACACGCGAAAAGGCCCGCGCCCTGATCCTCGCCGGCAAGGTCGACGTCGCCGGCTCGGCCTCGATCAAAGCCGGGGCCCTGGTGGCTGCCGATGCCGAGATTCGGGTCACCCAACCAGACCACCCGTGGGTGAGCCGTGGCGGGGTCAAGCTCGCGCATGCCCTCGACCTGTTCCACATTGCCGTGGAGGGGCGCCTGGGACTTGACATCGGCGCGTCGACGGGCGGGTTTACCGACGTGCTGCTTCAGCGCGGGGCTCGCCATGTCCTGGCGATCGACGTCGGTCACGGCCAGCTTCACTGGAAGCTTCGCGGTGATCCGCGCGTCACCGTCATCGAGGGCATCAACGCACGCGCCCTCACAGCGGTCGACCTGCCGGGCCTCGGCCAGGGCGCCGACGTCGTGACCGTTGACGTCTCGTTCATCTCCCTCGCGCTCATCCTGCCCGTCGTGCCCGGTCTTTTGGCGTCGGGCGCCGATGTCGTCGCCCTCGTCAAGCCGCAATTCGAGGCGGGACGCCAGGAGGTGCGCCGCGGGGGACTGGTCACCGACCCAGCCGTCCACGAACGGGTCATTGGCGAGGTCACGGCGGCCGGCCGTGCAGTAGGATTGGCACGCGTCGGGCTCATCCCCTCGCCAATCACCGGGGCCGAGGGCAACCGGGAGTTCCTGATGCATCTGACATGCGCGTAGGCATCGTGACCAAGCGGCAGCTGACGGCCGCATCGAGCACGCTCGCGGAGTTGGAGGAGTGGCTGCGTGCGCGCGATGTCCCTGCGCTCTGGGCGCCCGAGACGGCAGAGCTCATGGCCGACGGTGACCGCCCGGTGGCCGAGCGTTGGCAGCTCGCCGAGGCCGTCGACCTCGTGCTGGTCCTCGGCGGTGACGGCACGCTGCTGTCGATGGCGGGCATCATCGGCACGCGCGGGCTCGACGTGCCGATCCTCGGCGTCAACTTCGGGTCCCTGGGGTTTCTGACTGAAATCACGCACGCCGAGCTGTTCAGCTCGCTCGAGGCCGCGCTGGCAGGCCGTGTGGATCACGACGCGCGAATGATGCTGTTCGGCAGCCTGCCCGGACACACGGGCCTGGCGATGAACGACATCGTGCTTGCGCGAACGGCACTGTCCCGAATGGTGGATCTCGACGTGACGGTGGGCGATCAGTTCGTGACTTCGGTCAGGTCGGATGGTCTCATCATCGCCACACCAACCGGATCGACCGCCTATAACCTGTCCGCCGGCGGGCCCGTCGTGCACCCCGCGATGGACGCGATGGTCCTGACGCCGATCGCTCCGCACACGCTCACGCATCGCCCCATCGTGATCCCCGCGGCCCGCGAGGTGCGCGTGCGGGCCGCCTCGACCAACGCCGGTGCGGAAATCTACGTGACCTTTGACGGCCAGCACGGCCTCCCGCTGGCCGAGGGCGGGGAGCTTTCCGTGACCAGAGCGGCCAAACCGATCCGACTCGTCCGCGCGGCCAACCGGAACTACTTCGCGGTCCTCAGGGAAAAGCTCAAGTGGGGGGAGCGCTAGGAGTCCGTCGCCTGCGTCAGGGTTGCTTGGCGCGCGCGCGACGGCGAAAGAACTCCACCTGCCACCGTTGAACGTTGCGGTTGTGTTCGGCGAGGGTGCGGGCAAATACGTGGGATCCGTCATTGCGGCTCACGAAATAGAGGTAGTCCACCGGCGCGGGATTGACCGCCGCCTCGAGCGCGGCGCGCCCGGGCGCGGCGATCGGTCCGGGAGGCAGGCCGGGATAGCGATACGTGTTGTACGGCGAGTCGATCTGCAGGTCATCCCGGCGCAGGTTGCCGTCATAGCGCCCCGCAGCCTGCAGCGCATAGATGACCGTGGGGTCGGCCTGCATGGGCATGCCCACACGCCGACGATTGAGGTAGACCGCCGCCACGATCCGGCGCTCGTCGGCCAGTGCCGTTTCCTTCTCGACCAGTGACGCGAGCGTCACGGCGTCGCGCACGCTGAGCCCATGTGCCCGGGCGGCCTCGATCATTTCTGGCGAGAACGTTTTCATGAACAGTTCAGTCATCTGGGCGATCAGCACCGCGGCTGGCGCTTTTCTGCCCAGCGCGTAGGTCTCTGGAAAAAGGTACCCCTCGAGCGTCCTGGCTTCGGCATCGAGCGCGGCAATGGCCGTGACGTCGATGGCGGCCTGTTCGAATTGTGCGGCCGTGCCCAGCCCCGCCGCTTCGTACACCCGGGCCATCTCTCGGATCGTCAGTCCTTCGGGAAACGTGACCAGGCGGCGATAGACGTCCCCGCGCGAGATCTTCTCGACCACCTCGAGCGCACTCATCGGCCGGTCGAATCGATATTCACCGGCGCGGAGGTCCCGAGCCCGGCCGCTCAACCAGACGGCGGCTCGGAAGGTCACGGGGTCTCTGACTACAGCGGCATCGACGAGCTGCCGCCCAATCGCCGCCGACCCCAGACCCGGACTGATGTCCACGAAGACGCCTTCGTCTGCATAACCCTTGAAGGATTCGTGGATCCGCGTATGGCCGACAAAGGTGACGCCGCCGGCCAGGCCGGCCACCAGCAGCAACGCCAGCGCGACGGCGATGAGCAGACGCTTCATCTGGTCCGTCCATCCAGGTAGTCCTGCAGGATCACCGCCGCTGCGGCAGCATCGAGCTTGGCCTTTCGCCGGCGCCAGTTCCGCTCTCGTAATGCCAGCCGCTCGTCTGCTTCCCGGCTCGACAAGCGTTCGTCCTGCAAGATCACCGGCACCGCGACCCGCGGCTCGAGGGCGCGCGCGAACGCTTCGACGTGCACGGTGTCGTGGGTGGGGCTCCCATCGAGCCGGCGCGGCCATCCCACGACGACCGCTTCCAACCCCTCGTCTGCGCGGGACAGGGTGTGCACTTGATCGACGATCAGGTCGAGCGTGGCCGAGTCGGAGTCAGGACGGGCGATCAACTGCCACGGCGAGGCAAGGGTGGCCGTCGCGTCGCTCAGAGCCAGGCCGATGCGTCTGCGGCCGTAGTCGATGCCGAGCACTCGCACGCGCTCAATTATGCGGGATGCGATATCGAGGAGGCCGCCGCCATCGCGAGCAGGAGCTCGCGAAGGTAATACGCGAGCGTGGCCGCGGCCGCCACCAGGACGATCATGCGTACGAGCGCCGCGGGCGTTCCCATCCGGCGCTGCATGATGAGCTGAATCGGCTGCCACGCGAGAAAGAACAGCAAGTAGGACGCTCCGATGCCAAGGGCCAGGCCCACTCGTGGAATCAGCAGGACCGGCAGCAGCGTCAGGATGAAGACGCCGCCCACCCAGACGCCCACCGTCAGCCAGCGCAGCTCCGCCGGCGAGATGAGGATTGGTGCAGCCAGGGGGTCGGTGGTCGGACTCGGAAGGGGATTCTGGGAGATCGCGGACATCAGGCCAGTGTATCCTCCCCCAGCATGCCGGACTGGTTCGTCGCCCTCTCACCGGTAACCCAGGCGCTGCTGGCCACGATCGGCACCTATCTGCTCACCGCGATCGGGACGACGCCCGTCCTCTTCTTCCATCAAGCCCCGCGGCGCCTGATGGACGCGCTGATGGGCGGCGCGGCAGGCGTCATGGTCGCCGCCTCGTGCTGGTCGCTCCTCCAGCCGGCGATCGAGCTGGGAGGCACATGGCCCGCCGTCGTCGGCCTCGCGTTGGGGGGACTCTTCATTTTCGCGCTCGACCAGTTGCTGCCTCATCTGCATCCCGAGTTCCCGGACGAGGCGCAGGCTGAGGGCCCCGGCTCGAGCTGGCGCCGCGCGGTGCTGCTGATGGTCGCCATCACGATCCACAACTTCCCCGAAGGCCTGGCCGTCGGCGTGTCGTTCGGCGGCGGGGAGCCCGGCACCGCCCTGGCCCTCGCCATCGGGATCGGCCTTCAGAACATCCCGGAAGGCCTCGCGATCGCGCTGCCGCTTCGACGCGAAGGGATGAGCCGCGTCCGCGCGTTCTGGTACGGTCAATTGTCCGCAACCGTCGAGCCGGTCGCGGGCGTGCTCGGTTGCGCGCTGGTCCTGGTCGCGCAGCCCGTGCTGCCCTACGCGATGGCATTTGCGGCTGGCGCCATGTTGTACGTCGTGGTGGAAGAACTGCTTCCGGAAACGACCCGTCAGGGCAATACAGACGTGGCCACGCTCGGCTTCCTGACCGGGTTCCTCATCATGATGGCGATGGACACGTCGCTCGGCTAGACGGCGACCAGGGCCAGGCTCCGAAGCGGTGCTTCGCTGGTGTCCGACGCCCCGAGAGGCCGTCAGCGTCGGTCCGGGCCCCAGGCCCACAGCGCGGGTCGGCCTACCGCACGAGGAAGTCGGCCGGGACAGACGATCCGCAATCGTTCACTGCGATAACCCGCACCCAGGCTGCGAATCCGGGGACCACACCACTCGCGCTCACGCCGGTCGTGGTGCCGATGTTGGTGAGCGGCACCAGATCGGAGGCGCCGGGCGAGGTGCCCGCCTGGAAGAGGTAATGGATCACACCCGGCACCGCGACCCAGCTCGCCATGGCGATTCCGTTGACCACACCGCCGACGATGGCCGGCGTCGGCGGGGGTTCGGTGCAGGATGCGCCGATGGCAAAAGCAAACGGTGGCGACGTGGGCCCCGGCACCAGGCCGGCAAAGGCCGTCACTTGGACGCTGAACGTGCCGGCGGTCCCCGCGGCCAGTGGCAGCGACACCGTAGTCGCCGGACCCACGATGATCGTGACCGCGAGCGCGCTGCCGACAAAGAAATCGAGGCGGTGCGACGTGGGTGCCGCCCCCGGTCCCAGCGTCCAATCGATGGTCAGGAGTTCGCCAATGGCGCTCGCGCGCTGCACGCTCACGCTTCCTGGCACTCCACCGAGTGATAGCGGATAGATGAAGTGAATGCCTGCCAGGTCATCTGGACCAAGGGCGCTGGGGCTCCCGGCGCAGTCACGGTTGAGCGACGGAAACATGATGGCCGATGGATCACTCGAATGGCCCAGGCCGAGCACGTGCCCCAGCTCGTGCAGCTGGATGTCTTGAAAGCAGCCGCTCACGTTCAGAAACTCCTGCGCGATGGGGCTGTCGTTGTTGATGATGAAGCCCTCGAGGGCGAGCCGGAACGGCTGGCCGCTGACCGAGATCGAGGCGCTCATGGTGAAGTAGGACCCCCCGACGGCGAGCGTCCCACCGCTGTTGCTAATCTCTCCGCACGGATCCAGGTATGAGATCGTCACGCCGTAGGTGCCGAGGAACTGGCTGGCGCACCGCGGCGGCGAAGAGGACGAACCGGGGAGAAACCGGAACGCGGCGCCCGCAGCGTTCCATGCCTGCACGGCCGCCTGAACCTCGGCGACACCGCCTCCGGGCAGACCGGGCTGCCCTCCCGCCTGCAGTTCAACCGTCGGCAAAAAGGTGTACCGAAAGGGCGTGGTCATGAGCATGAAGCGCTGGTGGCCGACGGTCGGACGCGACCACTCGCCGCCGTCACCCACCGTCACGGAAGCCGCCGACATGCCCGACTGCCGGAGGGCCGACAGCGGCAGGGCCTGTCCTCCTCGCAGCGCCACGCGCTCGCCGTCGGCGAAGGTGACCACTTGCCACTTGCCCTGCCAGAGGCCGGCCGTGTACAACGATCGGTCACGCGGCCGTGCCTCGAGGAACAGCAGGACCCGCTCACCTGAGACGAAGGTCGCCTGGTCGATCACCGAAAGAGCTGTGTCGCCGACCAGTCCGCCCAGCTGCTTCACGGCCAAGGGACCGGCTGAGATCGCCCCCTTGAACACCTCGTCCACGTCGAGCAACACCCAGGTGTAGATGGCACCGGCGCCGGCTTCCCACCCCGATACCACGCCATCGACTCGTCCGCTGACGATGACGTCCGAGAATCGCCAGAGGTCTCCGACCGCCCAGGTGGGCGCCGAGCTCGCCGCGACACGCTGGGGAGGCACCCCGAGCATCAGCGCAACGAGCGCGAATCCGACAGGCACGACGCTGACCCGAATGACGACCCCCTGTTTGGCAGCCCGCCGATGCGGCGGAGCGAGAATCAAACGGTCAACGCTACGTCGTCACGACGCGTGGAATCAAGGGCCATCAATGGTAGGCTGACCGCTGATGCCCTTCGGGTGGGACCGCCCAGCCTACGGCGTGCGGTTGGTCGTGGGCGTGGCCACGGCGCTGAACGCCGCTGTCGTCACCGCCGCGCAGCCAGCCAGTGCGCTGATCGATCAGGCGTCGGCGAGGATCCGCGAGCTACACAGCGAAGCCGAGCGGCTCACCCGAGAGTCCGCGACCTTGCTCATCGAATTGCGTCGGCTGCAGATCGAGCGGGACATCAAGGCTCAGGAGGTCACCAAGGCCGAGCTCGAGCTCGGTCAGGTCACGCAGGCCCTGGACACGACGACCAGGCGGGTGGCCGAGCTCGATGCCCAGCGCCTGGCCGGCACGACGGGCGTCAGTGAGCGCCTCATCGAGCTCTACAAACGAGGTCGCGGCGGGTACGTGCCGCTCCTCTTCCGGACGGACGACTTGCGGGCGCTCGGCCGCATGAGCCGTGGGGTAGCAGCGGTCGCCCGTCTGGACCGCGCCCGCTTCGACGCGCATCGTCGCCTCCTCGCCGATGCCCGGGAGGCCATGGACGAGTTGTCGGCTCGCCAGCAAGAGGTCGCGATTGCGCAGGATGAGGCGAGACGAGCGCGCCAGGCGCTGGACGGGGCCATTTCCGCCCACACGCGCCGCATCGCAGAGCTCGATCGGCGTCGAGACCTGGCCGCCCGCTATGTCGGGGACCTTCAACGAGCGCAAGCCGAGCTCGAGCGACGCATCGGCGGGCTCGACGCCGAACGGCCGGCAACGCTCCCCCTCGCGCCCTTTCGTGGCGCGCTCGAGTGGCCCGTTGCGGGCCGGGTGCTGTCACGCTTCGGACGGGGCGCCGGCGACCGGTTCGGCACGCCGGTCGTGCGCAGCGGCATCGAAATCGGGTCGCGGGCAGGCGATGCCGTGCGGGCCGTGCACGGCGGCACCGTCGTCCATGCCGCGCCGTTCACGGGGTTTGGCGTGGTCGTCATTGTGGACCATGGAGAGGGCGCGTTCACGGTGTACGGTCATCTGGGCAGCGCCGTGGCCAGCCAGGATGCCGTGATCGATCGGGGCGCGGTGGTCGGCTACGCGGGACGAACCGCCGCTGGAGTCGAGGCGACGTACTTCGAGCTCAGGATCGACGGCCGTGCGGTTGATCCCGTACAATGGCTGAGGAGTCCACGATGAACTCACGCGGGCGTGTCGCGGTCTTGGTTCTCTCGCTTCCAGTCGCGATGTATGCGGTCGTCGGCGGCGTCATGGGCAACGCGATGGCGCGGCAGGAGAGCTATCAGTTCCTCCGCATCTTCGAAGACGTCGTCACGTTGATCGTGAACAACTACGTCGAGGAAGTGCAGGTCGACAAGGTCATGCGCGGCGCCATGCACGGCCTGGCCGACGGCCTCGACCCGGACAGCGCGTACCTGACGGCGGATCAGGTCAAGGCGTTCGAATCGAAGGCGCCCAGCCCCACCGGGCAGGTCGGGCTCGAACTGACGCGTCAGTACTATCTTCGCGTCATCGCCGCGAGGGACAACTCCCCGGGCGCCAAGGCCGGGCTGCAGCCGGGTGACTACGTTCGGGCGATTGACGGGCAGTCCACCCGCGATACGTCGGTCCACGAGGGCATGAACCTCCTGGCCGGCAAGCCGGGCACCAAGGTGGAGCTCACCGTGTTGCGGGGCAACGCCGCCGAGCCGCACCAGCTGACGCTGACCAGGGAAAACCTCGCTCCGGTGACCGTCCGGGGACGCATCCTCGAACCAGGAATCGGCTACGTGCGAATCCCGGCGTTCGGCAAGACCAGCGCCAGCGAGCTTCGGTCTCAGATGGCGGCGCTCACCAAGAGTGGCGCCGCGCGCGCGGTCATCGACGTGCGCGGTACGGCGTTTGGCGAGGTGGATGCCGGACTCGAGGCGGCGCGACTCTTCGTGAAGAGCGGCACCCTCATCTACCGACAGGAGCGGGGGAAGCCCAAAGAGCCCATCCAGGCCGCCGACGGCGACGGCCAGTTGACCTTGCCGATTGCAATCCTCAGCGACGCTGGCACCGCCGGCCCCGGCGAAGTGTTCGCGGCCGCCCTGACCGGCAATGGCCGTGGGCTCCTGGTGGGCGAACGCACGCTCGGCCGTGCGGCGCGTCAGCGTCTCATTCGCCTGCCGGATGGCAGCGGTCTCATGCTCACCCACCTGCTCTACGTCACCGCCACCGATGTCGTCATCAACGAGCGCGGATTGACTCCGGAGGTCGCGGTCGAGCAGCCCGAAGTCGAGTTCGGCCAGCCGTTGCCGGCGGGTGACAGCACACTCGAACAGGCCGTCAAGCAGCTGAAGAGCCGCTAGCGAAGCGGCGCCTCAACCCGCAGGGCGAGACGTCGGCTCCGCTTCGCTTGCGCCCCACTCTGTCGTGTTGCCCCGCCTCAGCGGGGCGGACATCTACCATGGCCGGTCGAAACACTTGCGTCATTCGTGACGCTTCCGGCCATCGACGATGTCTGGCGGCGAAGTCCGGCGCCGTTTGCGCTTGACTGGCCTGCACCGCTCGCATATAACCGCACACGTTTTTCTCGCGCGTTGGCGCGAGAGGACGCATCGTACATAACCCATCGCGCGCGCCGCAGTTCAGGCTTCCCCTCACCGCGGACGCGTTGTGGCGCATCGCGCGCCCGTCAACGAGGCGCGTCCAACAGGGAGGGCGAATGAACAAACAGGCGCTGATTTCCAAGGTGGCCAAGGACACTGGCGGGACCAAGAGCATGGCGGCACAGGCCATCGATTCGATGATCGAGGGCATCACGCGCGCGCTCAGGAAGGGTGACTCGGTCACCTTCGTGGGCTTCGGGACCTTCAAGACGTCCAACCGCAAAGCGCGAACGGCGCGCAACCCGCAGACGGGCGCCCCCATCAAGATTCCCAAGCGGAAGGCTGTCCGATTCGTCGCCGGCAAGGCGCTGAAATCGGCCGTCAACTGACGCCGAAAGACGCACGCCAACGCCCGACGCGCCGCGCACGGCGTCGCCGGGCGTAGGTCCGTGCGGTATACTTTCTATTCGTCCTTCGACTGAAGGATGGCGTCTGCAGGCGCGTAGCTCAGTTGGTTAGAGCGCCTCCCTGACACGGAGGAGGTCAGTGGTTCGAATCCACCCGCGCCTACCATTTGACTCGGTCGCCTCCTGCCTGCGTGGGTGGCGCGCGCCGAGAGGCGGAATCCACGGTCATGTCGCAGATTACGGTCACCCTGCCTGACGGCTCTGCCCGGCAGCTTGCGTCCGGCACGCCCGCGCTCGCCGTGGCGCGGGACATCTCGCCGAGGCTGGCCGACGCCGCCCTGGCGGCCAAGGTGAACGGCCGTCTCGTCGATCTCACCACGAGCCTGGACGCCGACGCCGAGCTGCAGATCATCACCAACAAGTCGCCGGAAGCGCTCGCGCTGTACCGCCACTCGACTGCGCACCTGATGGCCGCTGCCGTCACCGCCCTCTTTCCGCGGGCGCAGTGCGGAATCGGTCCCGCCATCGACGAGGGCTTCTTCTACGACTTCATCGTCGATCGGCCGTTTGTCCCGGAAGATCTCGAGCGCATCGAGGCCAAGATGCGGGAGCTGGCCGCGCAGGATCTGCGCTATGAGCGGCAGATGTGGCCCCGGGATGAAGCGCTGGCCTTCTTCGCCAGCCGCGGCGAGCCTCTCAAAGTGCAGCTCATCGAGGAAAAGGCGGCGGGCCAGTCGCACGTTTCCTGCTACACGATCCACGATCGCGACACCTTCGTCGATTTCTGTACGGGCCCCCACGTGCCGTCGACCAACCGCCTCAAGGCATTCAAGCTCCTCTCGACGTCCGCCGCCTACTGGAAGGGCGATGCGAACAACGCCCCCATGCAGCGCATCTACGGCACGGCGTTCTTCACTCAAAAGGAGCTCGATGACCACCTGACACGACTCGAGGAGGCGAAAAAGCGCGACCACCGGCGCGTCGGGCGCGACCTGGAGCTGTTCACGTTCCACCCGTGGGCGCCCGGGGCGACCTTCTGGCTGCCCAAGGGCACCGTCTTGTACAACACGCTCAGCCAATACATGCGCGGCGTGCTGCTGGCGGCCGGGTACGTCGAGGTCAGGGCGCCAATCGTGTTCAACAAGGCGCTATGGGAGACCTCCGGGCACTGGGAGCACTACCGCGACAACATGTTCCTGGTGAAGTCCGCCGACGGCGAGGAGATGAGCCTCAAGCCGATGAACTGCCCCGGGCACTTTCTGTTGTTCGGCGCCGAGATGCGCAGCTACAAAGACCTGCCCTTGCGCTTTCACGAGCAGACGGCTCTGCACCGCAACGAAGCCTCGGGAGTCCTGTCGGGCTTGACTCGCGTCCGCCAGTTCTCGCAGGACGACGGGCACTGCTTCGTGACCGAGGATCAGATTGGGTCGGAAGTGGAGGCGCTCATCGGGCTCGTCCAGCGGGTGTACCGGGATTTCGGTCTCGACTACACCGCCAAGCTGTCGACCCGGCCGGAGAAATACCTGGGCGAGATCGCCACCTGGGATCACGCGGAGGCCGCCCTCAAGCAGGCACTCGATCGGTCGGGCCAGCCCTACACGCTCAACGCGGGGGACGGGGCGTTCTACGGGCCGAAGATCGACTTCGACATCACCGACGCACTCAGTCGCAAGTGGCAGTGCGGGACCATTCAGCTCGACTACATGATGCCGGAGCGCTTCGACCTGAAGTACGTCGGCTCTGACAACACCGATCATCGGCCCGTGGTGATTCATCGGGCGATTTTCGGCAGCATCGAGCGATTCATCGCCATCCTGATCGAGCATTTCGCGGGGGCCTTTCCGCTCTGGTGCGCGCCGGTCCAGGCCATTGTGCTTCCGATCGCGGATCGCCACGCCGACTATGCGCGGCAGGTGGAGCGCCAACTGACGGCCGCCGGCCTGCGGACGACCCTCGACCTGCGCCAGGAGAAGGTCAACCTCAAGATTCGAGAAGCCCAACTCCAGAAGGTCCCCTACATGCTGGTCCTCGGCGACCGGGAGCTGGCCGACAGGACCGTGGCCGTCCGCAGCCGAGGGCGGGGCGACCTGGGTCCACGGCCCGTGGAACAGTTTGCAAGCGACGCGCTTGCCGAAATCGCGGCAAAAACGGTATCGTAAGGGGTTGCCGACGAACGCGTGTTACGGGTGTTCGTCACGATCGGTCGCACGATCATCGTCTCGCCGCCGTGAGGGGCGTGGCGACGGCCCCGTAACAGGTGTTTCGTCGGAGGATTGAGCTATCGCTTTCGATCGTACTCGGCAAACCCGGCGCGACGACCGGCTCCGCATCAACGAGCGCATTCGCGTTCGTGAAATCCGCGTGATTGACGACATGGGTCAGCAGCTCGGCATCATGCCGCCGCCGCAAGCCCTGGCGATCGCCCGGCAGAAAGGCCTGGACCTCGTGGAGATTTCGCCCACGGCCGTTCCGCCCGTCTGCCGGATCATGGATTACGGGAAGTACCAATACCAGGAGCAGAAGCGCGCCCGCGAGGCGCGGCGCAATCAGCACGTCGTGGAAGTCAAGGAGATCAAGTTCCGACCGAAGGTCGACGAACACGACTACCAGTTCAAGAAAAACCACATTCAGCGGTTCATCGAGGAAGGCGACAAGGTCAAGGCCACCATCTTTTTCCGTGGCCGTGAGATGGCGCACCCCGAGATCGGGCACAAGATCCTGCTGCGCCTGATCGGCGATCTGTCCGAGGTGGCCATGCCAGAGACCCAGCCGAGGATGGAGGGCAATCAGATGCACACCATCCTGACGGCCAAGAAAGGGGCCAAGGCGGCGCCGAAACCGGCCGGCCGTCCGGCCGAAATGGACGTGAAATGAAGATGAAGCTGAAGTCGCATCGGGGCGCCGCCAAGCGGTTCAAGAAGACCGCCAGCGGCAAGTTCAAGCGGTCGCAGTCCTTCAAGCGGCACATCCTCACGAGCAAGACCACCAAGCGGAAGCGCGCCCTCCGTAAGGCAACGCTGGTCGCCGATGCGGACCAGGCCAAGTTGGAGCGGATGCTGCCGTACAAATAGACCGATGGCAGCCGCCTCGGGGACATCCCGAGGAGTCTGCCCCGCGGCCACCGACGACCGGGCAATCAGGGCACTTTCGTCGCCGGAATCGCGCCGCACCGAGCACTGCTCGCCGAAGTCCACTTCGTGTGGTCCCTGATTGCCGTCCAGGAGTCCGATGCCTCGCGTCAAACGTGGAACAGTCCGTCGAGCCAAGCGCAAGAAGCTGGCAAAACTGACCAAGGGCTACTTTCAGAACAAGAGCAAGCTCTACAAGTTCATGAAAGCGGCGGCCGAAAAGGCGGGCGTGTACGCCTACGTCGGACGCAAGCAGAAGAAGCGGGACTACCGCAGTCTCTGGGTGGTCCGCATCAACGCGGCCGCGCGCCAGCACGGGCTCTCCTACAGCGTGTTCATGAACGGTTTGAAAGCGGCGGGCGTCATGCTGGATCGCAAGAGCCTGGCCGAGCTGGCCGCTCGCGAACCGCAGGCGTTTGCCGCGCTGGTCGACAAAGCCAAGGCGTCGACCTCGTCGGCGTCCTGAGCGTCAGAGCCGCCAACCCGCCATCGGCAATCGCCTCGGCCTGGCCGCGGCGGTTGCGTATCATTGCTCATGGCTTTCGCGCAGGACCTGATCGACAAGGCCCGCGGTCTCGCCGGGCAGTTCCACTCGGAGCTGTCGCAGGTCTCGAGCGCCGCCGATCGCGAAGTGGCCGTCACACAGCTGAAGCACCGCTGGCTGGGTCGCAAGGGTCTCGTCGCCTCGCTGACACCGCAGCTGGGCCAGGTCACCGACGCCGCCGACCGCAAGGCGGTGGCGCTCGAAGTGCAGGGGCTGCGCACGACGATCGAGCGCCTGCTGGCCGGGCAGCCCGCAACGTCGCAGCCCCGAGCGCGAATCGCGGGGGTAGACGTCACCCTGCCCGGTCGCACGCCCACCCTCGGATGCAGACACCCGTTGAGCCTGGTCCGCGAGCAGGTGGAGGAGATCTTCACCAGGCTGGGCTACCAGGTGCTCGAGGGTCCCGAGGTCGAAGACGACTACCACAATTTCGAAGCCCTCAACATGCCGGCGGAGCACCCCGCGCGCGACATGCAGGACACGCTGTACCTGGCGACGCCGCTTGCGCCGTCGCAAGCGGCCGGCCACTCCACACTCTCCCGCCGGCCTGCGTCAGGCCCGCAGCCCCTCACGCTGCTGCGCACCCACACCTCCGCCATGCAGGTTCGCCACATGGAGCGCCACGCCCCGCCCGTGCGGCTGGTCGCCATCGGACCCGTGTATCGGCGTGACAACCTCGACCTGACCCACACGCCGATGTTCCACCAGGTCGAGGGGCTCGTCGTGGGATCAGGCATCACCCTGGCCGACCTCAAGGGCACGTTGTTGTCCATGGCCACGGCGTTGTTCGGCGAGGGTCAGGATGTTCGATTCCGGCCAAGCTTCTTCCCGTATACCGAACCCAGCGCAGAAGTGGACATCCGGTGCATCCGGTGCCGGGGGCTGGGGTGTGCCATCTGCAAGCGGACGGGATGGCTCGAGATCCTGGGCAGCGGCATGGTCCACCCGGCGGTCTTCGAGCACGTCGGCTACGATCCCGACCAGGTCACAGGCTTCGCCTTCGGCATGGGGATCGAACGCGTCGCCATGCTCAAGTGGAACGTCGAGGACATTCGCCTGTTCTACGAGAACGACGTGCGCTTCCTCGAACAGTTCGGGTCATGAAAGTCCTTCTCTCCTGGATTCGGGATTTCGTGGACGTTCCAGGCGCCCCCGAGGAAATCGGCGCGCGCCTCTCGATGCGGGGCCTCGCCCTGGACGCGCTGGAGCCCGTTGACTCGCTTCCGCCTCCTCCCTGGCGGGCCCAGGCGGCTGGCGACGCCGTGCTGGACGTCGACGTCACGGCGAACCGTCCGGACTGCCTGTCGATTCGAGGCATCGCCCGGGAGATCGCCACCGTGTACCAGCTTCCCTTGCGTTCGCAGGGCCCTGCCCTGCCGCTTCCAGGCGGGAGCGGGCCGCACGACTCGCCAAGCGCCGGCGAGCCGATGCCCGCGCTCTCGGTCAACATCGAGGCCCCGGAGCTGTGCCACCGCTACGTGGCCGGAATCGCGGACGTCACCGTGGGCGCTTCCCCCGCCTGGCTGCAGGCTCGTCTCACCGCCTGCGGCGTCCGACCCATCAGCAATGTGGTCGACGTGACCAACTATGTCCTGCTCGAACTCGGGCAACCCCTGCATGCCTTCGACTACCAACGGCTTCGAGGGCCGTCCATCATCGTGCGCCGGGCTCGTGCCGGCGAGCGGCTCACCACCCTGGACGGCAAGGCGCGAGTCCTCGACCCGGAGACGCTGGTCATCGCGGATGCGGACGCGGCGTCGGCCATCGGCGGCGTCATGGGGGGCCTTCAGTCCGAGGTGGCACACGGCACGCGGCGTATCGTGCTCGAAAGCGCGTGGTTCAAACCTCAGTCGGTCCGGGCCACCAGCAAGCGCCTGGGCCTGCGGACCGAAGCGTCCTACCGCTTCGAACGCGGCGCAGACGTCGAAGCCGCCGACGAAGCGATGGAGCGGGCCCTCGCCCTGCTGGTCGCCATCGGCGCCGGAAAGGCTCGCGGCCAGATCATCGACTGCTATCCGGAAAAACGCGTCGCCACCCGGCTCGAGGTGGCCCCCGGTTCCATTGGCCACCTGCTCGGCATGGAGGTGCCGGCAGCCGACACCGAACGCATCCTTCGGAGCCTTGGCTTCGTCGTTCGCGCCGCCGGCGACGGGCCAGGTCACCAGGCCGCGGGCGGCGCTCGTGGCGGCGCCTGGCACATCCAGGTCCCCTCATGGCGCGTGGATGTGTCGCGGCCGGTGGACGTGGTCGAGGAAGTGGGGCGTCACTACGGCTTCGAACACCTGCCGACGACTTTTCCGCCGGTGGTCGCGCCACCGCCGCCCTCCGATCCGCGCATCGAGCGCGACGGACGGGTGCGCCGTGCCCTGCTCGGCATGGGATTCACCGAAGCCATCACCTTCGCGTTCATCGAGGCCGCCGCCGCCGCGCCCTTCGTGGACGACGGCGTGGTCGCACTGGCCAACCCCCTGTCGGAGAAGTTCACGACCCTGCGCCCCAGCCTGCTGCCAGGCCTCGTCGACGCGGTGAGCCACAACCGGCGACACGGCCGCGGCGACATCAGGCTCTTCGAGATCGGCACCCGGTTCTCGCCCCGTGGCGAAACACGGGCGGCAGCAGCAGTGTGGACCGGTCTGGCCACGTCCGACCATTGGAGTGGCGGGCGCCGGCCGGTGGACTTCTTCGACGTCAAGGGTGTCGCCGAGCAGGTGTGTGCCGTGTTGAACGTCAGTCCGGACATCCGGCCGATGGCCGCCGCCGCCTTCGAGCGCGGACGCGCCGCCGAGCTCAACTCGGGCGGGGCCCGCGTGGGCATCCTCGGCCAGCTCAACATCCAACTGGCCACCAGCCGGGAACTGCCGACCGCGGACGCGGTTTTCATGCTCGAGTTGGATCTCGACGGGCTCTCACGTGACCTTCCGTCCACGGTCCGGTTTGCCACACCCCTGCCGAAGTATCCGTCGGTGGTGCGAGATGTTTCGGTCCTCGTCGATGACACCTTGTCTGCCGAGACTGTTCGTGGCACGATCCGGACAGTGAGTCCGGCCTCGCTCACGAGCGTGCAGGAGTTCGACCGCTATCAAGGTCAAGGCATTCCTGCGGGGAAGGTGAGCCTGTCGTTGCGGCTGACCTTTCAGTCATCGGACCGGACGCTCACCGACGCCGAGATTCACGTGGCGATGGAGACCATCGTGGGAGCGCTGGCCGGACAGCTCGGCGCCGTCCAGCGATAGGTTCACTGGCGAGCCACACGCCGCCACCACGTGAGAGAACACCGAGACGCCCATGGTAACCAAAACCGTCCCCTCGTCTGCCGTTGGCCCCATCGATCGACTCGAAGAGAAAATCAAGCTGCTCGTCAGCGTCATCGGGCGGTTGCGCGGTGAGCAATCCCGCGTGATGGAGGACAACGCTCGCCTCCAGCGCGAGGTTGCGGCCCTGACGGCGCGGCTGACCGAGGCTGAAGGTGCCACCGGTGAGCTGACCGAGTTGCGGGCGGAACGCGACGAAGTCCGTTCGCGCGTGTCGGAAATGCTTCAGCAACTCGACGCCCTGAACCTGTGACGGACGCACAAGCCCGTGCACCGCACCCTTCGCCGTCCGAGTCGTCGCCCCGGTGCCTGCGAGCCAGCTCCCGGACCTGACGCACCGCTAGTCCTATGAACGATGCCCGGCTCGTCCAGATTGAGATTCACGGTCAGCGTTATCCCATCAGGACGACGTTGCCGACCGAATACGTGCAGCAGTTGGCGGCCTTCGTGGATCACAAACTGGACCTCGCGGCCGCGGCGTCCCCGTCCAGCGACACGCTGGGCCTGGCCGTGCTGGCGGCTTTGAACATCGCCGACGAGCTGTTCCGGGCTCGCGACGAGGGCGCGGAGACCAACACGGTCTTGGCCGCCCGTACCACCGCGTTGGAGCAAATCGTCGATCGCGCGCTGGCGCTGGCTGAACAGGCCGACTGACCGATTTTCGTGTTTTCTTCGCCAATGTGGTCGGCGACTTGACCACCCTCCCGGCGGGACCTAAGATCGGGGTGGCTCCTGAGTTGTGCGTGATGGTTTTCGGAGGCTTGTCTGAGCCAACGTTAAACCTCAAGCGAGTCGCGACAGCTGCGTGGTGTGCATGCCTCCGAGGCGAGGAAGCCTGAAGCGTAGTTTCTACAGCGGCTCCACCTGCTAAAACAGGTTCAGCAATCCTCCCCACACGGCAACGCGGGAGCTTCTCTGTTTTTGCGCGCCGGCGCGGCTGGTCCCTGGGGCCCCGGCTGGTTGACCGTCTTTCGCGCCGATCCGTCGCCGCCCGATCAACGCCAGTGACCCACGCCCCATCTCGAGGACCGACCAGTCCGGCGGCGATTCCCGTGCACGGGCGTGAGACGGTGGCGGGGTGTGGCGAACGCGCGCTGCTGGAGCGCATCCGCACGATTCTGGTCAGCGGCCGACACCAGGAGGGAGTGGTCGTCGGCATCGGCGATGACGGCGCGGTCGTGGCGGTTCCCCGAAACGCGCTGACGGTCCTGACGGCCGATGGGGCGGTCGAAGGGGTGCACTTCGATCGGGCGTTTTCGACCGCTGGCGACATCGGCGTCAGAGCGCTTGCCGCCAACTTGAGCGACCTGGCGGCCATGGGCGCCGAACCGCGATGGGCGCTGCTCTCGCTCGCGCTGCCGGATTCGACGCCCGTGGGAGAGGTCGACGAGATGGTCACCGGCATTGCGACGCTGGCGGCCGCGCACGATGTCGCGGTGGTGGGAGGCAACGTGACGACCAGCCCTTCGGCCCTCGTGATCGACATCACGGCCATTGGCACCGTGCGGCCCCGCCAGCTGCTCACGCGCAGCGGCGGAAGGGCGGGAGACGAACTGTTCGTCAGCGGGACCGTGGGAGGGGCGGCGGCCGGTCTGGAGATGCTGCGTTCAGGCGTCGCGGCAGACGCCGGCCATCCATGCGTCGTCCGCCACGTGCGGCCGGTGCCGCGGGTGCGCCTGGGCCTGGCCATCGGCCGAGCGCGAGCCGCGCGAGCGATGATCGACCTCAGCGATGGGCTCGCCGACGCCGCGCATCAGCTGGCTGAGGCGAGCGGATGCGGCATCGAGCTTGATGCCGAGACGATTCCGATCGACGCGTGCGCGCGCGCGTGGTGGGAGTCGAACGGAACCGACCCCGTGGCCGCGGCGCTGGCTGGCGGCGACGACTACGAACTGCTCTGCGCGATCCCGCGGAGCTGGCAGGGACGCTTGCGGCATGCGCGATCGCGCGTCGGCGACCCGCCGCTTACACGGATCGGCGTGCTCACGCGAGATCGGGACGCGCGCGTACTCCGGCGATCGGGCGCGCGCGTGAGATTGCCGCGGGGCTACGAACACTTCGGATCACGATCGGCGAACTGACATGTACCTCTCGCGCTCGTTCTGGCGAAAGGCGGTTGCGACGGTTGGGGCCGCGGTGGGATTCGTGTTCGTGTATGAGACCACGACTCGCGACTCGCGTTTCGCCTCGATCGTCGATACGGCCGCCACGCCGCAGCCAGGTGCCCGCCTGCTCTTCACGGCGACCGCGTATTGCAAGGGCGAAACAACCGCCTCGGGCGTGGCCGTCCGTACCGGCATCGCCGCCGCGGATCCATCGCTTCTGCCGGTGGGCACTGTCGTGCGAATCGACACACCAGATGCTCGCTACGATGGGATTTGGACCATCATGGATACCGGCCCCGCCGTGCAGGGCCGCATCATCGATCTGTATCTCTGGAGTTGTCACGACGCCCTGCAGTTCGGCAGGCGTCCGATTCAACTGACGGTGCTCAGACTCGGTTGGCATCCTCGGAACAGCGAGCCCGCCGTCGCCGATCAGCTGTTTCGACAACGGGAGCGCGACCAGTCGCTTCAGTTACCGGCGTCAGGGCTCGGCGGGGCCGACCCACCGGCCAGGCCCGACCCACCGGCCAGGCCCGACCCATCGAAGGCGTCACCGCCCGCGCCCCGCTGAGGCCGACCCCCTCCGACTCGCCGTTCTTCCGCGGTTGCGAGCGTGTCCTCAATAGGACGAGGCGTAGGCCGACCGTCCAGACGAAGGGACGGTGTTCGTGCCTTCGCGTCACCGGGAGGGGTCAGCTCCGGCCGACCCCTGTAACCCCTTGCGATCTAAGGCTTCCCGTGCTCCGAGCCTGCTGATATCATCCGGGGCGACATGAACGCGCTGTATCTCGTACTGCCGGCTCTTGGCATCTTTGCCATCGCCTATCGCTATTACAGCGCCTTCCTCGCGGCGCGCATCATGGTCCTCGACGATGCGCGTGTGACACCCGCGCATACGAAGTACGACGGCCACAACTTCTACCCGACGTCGCGGTGGGTGCTCTTCGGGCATCACTTCGCCGCCATCACGGGCGCGGGGCCGCTCATCGGGCCGACCCTGGCGGCTCAATTCGGCTACGCTCCCGGCTTCATCTGGCTGGTGGCGGGCTGCTGCCTTGCGGGCGCCGTCCACGATTTCATCATTCTCTGGGCGTCGACGCGGCGCGGGGGCCGGTCGCTGGCAGAAATCGTGCGCGACGAGCTCGGGCCCGTCGCGTGGTTCACGGGCGCCGTCGCCATCCTGTTCATCGTCATCATCGCCATAGCCGGCCTCGGCATCATCGTCGTCAACGCACTGGCGGAGAGCCAATGGGGCACGTTCACGATCGCAATGACGATCCCGCTCGCGTTTTTCATGGGCTTCTACATGTACGTCTGGCGAAAAGGCCGCGTCGTGGAAGCCACGGTCATCGGCATCATCGGCCTGATGGCGTGCGTGATTTTCGGCGAGCCGCTCAACCATCCGGGCTCCGCCCTGGGGAGCTGGTTCCGCCTGTCGCGTGAAGAACTCGTCATCGCGATCGGGATCTACGGATTCGCCGCGTCGGTGCTGCCCGTCTGGCTCCTGCTGTCGCCGCGGGACTATCTCAGCTCGTTCATGAAGATCGGCACCATCGTGTTGCTGGTGCTCGGAATTGCGATCGTCAATCCGCAGCTGCAGATGCCCGCGCTCACCGAGTACGTGAACGGCGGTGGCCCCATCATTCCAGGGCCGCTGTTCCCCTTCTGCTTCATCACCATTGCCTGCGGGGCCATCTCCGGCTTCCATTCGCTGATCAGTTCCGGCACGACGCCCAAGATGGTGGACAAGGAGACGGACATCCGCCCCATCGGCTACGGCGCCATGCTGATCGAGGGCATGGTCGGCGTCCTCGCGCTCGTCGCGGCCTCCGCGATGTATCCCGGCGACTACTTCGCCATCAACACGACCACGCAGGTGTATGCCACCCTGGGGCTCAGCCACGTCAACCTGGAAGCGCTCCAGCTCTCGGTGGGCGAAACGGTGGCGGGACGAGCCAGCGGCGCGGTGTCGCTGGCCGTGGGAATGGCGCAGATCTTTACAGCCCTCCCCGGCATGAGCGGGCTGATGGCGTACTGGTACCACTTCGCCATCATGTTCGAGGCGCTGTTCATCCTGACCACGATCGACGCCGGGACACGCGTCGGGCGCTTCCTCGTGCAGGAGTTCCTCGGGCGGATCCACCCGCCGTTCTCCAACCCGGCATGGATCCCCGGGTCCGTCATCTCGACCACGCTCATCGTGTTCGGGTGGGGCTACTTCATCTACACAGGGAGCGTGGACACGATCTGGCCGATGTTCGGTGTGGCGAACCAGCTGCTCGGCTGCGTGGCCCTGTCGGTTGCTACGACGATCATCATCAACCTGGGCAAGGTGCGGTACGCCTGGGTCACGGGCGCCCCGCTCACGTTCCTGGCGACCAACACCTTGTGGGGCGCGTTCCTGAACATTCGCGATAACTACTACCCGTTGACCGCCCGCCTGGACGATGCTGCGCGCGTGCAGGGATGGGTGCTGACGGTGTCATCCGTCATCATCATGGTCTGTGCGATTGTGATCCTGGCGGCCGCCATTCGGAAGTGGGCGAGCCTGTTGAGCGGCGACCGGCAGCCGCTGCCTGCCGAATCATGAGTTGGCTCCGAGCGTTCCTCGCCGGCGTTCACCAGTTCCTGACGCTGCTCTATGCGGAACCGCCAGGGTGTTGAGCGGTCAATATCCGCGTCCTGGAGCGGACGCGCCGACTCTAGCCGCCTTGACAGGCGGGAACCAAGTCCAGTAAGCCGGGCGCTGGACCAGCGGTCTCACGCCGTGCTCTTTCTGCTATAGTGATCAGGCCTGTTGTCCCAGACAGGCGCCGACGCTCCCCCAGCGTCGTGAGCGTCCGCAGCCCGCGGACCAGCGTAACCTCCGGGGTAGAGACTGCGTCCATGATACGGATGTTCGAATGCGGTCGTGTCGCCCGGGCGGCGGCCATTGGAGTCTTGGTCCTCGGTTGGCCGTGCACGGCGGCGGCTCAGTTTCGCCCCGCGCCGAACCCGGCCATCGGCGAGCGCTACCACATCGAAGGGGCGATGACGCTGTGGAACGCCGACCCGACGCTGATCGTCTCGAGCGAGGCCCTCGGCATTCCCGGAGACAACGTTGACCTCGTGACCGACCTGGGAATCGAGCAAGAGCGCCTGCGGGAGTTCCGGCTGGTCCTCCGGCCCGCGACCAAGCACAAATTCCGGGTGCACTACCTGCCCATCAGCTACGAGGCCCAGGCCGTCGTGCAACGCTCGTTCGTCTTCAATGGCCAGCGCTACCGCATCGGACTCCCCGTCAACACCACCGCGAATCTCAAGACCTACCGGTTCGGGTACGAATACGACTTCTTCTACAGGGATCGCGGGTACGTTGGTGTGCTGCTCGACCTCAAGTACACGGACGTGCAGGTCAACCTGGATAGTCCGATCGGCGCGGAATTCACGAGCGCCGTCGCGCCGATTCCCACCTTCGGGTTCGTCGGGCGCGGCTACGTGACCAGCAACGTGTCGATCACCGGTGAGTTCACCTTCTTCAAGGTACCCGAAAACCTGGGTGGCGAAGATTACGGCGGTCGCTACATCGATTACGACTTTTACGGCACCATCAACTTCACCAACAACGTCGGCGCGCAGTTCGGTGTGCGGTCGATCGATGTCGAGTACTTCAAAGAGCTCGACACCGGTAACTTGCAGTTCAAGGGATTGTATTTCGGGGGCGTGCTGCGCTACTGAGACGGCTCGGGGAACTCGAGCCGCACACCGAGGCGCCGTGGGTCGCGCGACTCGGGATCCTGATCGACCGGCCGGAACCATGCCCCCGTGTGGATCGCGAGCAGTTGGTTGGCCGGCACGCTCAGGCGCGACTGTTCGCCGGGGGCGAGCGCCGCGGTCGCCCTCCACGACCCGGCTTCCAGTTCCACCTGCGTCGGCACCGGGCCTGCCTGGAGGATCACCTCGACGCCGGGCTCCGCGCTGGTGAGGGCCACTCGCGCGGTGGCATTGCCTCGCGTCCAGAGCCCTCCGGGTTCCAGATACACTTCGTCGTCCAGGAGGAATACTCGTGCGGCGCCGAATCGCGACGCGCGAATCACGTAGCGATCGGCCGCAATCGGCCTGCGGTCGACGACGAGCGGCCGAAGGCCCACCCGCGTGAGGCTCGCTCTCGCCGCAGTATCGCCTCGAACGACCACGGAGTGTGCGCGCGCGGGCAAGCGCATCCGGAAGGTGGTGACGCCTGGTGCCACGCCGTCGAGCGCCCACGTCTCAATCGCCTGCGACGTCAACCCGACAGCTACGGCGAGCGTCCCCGACAGCCGGCTCGGCCCCTCGAGCAACACCGCATATTCGCCCGCCGGCAGCCACGCCGCGGCGAACAGTACGTCAGGACCCTTGACGTCGCGGGTGCGTCCTGACATATGGAGCGAGAGGCTTGCCAACGCCTGCCCGTGCCGCACTCGATGTCGCTCGGGCAGGCGGAGCATGACGGGGCGCCACGAAGGGTCCCAACGGCGGACGAACTCTGCTTCAGACGACTCAGGGGTGACGGCCTGCAGCCCCTGTTGCCACCAGACCGCGGTCATACCCAACATGGTGACGACGAGCACCCACAGCCCGGTCAGGGCCCATGACGCCCCGAAGGACCTCACCCGCGTTCGCAGAGAGCCCGCCAACCCGGCGCACGCGGCCACGGTCATGGACGCCCAAATAGCCGCCGCCGTGAGCGCGACGGCTCCGCCAGTGCGGTGCACGCTGGGAACGGCGAGGGAGATGTCGATCGATCGCGCCAGCCAATCCAGCAGAAGATCCGACCCGTCTCGCGTGTTGTACATGAGCAGACCGTCAAGGAGGACCACTCGCGCCACCAGGTTGGCGAAGCCGATCAGCACCAGCGCACCGAACGTCCATCGCCACGCTCGCCCACCGGTCAGCCATCCGTGCGCCAGGATGGGCACCGCCAATGGCAGGACGGGAACCAGGAATCTGGCGGGAGCGCTCCAGCCGCCCCACCACATGCCGAACGACGCAACGAGCGCCACGTACGGCACGGCCGTCAGCAGGAGTTCGCCGGCCAGGCGGGGCCGAGCCTGGACGAAACGCCAGAGCGATGGTACCAAGTACAGGATCGCAGGAGCGCTGGCGAGCAAGCCAAACTGCTGATCAACGGCCAGACCGGTGAAGCCTCGGCCGATCCACATCCAGGCATTCTGCTGGCTGCCCCCATAGGGCACCGCCGGATTGACCGTGCCGTAGATGCGCTCGAAGTACGAGAACCAGGCCAGGGCCAGCAGCGCGGGGCCAGCCCCGAAGGCGATGAGCGCGCGCCACCGGTCCGGTCGGCCCAGGAGCCGAGCGCCCAGCACCAGCCCCAACGCCGCCGACAGGATGGCGAAGCGGGTGTGCAACCACGGCAGCACTCCGAGGAGCAGTCCCGCTGCCATGAGCAGTCCCGGACGGGCTTCGAGAGAACGAGACACGCCCAGGCGAATCAACAGTGCGGCGCTGGCGGCGACGATCGCCCCACCCACGGCGTCGGGAAAGATCGAGACGCTGTGAACAACCCACGGTGCGCTGGCCGCCACCGCCAGCGTGCCCGCCCACGCCGCGGCGGCATCGGAGGTCATCAGGTACGCCGCCCGCCACATCGCCGCGACGCCGAGCGCGCAGATCAAAGCCAGCGTCATCACGGCACCGGCGTAACCGGCGAGCCAGAAGGCTGGCAGAACCAGCACCGACACGCCCGGTGCGTGAATGGAGTAGATCTCACCGTCGCCGCCCCTCTTCAGGAAGTCCGGGAACAGCGGGTTGGCGGAGTACGCGAAGTAGTCACCCCTGTCGTGATTGTTCTGGATCCGAAGGTCCCCGTCCGACAGCAGGCTCTGCGTGATGACGAGGTAGTGAGGTTCATCACCAGCGGGAAGTTGCTGCTGGAGGCCCCAGGCGCAGGCCAACGAGACCACGAGCGCCAGCGCACTGGCCGTCCAGGGCGCGCGTTTCGGATCGCCGATGAGCGCCAGGCCGCGGACGAAGCGCTCCAGGCGAGCGCGAGCAATGCGGGCGCAGAGCACGCCGCCGAGGGCGGCTGTCCAGACCAGCGCCTCGAGCGGGCCTTCCCAGACAAGCGCGGCATGCGGGACGGGCGCCGGCAGCCACGGCCACCACAAGACGGCGGTCAGGGCCAGGGGCCAGGCCTCCGCCGTTCTGAGGCGCCCAAGCCACGCCAGCAGGACTGGCGCGGCGATCAGCGGGGCCAGGGCCCAGAGACTCGGCAGGGCGCCGATGCTCGCGCCGCTGTCGTGGATGACCGCGAGCGATCCCAGCGACAGCCAGGCTGACGCTCCCGCGGCGAGGGCCAGCCCGAGCGCGCCGGGGTCGGTTCGGCGCATGTCAGGAAGGTTTGCGAGCGTGGCAGAGCAGCGAACTGCCGACGGGGAGGTCCACGACACGCAGCGCGGCAGCTTCGAGACCAACCAACCCCGTCAGCATCATGTTGATCGGCCACGGGGGGACGGTGATGTCGAACTCACCGGCCGGGATGGACGGTCCTTTGCGCCACCGCTGCACGGTGCGCACGAGCAGCATGAGGGGAAACAGGCTCGCGTACACGAAGGTCAGCCGGTCGATGGTAAAGCCTGCCCGCTCGACAACGAGTCGCAGCCGGGCCGGGGTGTAGCGACGCACCTCCTCGGAGAGCGTGCTGTGCGGTCCCCGGAGCGCGTCGAGGGCCGCGACGTTGAGAATCAGGCGGCCACCTGGCTTGAGCACTCGCCACAGTTCGGCGAGGGCCGCCTCCTCGACCGGATCGGGCAGGCATTGGAACACGTCGAACGACGTCGCCACGTCGATGGTGGCGTCCCGCACCGGAACCGCCGCGAGGCTGGCCCGAGCCAACCCTTGCCGTCCCAGCTGACGGCCGAGCACCAGCCCGTTCCAGGTGAGATCGAATCCGTGGGTGACCCCGAACTGGCGGAGCCACGCCACGTTGGCGCCCGTGCCGCATCCGCAGTCGAGAAGCGTCGGGGCGTCGAGGCCGCGCACGGCTCGCGCGACCTCGGGCTGTACAAACCAGCGAAACCCGCGAAACCAGAAGTGCGACTGCTCCGCGCGACAGGTCAGTTCCAGCAGGCGATCCATCGAGGCGGCGAACGCGTCATGCTACCATACGCCCCGCATGCGCTCGCGCGGACTGATCGAGGCCACGCTCGTCTGCCTCATCGCGACCGCGCTCACGGCTGCTGCCACTTATCCGGTGGCGGTCCGCTATGACCAGGTGGGACGCGTCAACACGGACGACGGCCGCTGGAGCATCTGGGTGGTGGCGTGGGTCGCGCATAAGCTGACGAGCGATCCCCTCGAAGTCTTCAACGCCAATATCTTCCATCCGCACCGGTACGCCCTGGCGTTCTCGGAGGCCAACCTCGGTGCGGGCTTCCTCGGTGCCCCCGTCTGGTTCTTGACCGAGAATCCGTATGCCACCCACAACATCGCGTTCCTGTTGTCGTTCGTCATCGCGTTCGCGGGCGCGTACTACCTCGTCCGCCACCTGACCGCCAGCCGCCACGCCGCGATTGTCAGCGCCGTCCTGTACGCGTTCTGTCCGTTCGTGTTCGCTCGAACCGCCCACATCCAGCTGATGTTCACGGGCGGACTCCCATGGTCGATGCTGGCGTTCCATCGTCTCGTCGATGCGCCGTCGGTCACGCGATCGGTCGTCCTCGGCGTCACGTTGTGGGCAACGGCCCTGTCCTGTGCGTACTACGGCATCTTCGCCGGGCTGATGGTCGGCTTGGGCACGGCGGTGTTCGCCGCGGCCCATGGACGGTGGCGATCGTCCGACTACTGGGTCGCGATTGGCCTGGCCGCGTTCGTGAGCGTGGGTCTGACCATCCCCTTCTTCCTGCCGTACCTGGAGATTCAGACCGAGATGGGCTTTGCGCGCACGCTGGACGACGCTCGGATGTACTCGGCCGATGGCGGTGCGTGGCTCGCATCGGCGGCCTGGGCCCATCGCTGGTGGCTGCCGCACCTCGATCGGTTCAACGAGGTGCTGTTCCCCGGCGTGACCACCCTGGTCCTGGCCGTCGTTGGCATCGCACGCGGTGTCGGCCGCAAGCCGCCGGTGGGGGCCGCTCATCGCCCTGGCTTGAGCCTGGAGGCAGGTCTCCTATACGTGCTCATCGCGGTGTTCGCGTGTTGGGCGTCGTTCGGGCCCGATGGCGGACTCTATCGCCTCTTCTACGACTATCTGCCGATCTTCACGTTCCTCCGCGCACCCGGTCGAATGGGCATCATGGTCACGCTGGCGCTGACCGTCCTGGCCGGATCCGCCGTGGCGTACTGGTCGAGTCGGCTGGCGCGCGCCACAGCACTCACGGCTGCCCTCGCGGCTGGTGCCTTCGCCGAGCTGGCGACCATGCCGCTCGATCAGTTCAGGCAAGCCGACCAGGTCTCGTCTGCACATCGCCTCCTCAAGACTTTACCCAGGGGCGTGGTCGCCGAGTTCCCCTATTGGTACGAGCGCATGGACTTCCCGCGTCATGCCTTCTACATGCTGCTCTCGACCGCGCACTGGCAACCACTGGTCAATGGCTACAGCGATCACATCCCCAGGGACTTTCGAGAGAGCGTGCGATCGCTGTCGTCGTTCCCCTCGCGCGAATCGTTCGGGATCCTCGCCAGGCGTGAGACGCGCTACGTGCTGCTTCACCTGAACATGTACAACATCAGGCTCCGGGAGCGGTTGTTCGAACGACTCGAGGCCTATCAGGACTACTTGCGTCCCATCGTGCGGGAAGGCGACGTGTGGCTCTTCGAAATCGTTGGGTGGCCGAACTAGCGCTCTTCGCCCTGCTGGCGACGCTTCACACCTGGCCGCTCGCCACCGATCCGGCGCACCTCACCCGCCTCGACAATGACGATGCCGCCTTCAATACGTGGGTGATCGCGTGGGTGGCCCATCAGCTTCCCAGGGATCCGCAGCGCCTCTTCGAGGCTCCCATCTTTCATCCAGCCCACGAGGCCCTGGCGTTCTCGGAGCACATGCTGGTGCCGGCCCTGCTCGGCGCGCCGCTGCAATGGGCGGGCGTTTCGCCGGTACTCGTCTACAACATCCTGGTATGGGCCGGGCTCACGCTGTCCGGCTTCTCCTTGTGCGTCGTCATGCGCCGCTGGACAGGCAGTGGCATCGCCGGGGTGGTCGCCGGGAGCGCGTACGCGTTCAACGCCCACCTCTTGACCCGCTTTTCCCACTTGCAAGCGCTGCACGTCGAGTTTTTGCCCGTCGTGCTGTTCGCCTTCGACCGGCTCCTCTCCACCAAGCGGACCCGGTGGGCTGCCCTGCTGGCCGTCGCCTTCCTGCTGCAGGCGCTCTGCTCGAATTACACGATGGTGTTCCTGGCCACGGCGCTCGGCACGGCGCTGCTGGTCCGACCAGAACCCTGGACGCGCGGATCTCTCCGCCTGTGGCTCGCGCTGGCCGGCGCGGCCCTCGTGGCCGGCGGAGCGCTGGTTCCGTTCCTCCTGCCGTACTACCGTGTCAGGCTCGATCAGGGATTGGTGCGCACGATCGATGATGTGCGGCTGTACTCAGCGGGTTGGCTGGACTACCTCGTGACCGCAGGACGAATCCATTTCTCGGCATGGAGCCACTACGTTTTTGAGCATCGGACGGCCCTGTTCCCGGGCCTGACGGCCAGTGCCCTCGCGGCCATGACGGTGATCAGCGGCGTAGCACTCCGTGATCGACGTGCCCGGATGGCACTGGCGTTCAGCGTCGTCGGCTTTGCGCTGTCGTTTGGCGCGAACCTGCCGGGCTATGCGTGGCTGCACGAGCACGTCCCGCTCCTCCAGGGCATTCGCGCGGCTGCCCGCTGGGGGTTCCTCGCCCTGACGGGTATCGGCATCCTGGCGGGTTTCGGCGTCAGCTGGCTGCAGAACCGGGTCGGCCGGACGTCCGTCTGGCCGGCTATCGCCATCGGCCTGGTCGGCCTGGTCACCCTAGAGGCGCTGCGCGCGCCACTTTCGCTCCGTCGTTTCGACGGTCTGGCCTCCGTGCATCGGCGTCTCGCGCGCGCCGAAGTGCACGCCATCGTCGTCTTTCCACTCTACGGCGGCGACCGATTCAATCGAAACGCCATGTACCTGCTCGATCAGACGGCGCACTGGAAACCCATGATCAACGGGTACAGCAGCTTTGCCCCGAGCAGTTTCTTCGAGCGCGCCGCGCGTCTGCAGTCGTTTCCAGACGCCGCCTCCATTGCTGAACTCCGTTCGGTGGGGGTCAGCCATATCGTCTTGCATCGTGCCCCGCTCGAGGAGACCTTCGGGGCCGCGGCTCTTGCCTCGCTTCGCGCTCACCCGGACCTCGAGTTCGTCGTCGAACAAACGGGTGTGATCGTCTATCGGCTTCGACCCGAGGGACCCGGTTGACGCCGACCCGGACCACCCGGTCGTTGCTTGGCGCGGAATCTGTTCGTGCGCTCAGGGCTTGGCGGCCCGCAGTCGCGCCAATCGCAGCTCGGCCTCGCGAATGGTCTCGTCGCGCTTGGAAAAGCAGAACCGGACGAGCGAGGCCCCGTGGCGGGCGTCCTGGTAGAAGCTGCTCGCGGGAATCGCCGCCACTCCGATCTCGCTGACCAGGTACCTGGCAAACGCCACGTCGTCTTCGAAGCCGAACCTGGAGATGTCGGCCATGACGTAGTAGGCGCCCGCCGGCGGATAGCACACGAACCCCTGGCGGTCGAGGATGCCGACGAGCCAGTCGCGCAGGCGCTGGTACTGGCCCGCCATGTCGCGATAGTACCCGTCGGGAAGAGCCAACGCGCGAGCGCCGGCCTCCTGCAGTGGGGCCGGGGCTGCCACGGTGATGTACTCGTGCATCTTGCGGATCCCTGCCGAGAGCGCCTCCGGCGCGATCGCCCATCCGATGCGCCATCCCGTCACGCTGTAGGTCTTCGACAGACCGCTGATGGTGACGGTCCGATCGGCCATGCCGGGCAGCGCGGCGATCGGCATGTGCACGTGGCCGTCGAAGACGATGTGTTCATAGATCTCGTCGGAGATGGCGATCGCGTCCCAGCGGTGGCAGAGTTCGGCGATGGCGCCCAGTTCCTCCCGTGAGAAGACCTTGCCCGTGGGGTTGGTGGGCGTGTTGATGACAATGGCGCGCGTGCGGGACGAGAAGGCGCCCGCCAGCCGATCCACGTCGAGCGCCCAGGCCGGAGGGTGAAGCGGAACGTACACCGGCGTCGCACCCGCGAGAATCGCATCGGGACCGTAGTTCTCGTAGAAGGGCTCGAACACAATCACTTCGTCGCCGGGATCGATCACGGCGAGCATCGTGGCGAGCATGGCCTCCGTCGAGCCGCAGCAGACTGTGACCTCGCGTTCAGCATCGACTTTCACGCCGTGCTTCGCCAGGAATCGCTCGGCAACGGCTTCGCGGAGCGACCGTGTCCCGTGCGACAGCGGGTACTGGTTGAGGTCCTGGAGGATCGCGTCGCAGGCGGCGCGCTTGATGGGCTCCGGGGCCGCGAAGTCCGGAAACCCCTGGGACAGGTTGACGGCGGCATGGCCGGCCGCCAGTCGCGTCATTTCGGGAAAGATCGAATCGTTGAACGCTGTGAGGCGCTTGGCACCGCGCACTTTCGACGACATCTAGCAGCAGCGTATCACCGCCGCCGACCTCATCGAGCCCGGTTCGGCGGGACCTTCTTCGTCGGTGCCTTCTTCGTGGGCGCTTTCTTCGAGGGTGCCTTCTTGGACGGGCTCCCGGTCGCCGGAGCCTTGACAGGACTTGGTGGCCTCGGGCGAGCCTGCGTAGGCTCGGCGTCGCCGCCCTCGGACCCGTACAACCGGCGGTAGTCTTCGGCGGTGCCCAGCACCCGCTTGAGATAGTTCTGCGTTTCGGGGAACGGAATGTTGTCGATCCACTCGTCCTGAGGGAGGCCAGGCGCCTCGGTGAGCCAGCGCTGCACGCGGTTTTCGCCGGCGTTGTAGCTCGCCAGGGCATAGTGGACGCCACCGAAGCGCTGGAGGAGGTCGGCCAGGTACTGCGTGCCGATGCGGGCGTTGATCTCGGGGCTCGTCAGCCGGCCGGCCGAGAAACGTTGAATGCCGAGCCGTCGTGCGTAGCGGCGACCTGTGGACGGAAGAATCTGCATCAAGCCGATCGCGTTGGCTGACGATCGAATGCCGGCATCGAATGTGGACTCCTGCGCGACCAGCGCGGCCACCAGATACGGGTCGAGGCCCCGCGCTTGCGCCTGTCCCTTGAGCAGGGGCCAATGATCCACGGGGAAGATGATGCGGAGTATCTCCACCGGAAGCGTCTCGCCACCCGCGGCGATGTACTGCGGGTACGCGCGCTTCATCGCGTTGATGGCAGGACGCAGCCGGCCCAGACGGTTTTCCACCAGCGCGACGGTCGCCTGCAGATGCGCCGAATCACCGTGCACGCGCTGTGCGTACCGCAACTCGCCAAGGGCGGGGGCATACAGGTCCAGCGCGATCAGGCGCGTAATGGCCTCGACGTTGGGCGGCGGGCTGACCGGAGACACGGCCACGCGCCGAAGGGCCGGCGGCACCGTCGCTTCACGGCGCTCCACCAGCCGTTGCCAGGCCATCCGGCCGTAATACGAGTTGCCGTAATCGGTGGCCGCCAGGCGATAACGTGCGGTGGCCGTCGCGCGGTCTCCGACCTCGTCATGGGCGCGTCCCGACCAGTACAGCCAGGAGGGCCGGTAGTCCGACCGTGGAAACCTCGCGGCCCCATCGTCGTACAAGCGGATGCTCTTCCGATAATCCTTGGTCCGAAACGCCCACCACCCGGCCCTCCAGGCCGCCCGCTCGGCCAACGCCCCGCTCGGGAAGCGCGAGACCATCTCGGTGAACACGTCGGCGGCCTGGGCGTCCTCGTCGTCGAGGATGAATCGGCGCGCCAGCTCGTTGAGCCCCTGCTCCGCCAGCGGGTGTGCCGGATGGCGAGCCACGAACTCGCGCGTGCCCTGAATGAAGGCGTCCTTCTCGCCGAGGGCATGGGTGGCGGCGACGATGCCGTACTGGGCCTCCGGGGCGAGGCTGGGATGCGCTGCGAGGGCTTTGAAGGCGTCGCGCGCCGCACGGTGCTGCCCTTGGGCCGCCTGAAGCTGGATGAGGCGCAAGGCCACGCGATCGCGATCCTCGCCGTCCAGGCGGTCGCGGACGCGGGCGAATGCCGTGCGCGCGGGGTCCCAGCGGCGCGCCTGATACAGCCTCTCTGCGCGCGAGAGTTCCGCCCGCACGGCCTCGGGCGTGTCGAGCACCAACAGCCCGCGACCTTCGAGAAGCCGCTCGGCCTCCGAGGCCTCAAGAGCGAGGGGATAGTCGTCGAGCACTCGCCGGAGCGCGGATGCCGCCGTGGCGGTGCTGCCTGCCGCCAACGTGATCGATCCCAGCTTGAGCAGCACGCGCGCCGGCGAGGCCGGATTGAGCGACAGGATCCGCTCGTAGAGGCCCGCCGCCCGTGCAATGTCACTCCGCGCTTCGCTCAGCTCGGCCTGAAGCATCAGCACGGACTCTTCGAGTGGCCCTCGGCGGCCTCCTGCGAGGGCCGTCCCGAGCGCAGCGTCAGCCTCATCGCGCCTGCCCAGCCGCTGGAGCGCGACCGCCCGGTAATAGCTCGCGTAATCGGAGACGTCGAGCCGTGCAAGGGCAGGCGCACTCACGAGAGGGAGCGCGGTCGCGGGGTTCCCCGACTCTTCGAGGAGGCGCACACCGCGGGCCAGATCCGCGACGGCACCCTCGGCAGGAGGTGTCTGGGCTGGCGGCGCATACCACATGGCCTCGAGCGTGCCCGGCACGGGGGGGTGGACGGTTGGACTGAGGGCTGCCGGCGGCGCGTCCACGGCAGCGCCACCCTGTTGTGCCGGTGACGTGCTCGACCGCTGCGTGCTCAGCGCGCTCGCGAGCAGCAGCGCTGCCACCATCGAGGGCCGCGTCATCGGGTCATCTCCGCCGCAGGATCGGGCGGCGTCAACGTGGCAGGCAGATCCTCGTCCACGCCCGCAATCAAGGCCGGAGGCAACGAGGTGCGTTCGAGTGTCAACCGTTCCAGACATCGCCCGGCATGGCGCGCCAGAATCTCGATCGCCGCGCACCATCCCCCGGCATCGGTGGAGTCGTGGACGCCATCGGCATACACCACTGCCGCGACGTGCGCGCCCACCACGATGGGGACCGCCAGCCGATCGCCGGCATCCATCGGCGCCTCGGCCGGCAGACCATCTTCGGCTCCCTCGCCGCGATACCTCATCGTCTTGGCGGCGCGCATCGCCGATCCGAGGAGGCCAAGCCCACACCGGGAAACGACGAAGGCCTGTGGCTCTCTATCGTGCTCGCCAAATCCCGACGCACGCCACCCGACGGCTCGATCATCACGACAGAGGTAGATCGCCGTGCGGGGCGCTTCTGCGCTCACGGCCGTGGCCAGCGCGTCCAGGACGGCGGTGAGGGTGGAACCGTCGTCGAGGCGTCGGACGCCGTCCAGAACCCGCGTGAGCGTGCCGGCCAGCGCGCGCGCCGCGCGCGCACGCTCGGCCCCCAGAGCCGCCAGGCGATCCTCCGAGGCAATCGTGATGACGTGGTCCAACAGGTTTCGCACGTCGGCCGCCACGCGGTCGCGCCACCCGTCGAGCGAGGATTCCATGGACGCGACAAGCCGCGCTTCCAGGGCTTGCGCGCGAATACGATCGTCCAGCGACATCTCCACCCGTTCCGTCAGCGCCCGTTAGTGTCGACCAAGGGCGTTGATCAAAGCCTCACCGTACCGAAGTGGCGTCTTCGACAGGGTCGTCTTTTCGGACGGGGCCGCGGCTGGGGGCGCGCCCTGGCCCGCTGAGGTGGGCGGGACTTGCTCGTCCGTCTCTTGGCATTATGAAAACCCCCGACGACGAAGTCAAGGCGAACCGACTCTAAGTCACTGACTAGAAAGGGATAGTAGAGCGCCTCGGCCGAACGGCCCCCGACACGAACGCCGTTGACAGCCCAGATCCCGCGGCCAACAATACCGGGAGCTTAGCGGTAATCAGGCACGGCAAGAGGAGCCGGCCCGCAAGGATCGCCATGGACTTGACGAGACGCGATGCCCTCCGAGTGCTGGGGGCCGGATCGGTGGCGGCGGCGGCGAAGGATGCACAGGCGGCCCCCCCTGCCCCGGCACCAGTCCCCATCGTGACAAGCGGCGGTCTGCGGCTCTATCCCGCCATTGCGGCCGCAACGCCTCAACCCATTCCCGCCGGCACCTGGACCTTCCCGGATGCGGTCTGCGTCGGACTGGACACGGTCAAGACCACCACGGCGTTCCAGGACTATCGCAATACCCCCGTGCACGGCGTGTTCACGCGCGTGTACCACCAGTGGGTGACCAAGGCGCTCAAGGCCCAGCAGCTAGACGGCACGATCAGCGCTGCTATCCACTGCCTCGAGGGGCACCGCAAGCTAGATGCGGTGCTGGCGATGCAGGTCGTCGTGCACGGGGCCCAACCGCCACGTGTGGCCCTTGCGCTCTCCAAGGACGCCAACGAGTTCTCCCTCGGCACGCTTCGCACGCGCGCCCTCGTCAATTGGCCCCTGATCTCGACTTCCTGCGACGAGGGCGACGTCATCGCGATCAATGTGGGCATCTGGGCAAACAACCAGACGCGTCAGCTGGCGCAGATCATCGGGCTGTCGCTGTCGGTGGATTCGCAGCTCACGGACATCCAGCATTTCGACACCGACGCCGCCGGCAACACATGGGTCGAGTTCTCGAACGGCTTGCTCTTCAAGCCCTGAAAGCGCTTTCAGACCCACTCAATTCACTCGAGTGGCAATCCCCGGAATCGTGAGGTGCCGTCTCGTTCGGGCACGAAGCGGTCGGCTTGGCGAGGCGATCCCTGGCTCAATAGATTTCGCGTCTAGAAGCTCGAGGCCTTGAGCGCGCGTTGGGCTTCGGTCACCCATGCGGCGCCGGCGGCGATGCCCGGCAAACTGACCAGCTCCTGGTAGCGCTGTCGCGCCGCGGCGGATTCCCCGGCGGCGGACGCGGCGCGCGCGAGCCCGAGCAGGGACGGCGTGCGGTTGGGCGTCCTCAGCAGCGCCTGCTCGAAAGCCTGCACGGCCTCTTTGGCACGGCCGCTGGCGAGCAGTAATTCGCCGTACAACTCGAAGGCAGGCTTGATCGGGTCGGGCGGCCCTGACGGCGCGGCCATGGTCTGCTCGACGTCGGCTGCAGCCTTGGCAAACTGCAGCGCCTCGTTCTTCTGCCCCTTCGCCCACCGCAGAATGGCGCCGAGCTGTTTTTCCCGCACGAGATGTGGCTTTGCGGCATAGGAGGTCGGACCACCCTGGGTGCGACTGGTGACGGCCACGAGCTGAGCCTCGGCGGCCTCGGCTGTCGCCGTATCGCTCAGTTTCGCCGCACTGACCCCGACAATGTACGTCCAGGTGGCGGAGGGCTCGCCTCCGGCCATCCCCGGCATGTTGGCGTGCTCGGCGCCAGCAGCCGGGGCCGGCGGCGCGAGCGCGAGCTTCTCCCACTGCTCGGTGTCGGAGATGTAGCGCGCGCGCATGCCAAGGTGGCCGTTGGAGATGCCGCGGTTGGCCGGGTTTCGATCGGCCGCTTGCTGGGCCTGCTCGACGTTCCGCTTCGCATCATCCCAGCGACCGAGCATGGTGTTGGCGTAGGCCAGCCACGACAGCGTGTGGAAATCCTCACGACCCTCGGGCAGCTTCATCCGCGTGTTGAGATCCACGGCCGCCTTGTAGGCCTCCACGTTGGAGCGCACCGCCTCCTGCCACATGCCCAACTGGACGAAGATGTGCGATGGCATGTGCAGCGCGTGGGCCGCCGAGGGCGCGATCGATGCGTAGGCGCGCGCAGCCGTCAGACCCAGCGGCGCGTGGTCGGGATCATCGAACGAGTGGATGATGAAGTGCGGCGCCCCGGGATGCTTCGGATTCCGCTGAAAGACCCGCTCAGCGATCGAGGCGGCCAGCGCCTGTCGCCGGAAACCCGAATCACCGGGCCGGACCGTGCCTAGCAGCGAGAGGGCGTAGAAGACCGCGACCTCGTGATCGTCTGGCCACTGCTGATACATCCGGGCCATTGCCTCGGCGTAGGCGCGATCCCGAGTCAGTTTGTCGCCAGGGGGCAGGTACAAGACGTGAAGCGCCTCGAAAAACGCCTTCTCCTTCGGTAGCTTGGCCTTGGTCAGGCGACCGGTGGCGGTCGGATCGAGCCGCTCCATCACCTTCCTGGCCGCGTCGAGATCCTGCTGCGCCCAGAGGGGATGGTTGTGGCTCATGGCCTCGCCCCAGTACGCCATCGCAAAGGTGGGGTCGGCTTTCTGCGCCTGCCGGAACGCTTCGGCGGCTTCGTCGAACTGGAAATTGTGGAGCGCTTTGACGCCTGTCAGAAACGCCTCTTGTGCGGACGCCGAGCCCGACGTGGGGAACGTGATGGTTCCGAACTCCTGGGAGCGAAGTTGGGTCTGGTCCGACAGCAGCACCGTCGCGATGACTCCCGCAGTGATGATCGCCGTCTGTACACGCATGACATTCTCCTGTTGTGCCCCGGACGCCCGCTGACCCCACCACCCGGTGAGCGGTGAATTCGGCGGCCCGTCCTTACTTCCCCGCCTTCAACGCCTTGTAATACGCCTCGATGGGTTGGAACGGTCCGAACTTGTGCTGCTCGGCGGGGAAGGGGTCGGCGAAGGGACCATAGGGGTTGTCGATGGGCTTGGCGGCGCGGTCAGGATAGTCACGCTCGAGCTGCGACATGGCTGGCCGTGGCTGCACGTTGATGTACGCGGCCACATCGAAGGCCTGGTCATCGGTGAGATCGGCCTCACCAAGCGGCATCCTTGCCTTGATGAATCGCGCCGCGGTCAGGACTCGATGCATCCCCGCGCCATCGTTGAAGCTGTCGGGGCCCCAAAGTGGCGGAAAGACGTAGCCCCGGCGCGCGTCCGCCGACGCGCGAAGGCCGAGGCCGTCCGCGCCGTGACAAATGGCACAGCGCTCGTCGAACACGACTCGGCCAGCCTCGACGCTGGCGGCTCGATCGGGCGTCTTGAACCCCGGGGCTTCGTTGACGGCTCGTTGTCCGGCGCCCATCGCGGCGTAGCGACTTCCGAGCGATCGGAGGTAGGCAGCCATCGCCATCATCTCGACGCTGTCGGCTGGCAGTGGCCGGCCGTTCAAGCTGCGCTGCATGCACTCGTTGATCCGGTCTTCGATATCGGTCATGCCACCGGCGCGGCCGGAAAAGCGCGGATAGTGCTCGGTGGTCTGCAGCAGGGTCAGCGTTCCAGGTTCGGTGCCCGTCGCCAGATGGCACGACCCGCACGAGAGGCGGCTGCCGGCGTACCGCATCGCCTCGTCTTGATGGTCTGGACCCAGGTACTCCGCCGTCTGTGCGATCAGCCGCCGTCCGTACTCCTCGGTGGCGGTGACAGGAACCTTGGACGTCGCAGAAGCCCCCTCCCGGCCGAGCGTCACCCCGGCAACGATCAATGCACCGATCGCACCGCAAACCGCCATGACGGTCGTGAGCCCCCCCTGTCCGGCAGACCTCACGGGCTCGGTCACGCTTCAGGCCTCCCCCGGGGCGACCGAGTGCGTCCCCCCAGCCGATCATACTCGCGCAGGCGGGCATGGAACCGATGTTTTGGCCGCTCGATCCACCGGCGCAGGCCTGGCCGCGCCAGCCACGCCGCTACGAATGCCGCAGCCAGGAGAAGCGAAGCCCCGACGATGAAGTCGGTGATCACTGACCCTGGCCTCCCGGAGAGCGTTCGTCACCCTGAAAGAACGTGCGGACATGGTGTGCGACCGCCACGAGCTCTGCATTGGAGAGCCGCTCGGTCCACCCGGCCATCTGCGTCCCATCGACGCCGTTGCGAAGGGCCCGCAGGCTTTCCGACAGGCTCGGGCGTTGCCATTGAAAGTTCGTGGGCGCGCTGCGAAGCTCGGCGGCGGCATACCCGTCGCCGCCCCCCGACACGCCGTGACACTGGGCGCAGTTCTCGCGGTACACACGGACGCCGAGCTGCACGAGCGATTCCGGCACAGGTGGGTTCTCGGACGGCACATGCAGGTCTCGCACGGCCTCGGCCAGTGCCCCCAAATCCGCGACCGTGCGGTCGCGCCACGCCGACATGGCCGTTCCCGCCACGCCGTTCCACAAGACCGCGCTCAATCGCCGTCGTGAGTATTCGTGTTCGCTCAGATTCGCGGGACGCGGCGAGAGTGCGGCTGCTCCAGGCCCGTCGCCGGTGCCGGCCGGCCCGTGACACGTGGCGCAATGATCCAGAAATAGTCGGCGCCCGCGATCCCGGTCCGCACTGGCGGGCAACGCGGGGGCTTCGCCGACACGCCTCGCCTTGGCTGGATGCGCGTTCAGTAGGGGCGCGCTGAACGCCATCTGCGCCATCTCGTCGTCGGGGCACTCGCACCGGGCTCGGGCGGCAGCCTCCCCCTCCGGCCCCGCGATCTCGCGGGCCCGACCGAGCGTCTCGAGGTACGCGACGAGATCACGTCCGCTCTGGCGAGGGCGCGTCGGCGCGCCGTCAAAGAGCGCTCGGTACGCCGGCATGACGGATTGAGGCACGACCGAGCGCGGCGCGAACAGGTGCGCGAAGTGCCAGTCTTCCGACCGGGTCGCGCCGGCACGCGCCAGATCGGGGCCGATCCGCCTCGTGCCCCAGAGATGCGGATAGTCGAGCTGTGTTTCCCATGCCAGCGTAGGCGCTCCAAAACGGACGACGTCGGCCTTCAGATATCGAATCTGCTGCGTGTGGCAGTACGCACACCCTTCGCGGCTGTAGATGATCCGCCCACGCTCCTCGCTTGCCGACAGCCCCAACACGTGGGGCGGGCTCATCGCGCGTGTCGCACCCGCGATGACCTGTCCAGGCCACACGCCGAGCAGGGCCACCGACATCACGAAGAAGGTGACGCCGGCCACGCTGGCCACGAGGTACGCCATGCGGAGCGCACGGTCGGGCCTGACCTTCACGGCACCTCCGAGGGCGCGGTGCTCAACACCGGCATCACCGTCTTAACCGCGTCGTCACCGCCTCCGCCGGCCTCGATGGCCCGACGGCCGGCGTCGCGAGGGCCCGTGGTGAGCCCCGCAAGCAGCGCCAGGAACCCGGCCGCGATCGGCACCGCCGAGAGCGTGCGCACGAGCCAGAACGGCTGGGACGCCCGGACGGCATCGAGCCAGGGCGTGTCGGCGCTCCAGAGCCGCCCCTGGATGATCCCCGCAAGCGTGAGGTCCGACACCATCACGATCACGCCGCCGAAGAGGAGCCAATACGCCCAGTCGAGCGCTCGGGCGTTGTAGCGAACCCCGGGGATCCGCTGCCACGCATGAACGAGGCCTCCAGCTGCCGCGAACGTCGCGAAGCCAAGCATGGCCAGATGCGAGTGCCCAATCACCCAATCCGAAAAATGCACGGCCTGATTCACGGCCATCTGAGCCTGCAATGAACCCTGCAGGCTGACGACGAGATAGAAGATCGTCGACATCGCAACGAACCGCAGGCCAACGTCGCGGGTGAAGACTCCCGATCCGCGCAGCGACAGCAGCAGGTTCGTCACCACGATGACGACGTCGAGGCCGAGGACTGTCGATGCGGCAATGGCGCCGAGCTGTGCGGCCATCGGGATGACCGAGTACACGTAATGGTGCGTGCCGTTGAGTGGGTAAATGAAAAACAAGAGCCAGAACCCGAGCATCGAGAGGAAGTGGCTGAAGATCGGCCGCCCCGAGACGGCCGGGATCACGAAGTAGAGAATCGCCAGGGCCAGCGGCGTGACGAAGAGCCCAACGGCGTCATGAATCCATAGGCCGCTGAAGGCCGCGCCCTGGGCCCCCGGCACGAGCACCGGCACGAGGTTTCCCATCGGATACGCCAACAGCGTGAACACGAGGGCACCGATGACGTACCAACTCGACACGTACAAGTCGTCGAGCCCCCCTTTGAAAAAGGGCGGGAGAAACTGGACCGCGGCCAGCACCAGACCGACGACGACGAACACGTCGATGATTGGGGGGAACTCCGCCCACTCGAGCGGCTGGCTGATGCCGGCCAGAACCAGCACCCACCCCGGGGCCATCACGACGAGGTTCCACAATCCACAGAGCCACAGGCCGAGGCGCCGACTCGTCACGCGCCGGCCAGTCAGAATGGGAACGGCGTGGTACAGAAACGCCAGAAACGCGTTGCCCAGCCATCCGAGCATGATGCCCTGCGTGTGCGCGTAGCGCAGACGGCCCCAGCCGAGCCACGACACGCTGGCGCCCAAATCGGGCACCAGCAGCTGAATCGACACCACGATGCCAAAGACGACCGAGACGAGCAGCGTGATGAGGGCCGCCAGACCGTGCGCGTACACGAGGTCTGTTTCGACGTGCGGGGCGGTCGTTGACGCGCCAGGCTCGCTCAACGGCCGCGCATGATCAGGCACTCGCGACAACCCCTCACCGGCGCGGGAAGGAAACTCAGCCCGCGTACAGCAGGCTGTAGCCGTACTCCTGCGCGCGGGTCAGCGCCACGACCCCTGCCGGAACAAAGCGGCTGTTTGGAATGGCGTTGCTCAGCAGGCGCTTGTGCATCGCTTCGACCTCGCCGTCGGAGCCAGCCAGCATCCGTGCAAACCGCGCAGTGGCCATGTCGCACACCGCAAACTGCACGCCCCGCTTCGCCAGCGCGCCCAGCGCGTTACGCGGCGCGGCCGTGTGCGGGTTGCCCGTCGGCGGCTCGGCACTGCGAGGATTCGTATGCCGTACGGCGTCGGCAAGCGCTTTTCCGTGCTGACTCCAGATCGCATCGGTGAAGGCGAACACCGTGGCCATGTGGCGAAGGCACAACACGATGGCGAGATCACCGTCCGCGAGGTCATAGCCTGCCCGGTTGCCCTCGAACAGGTTGCCCGCGAACGCGAGGGCTTCTGCGGCGCCGGCGGCCGTCGTGGCATCGACAAAAACGCGGTGCTTGCCGGGGATCTTGTCCAGCCACTCGTCTTGCGGATGGCGCGGAGGCTGAAAGGCACTCACGGCTGGCTGAGCGTGTGCAGCCCCGGGCACGACCACGAGCCCCGCCGCCGCGCCCAAACCAGACACCACCGACCGCCGCCCCCACCGTCGACCTGTGCCCATGCGTCCTCCAGCCTGTTGTTCAGCGAAGCTCCGCCTCAAACCGCCCAGAAAAAACCTGTCGGCTCCGCTTCGCCAGGACAGTGTTGGTTTCGCCCCGCTCCGCGGGGCAGACGTCTTCCATGGCCGGTCGGAACACTTGCTTCATGTGTCACGCCTCTGGCCATGGAAGATGTCCAGATTATAGCGACACTTACGGATCCGGTCCGCCGGACCGAGGAGCTGGCATTCTTCGTGCTCTGGCGCCCGCCGCGTCGAGGACGCGTCCCCCGCGTCCTCGCGCTCAGATTGTCCATGCCCACCCAGAATCCATCGACAAACGGCCGGTTTGCCGGCTCACCGCAGTCTCACGTCTTGGGAACAACGCGCGCCGCGTCAATTGCACTTTTCGTCGCGGCGATTCTCGCTTGTAACGGGATGGCCACGCCAGTACTCGGCCAGTCCGATCCGCCAGACGTTCGCACAGCCACGCACTTGCTGGAAAACGCGACGTTCGGGCCGACCACGGCCGATATCGTGGCCATTCGGGCGCTCGGCGTTGACCGTTGGCTGGAGGAGCAGTTCAACCTGCCGGAAAGCGACATGCCAGACGGCCTCGATACCAACGGGGTCCGGGCGCAGCTCTTTCTGAACATGGCGAACGGCCGCGACCAGCTCCGGCAGCGGGTGATGTTCGCGCTCAGCCAGTTCATCGTGGTGTCGGCCGCGAAGACGGGCAGCGGCCCCGAGCTCATTCCGTGGGTGCGTCTGCTCTCCCGCAACGCCTTTGGCAACTACCACACGCTGTTGACCGAGGTCAGCGTCAATCCCACCATGGGCAAGTACCTGGACCTGGCCTACAGCAAGAAGGCCAGCACCACCAGCTCGCCGAACGAGAACTACGCCAGGGAACTGCTCCAGCTCTTCTCGATCGGTCTCTGGGAATTGAATCAGGACGGGAGCCTGAGACGGGACGGGCAGAACCAGCCGATACCCACCTATTCGCAGGCCACGATCAAGGAGTACGCGCGCGCCCTTACGGGCTGGACGTTCCCCACGCAGCCTGGGGTGGCGCCGGCCACCTCGAACCCACCCTACTTCTACGGGATCATGGAGCCGCGCACTACCACCCACGACACCGGAGCGAAGGCGCTCCTGGGTGTGACCTTGCCCGCCGGCCAGTCGGCGGTGTCCGACATGCAGGGGGTGCTGGCCAGCATCTTCCAGCATCCCAACGTGCCGCCCTTTGTCGCGACGCGCCTCATCCGGTCCCTGGTGACCAGCAATCCGAGCCCCGGGTACATCCTGCGGGTGGCCAACGCGTTTTCGAACAACGGCCAGGGCGTGCGCGGCGACCTGCGGGCCGTCATCCGTGCCGTGCTGCTCGACCCGGAAGCGCTCAGGTTTTCCTCGCCCACCGATGGGCGCTTGAAGGACCCCGTCCTGCACATCACGGGGCTTGGCCGGGCGTTGAACGCCCGCGTCAGCGACCCCAACGCCTTCATGTGGGTGTTCAACAACCTGGCCGAGCGCGTCTTGACGCCACCCACGGTGTTCAGCTTCTACTCGCCGCTGGCGCCGCTTCCTGGCCGGTCGGACCTCTTCGGCCCCGAGTTCCAAATCTATCCGCCGGCCTTGGCCGTCCAGCGCGCGAACTTCATCTACTCGATTCTGGCCGGATCCTACTCGTCGTCGTTCGCTGTTGACCTCACCCCGTTCACGGCCGTAGCGGCCAATACGCCCGCGCTCGTGGCCAGGGTCGATCACGCGCTGATGTTCGGGCGCATGTCGAACGACCTGCGCGAGCGTCTCACGATGGCGACCAATGCGATCGCGGTCTCCAACACGCGTGAGCGGGCGCTGGGCGCGTTGTTCCTGGCCGCGATCTCGAGCGAGTACACCGTGTCCGCGGACAACGACGGACCGGGAATCGCGACGCTGCCGCTCAGTGGGCCTGGCGGTTCGTCGCCGGGGTCAGGCGGAACGACAGGTACCTCGGCCACGACGCCCTCGTCGCTCATGGGCAGTGCCACCGGCTTTGTCCTCGCGCTCAACTGGCGGAACCCGGCAGGCGGGACCGTGAGCGGCGTCGTCCTCGACGTCACCGGGTCGATCGTGGCGTCCGTGCCGCTCCCACCGACCGAGAGCTTCACGTACGCGAACGTGCCGGCAGGGACCTACACGTTCACGGTGCGCGCGACGGGTCCGGCAGGTGTCAGTGCGCCGTCCAACGCCATCACGCTGACCTTCCCGGGGACGGGGGTGATGGTGGGCGGGGGCGGCGCGATGGCCCCATGCTCGGGCATGCCGGCGACACCGGTTGCGCTCGCGGCGAGCCGGAGCAGCAACGTGGTGACGCTCACGTGGCAGGCCGGCCAGGGCGGAGACAGCCCATCAGGCTACGTGGTGAGCGTCTCGGGCTCCTACGTCGGATCGTTTCAGACAGCCGCACCGACCCTCACGGGCGCCGCTGGACCAGGCACTTACCTGGTGAGCGTGCACGCGGTCAACGCGTGCGGCGCAAGTGCGCAGACGCCTGCAGTCACCGTCACGATTCCTTGAAGCGCCGATCATGAAGCACACACACACTCCGCAGCGACGAACCTTCCTCACGCTCAGCGCACGTCTGGCCGCACTCGGCCTCACCGGGCTCGGCGTTCAGCCGTGGCGATCGTTCTTCTCCACCGATGTCCGCGCGGCCGCCGTCGGCGATTACAAGGCCCTGGTGTGCATCTATCTCTTCGGCGGCAACGACGGCAACAACACGATTGTGCCCGTCGATACCGCGCGCTACGCGGCCTACCAGAACCTGAGGGGCAACTTGAAGCTCACCGGCACCAAGCTGCTGGCACCCATCGCCGACGGTAGTGGCAACCCCTACGCCCTGCACTACGGATTGGTCGAACTCAACTCGATCTTCAACGCGGGCAACCTGGCGATCGTCCTGAACGTCGGCATGCTCAATCGGCCTTTGACGCGCGACCAGTACCTCCAGGGAGGCTCCGCCCCGTCCAACCTCTTCTCCCATTCGGATCAGACGACACAGGCGCAGACCGGCTCTTCGACGCCGATGGCGTCGGGCTGGGGTGGACGGCTTCTCGACCGGTTCGGGACCAACGACACCCTCGGCGCCGTCTCGGTGTCGTCGCCGGCGCTGTTTCTCCAGGGTGATGCCGTGCGTGCCAACGTGATTCCGCCGGGCGCCAACCTCAAGCTGTCCGGGATGAGCTTCTGGCCGTCTGCCGCCGCCGACGCCCGTCGTCAGGCGCTCAATTCGATGATCGGCATGAGCGGCGGAAGCCCCCTGCGCGACGCCGTCAACCGCGCCTTCACCGACGGACTCCAGCTGGCAGACGCCATTCAGTTGAACAACGCGCTGCCGTCGCTGGCCGCCAGCTTCCCAAACACCTCGATCGGCAACCAGATGAAAGAAGTCGCGCGGCTCATCCACGTGCGCTCTCAGGTGGGTCCAGGGCGCCAGGTCTTCTTCTGCTCGCTCGGCGGCTTCGACACCCATAGCTCTCAGGACTGGAATCACTGGAACCTGCTGTCACAGCTCTCAGGGGCCATGGGCGCGTTTCACGCGGCGACGACCGAGCTGGGCCTCGCGCAGAACGTGACGACGTTCACGCAGTCCGAGTTCGGCCGCACGATGCAGTCCAACGGCAGCGGCAGCGACCATGCCTGGGGCAGCCATCAGTTCGTCATGGGCGGTGCGGTGCGAGGCGGTATCTACGGGCAGCTGCCGACGTTTGCCTTCTCGGGCCCGGACGACGCCAACAACCGCGGGGTGTGGATTCCGACCATCGCCACGGCACAGCTCGGAGCGACGCTCGGCCGCTGGTTTGGCGCGTCTTCGGGCGACCTGGGCGTGGCGTTCCCCAACCTCGGCGAGTTTTCGACGACCGACCTGGGATTGATGGCCTGAGGCTGCACGAGCAGTCGACGTTGCCTGATTCCCCTGGGCTGAATTGCACAATTCGGCCTCGGGAGGCTTGGCCATGTCCCGCACTCACCTTGACGCGATTCGTGTCCTTGCTGGTCGTCGCCTGCGTGTACGCCGGCACGACAGCCATCAGCCAGCGCGCCGCCGACACGCCCGAGCCGCTCGCTTCGTTCGCCGAGCCGGGACTGGCACCCGACGGGTCTGAAATCGCCGTGGTGTCGGCCGGAGACATCTGGACCGTGCCGGCCCGCGGCGGCGAGGCGCGGCTGCTCGTGTCGCACGAGGCCAGCGAATCGCGCCCGATGTATGCCCCCGATGGCCGGAGCCTGGCGTTCATCTCCGATCGCACGGGCGGCGGCGACATCTACGTGCTGACGCTGGCCACGGGCATGCTCCGTCAACTCAAGGTCACCGAAGTCATCCCGCTCGGACCGGCCGCCGTGTCGGGCCAGGTGGCGGTGGGTGACGTCCTCCTCTCCATCGAGGGCCGACGCATCGGGCCAGACACCAACCTGGATCAGGTGCTGATGCACGGCCTCAATCGGCGCGTCGCGGTGACGGTCGCGAAGCCGGGCGCGGCAGAGCCGCGCGAAGTCCTGCCCCGGCCCGTGAGCGTGACGACGGAGAAGAATCTGCTCTATCGGGAATGGGTGGAAGCCAATCGGCGATACGTTGAACGCACCAGCGAAGGCCGACTTGGCTACGCGCACATGAACGACATGTCCGAGGGCGCGCTCCGCCGGCTCTACATGGACCTCGACGCTGACAATCGCCTCAAGGACGGGGTCGTGATCGACGTCCGCAACAACAACGGCGGCTTCGTCAACGTCTATGCCATCGACGTCCTGGCCCGTCGCGGGTACATGAACATGACGCCGCGCGATCTCCCGATGGCGCCGGCACGCACCCAGCTCGGGCAGCGTGCCCTGGAGCGGCCGACGTTCCTCGTCACCAACCAGCACTCCCTCTCGGATGCGAAGGACTTCACGGAGGGCTATCGCACTTTGCGGCTGGGCAAGGTGGTCGGCGAGCCGACCGCCGGGTGGATCATCTACACCGGCAGCCAGACCCTCGTCGACGGCACGGCCATCCGCATGCCCAGCACGCGGATCACCACGCTCCAGGGAGTGACGATGGAGCGCAACCCGAGGCCTGTGGACGTGGCCGTGACGCGGCCCATTGGGGAAAGCCTCAGTGGGAAGGACAGCCACTTCGACGCCGCCGTGCGCGAGTTGCTGTCGTCGCTGAGCAGCGTGTCACCGCAGCAGTAGAGGACGTCCCGCGAGCGATCGCGCGCCGCTCGCGAGCCGCACGCTCGTGTTAACTGGTTCGAGGCGCAGCCCTCGCGAGCTACTTGTTGATCGGGATCATGATGTGGGCGCCCGGCGTTCCCGCGAGCATGAGCCAGGGGCGGCCGTCTCCCGTGAGGGCCTCGTCTCGCTGACTGCCTTCGGAGACCCCGATCGAATCCGGCGTCGCCCCGGGCACCGACAGCACCCAGAGCCACTGGATCCGATCCTTCTTGCCGTACAGCCGGTACGACATCGTCCCGAACGGCGAGGACGCGATCGTCCCGGCCTTGGTGGCCACGGCGAGCGCCTCCTGAATCTCCTTGTCGCTCTTTTTCTGCGCCCGCAACTTGGCGGAGAGATCGCGGCGCGCGGCGGTGACGGCGTTGTAACACCACGTGAAGCCGTCCTCGCCCCGCGGCATGCACTCGGCGAAGTTGGTTCCCTTCCGCAACACGATGCGCTCGCCGGTGGCGGGATCGTACTTGTAGACGGTAGCGCCGGCCCGCAGGTCGTCGGGCAGCGGCAAGATCGCCTGCGCGACCTCGGTCGCGGCTTGGTCGGTGATCGTGGATCGCGTCGCGGGCGGATTGATTGGGATCATGATGTGCGCTCCCGGCGTGCCGGGCAGCATCATCCACGGGAGGCCGCGCCCTTCGAGCGCGGCGTCACGCTGGCTCACGGTGGACACGCCCACCGCCTCGGGCGTGGCGTTGGGCAGGGACATCACCCACAGGTTTTGAATGCGGTCGCGCGGATCGTAGCCGCGATAGGCCATCATCCCCTTGGCGGGCGGTGCGAGCGTGCCCGCCTCGACCGCCGCGGTGACTCCGGCCTGGATCTCCGCATCGGATTTCTTCTCGGCGCGCAACCTCGCCTCCAGGTCACGACGAGGCCCCAGCGACCTGTGGTAGCAACGCGTGAAGCCGTCGGCCATCTTCGGCTGGCACTCCACGAAGTTCGTGCCTTGGCGGAGCACCTTCCGCGTGCCCGTGGCATCGTAGGTCACCACGGTGGCGCCTTGACGCAGGTCCTCCGGAAGGATCTGGACGGCCTCGGCGATCACGCGGTCGGCCGTCTGGGCCGAACTCTCGGCTACCGTCAGCGCGCCGGCCGCGGCCAGCCCGACGACCACGATGACTGTTCGCATATCACCCTCCCTGATGCGCCGTCGTCTCGATCCGTTTCGTGCGGTGCCCCTTACTGCCGGTTGTACCGGATCCCGGCGGCCTGCGCCTTCTCGATGGCGATGACCATGGCCGGCACGATGGTGACGCCGGGCAGCAGGTTGGCTCGCAGCTCTTTTTCGATCTCTGGTGCCTTGCCTTTGCCCCGCACTTCCAGCTCGAGCGTCCATGCGCCGAGGGCGTTGGCGCACAGGATGAACTTGGTCCCCATCTTCTGCAGGCTGGCGATGCCGAGCAGGGGCATGTAGTCGGCAAATGAGGGGATCACGGGCGACCCCATGCCCTGCATGAGGAGGTGTAGATCGCCCTTGGTCGGTTGATGGAATACGTTGCGGGTGTACGGCTTGCCCGAGGCGTCCTTCAATCCTGTGTACTCACCGAGCGCGTACTTCGTCCACATGGCGTCGTTGAACCCCAGCGAGATGCTGGCCTGCGGACCGATGCCGTAGAAGGTACCGACGGCCCCGACGGTTCCCGGGGCGCTCTTGTAGGCAGCGGAGTACGTATTGAGGTAGTTGAGGATATGCAGCTGCGCCACGGCGTTCTTGTGCTGTGGGAAGTCGAACAGCGAGCGGTGCGTCCCTCTCACTTCTTTGATCCAGTCGTCCGGCCCCGCCTGCTGAGCGGCTGCCTCTGGCACGCGCGACAGGGGCAGCCCGAGCGCGGTCACAGCGCCGAGCATCCTCCCCAGAAACCCGCGCCGAGCTGTGATGGTGGATGAGTCCATGGTCTCTCCTTGACAAGGGCTGAGGCGGTGCCCGGGTGCGCCCGCGCGCCGCAATGGCCGTCGTGACCTCGCCAGCGATTATACGACCGGCCGTCGGCTGGCTGTCATGAGCGACGCGCAGTGAGAGGATTTCGGCTCGTCACTACCTGGAGGTCGGCTTGACATCGCCAGAACGGCGGCGTACCGTGCCCCCACCAGAAGATCATGCAGCCCCGCTCGTCGTTGGCCCACGGGTTCCGGCCCATGCTGTTCGCCATCGCAGCGACCTGCGGCGCTGCCGGGCTCGTCCTGTACCTGCAGCACCGCGCGCTGGCGAGCCTCGAAGCCCAGACGCAGATCATCCTTCGGCAGATCGCGGCACAGACCGCCGACGACATCGCGGCGGAGGCCCGTCAGGCACTCGATGGCCCGGTGTTCGAGACGCTCACCGCGGTCAACCATCCTGAGATTCGGGCGGGGCGATTGGACCTGATCGCCGCCGAGTTCGAGAAGGGCCTCGAGGCCTATCCCCACGTCGAGCGATTCTTCGTCTGGACGGCGCAGACCAACGCGGTGGCGGCAGACGAAGCGCTGTTCCTCGGACGCGAGAAGACAGAGACAGCGACCTACGTGCGCCTCGAGGCGGCTACCGGCGCGACTGGATCCGGGATCGTTCGCCTCCAACGCGATCCAGACGTCGGACGGGCGATCATGCAGATCGCCCGCCAATACGCTCCCGAGCAGCACATCTACGTGGCCGCCGCCGATGTCGGCCCGGGCCACTCCCAGGCCCTGTTGCGCCTGTTCTGGACCGACGCGACGCGGGTGGAGTATTTCGCCGTCCTCGGCTTCATCGTCGATCCGCCCTCCAGCGGCCGTCGGCTGTTTGCGGCCCTGCACGATCGAAGCATTGGCACCCTGCTCAATCGCCGGGGCAACGAGGGATCGCTCAGGCTTCGGGTGCTCGACGCGCAGGGGGCCCTGGTCTACGGGGATCCGACTCCGTTTTCGCAGTCGGCCGTTGCGACGCTGCCCATGCTCTTCTATCCCGCCGATCGGCTCGAATCGCGGCTCTCCAACCTCGTGCCGGCGCCGATGTGGCACATCGAGGTGAGCGGCGATCTCGACCGGCAGGTAGCGACGCTCAGCCGGGGTTACGGCCCGACCGTGCTGTCGGTCGCGCTGATGCTGGTGGCGCTGGGCCTGACGGTCCTCGCCAATCGGCGCCTGGCCGACCTGTCGAGGATGCAGGCCGACCTGATTTCGCACGTCTCCCATCAGCTGAAGACACCGTTGTCCCTGCTGAGCGCGGCGATGGAGACGGTGACGATGGACCGGGCGAAGTCGCCGGAGAAGCTCGCCCAGTACCTCGGCATCATGCGTGGCGAGGTCGCGCGCTTGTCAGCCCTCGTGCAGCGCATCCTGGAGTTCTCGCGCCTCCAAGAACCGCGCGCCTTCGAGTTCGAGCCCGTCGACTTGGGCGCGCTCGTGCGCGAGACGGTGGCTGCATTCGAGAACAGCCTCGCGGCGCAGCAATTCAGATTCCTCGTCGAGGAACAGAAGCCGACCCTGCACATCACCGCGGACTCGGCGGCGATCGAACAGGCTCTGGTCAATCTTCTCGACAACGCCGTGCGGTACTCCGGCGCCTCCAGGCAAGTCGTCGTGCGGCTGCGCTCGGCCAGTGGACTGGCCTTCATCGAGGTCGTCGATCAGGGCATCGGTATCGACAAGGCCGACCACCGCCGCATCTTCGATCGCTTCTATCGGGGCCGCGGCGCCGCGCTGCACAGGGAGGGGTTCGGCCTCGGTCTGCCCATCGCGCAGGAGCTCGTGCGCGCGCACCGCGGGCGAGTCGAGGTGGAAAGCCAGGCAGGCCAGGGCAGCACGTTCCGCATCGTCGTGCCCATCCTGCGCGAATCGCGGGCCGCGCAGAGAGTGGATACGTCGACGGCCAGTCGGCCGGAGGCCCTGCCGTGAGGCGCGCCGCCGAGCCGTCGGCCGCGCCTCGCGAAGTGCTGGTCGTCGAAGACGAGCCCCAGATGCGTGCCCTGCTCGCCGACAACCTCGAGCTCGAGGGCTACCGCGTCACCACGGTTGCGTCGGCCGAAGACGCAGTGGTCGAGCTTCATCGCCGGGGTGTCTCCCTCGTCTTGCTCGACCTCATGCTGCCCGGCATGAGCGGCTTCGCCCTCTGCGAGCGATTGCGCCACGAGGGTGCCCGCGTGCCGATCATCATGCTCACCGCGCGTGGGCACGAACGGGACCGGATCCGCGGCCTCGACCTCGGCGCGGACGATTACGTGAGCAAGCCGTTCAGCGTGCAGGAACTCATGGCGCGGGTGCGGGCCCAGGTGCGACGCGATGACTGGCGGTCTGATTCCGGACCCGAGTTCACCTTCGGCGACGTGACGGTCAACCTGCGCCAGCGGCTGGTCATGCGCAAGGGCCGTCGCGTGTCCCTGTCAGGACGGGAATTCGAGCTGCTGCGGTACCTGCTCGCGCATCGCAACGAAATCGTGAGCCGAGAACAGCTGCTGAGGGACGTCTGGGGCTATCACCAGCTGGCGGTGACGCGCACCGTGGACAACTACATCGCCAAGCTCCGCACCCAGCTCGAACCCCGCCCGCACGAGCCCCGCTACATCGTCACCGTCCACGGCAGCGGCTACCAGCTGATCGGGTAGGCCCCATCGCGGCCGCGCCGAACGCGCCGCCACCGCGATGGGCCCTGTCCGACGATCAATTGGTCGTTGCGCGTGGGAAATAACGGCCGATGAGGTGTGCCGGGTTGGCCCCTCTCTTCGGACGGAACTTCTGCGGGCGTCCGACGTGCACATCGGCGGTGTACAGGTTGCCTTCACTGTCGGTATGGAACTGGTGCACTCCCCAGAAGCCGCCCGGGAATGCGCCGAAGGTGCCCCACGAGTACAGAAGCTTCCCGTTCAAGTCGAACTTGGTGAACTTCTGCGTGATGCCGTCCGCGCTCCACAGATGCTGGTCCTCGGTCAACAGGAACGAGTACGGTCGCCGCACGTTCGGCCAGACGTCGAGGAACTTGCCGTTCTCGTCGAACACCTGGATGCGTGAATTCGCCCGGTCGCTGATATAGATACGGCGGTTCTTGTCGATCGCGATGGCGTGGACCGTGTTCATGTAGCCAGGCCGTGTTTCATTCGGCTGGTTGCCAGGCTGCCCCCAGGTCATGAGGAACTTGCCGGTGCGGTCGAACTTGACCACGCGGGTGTTCACGTACCCGTCGCTCACGAAGAAGGTGCCGTCTGGGAGCCACGCGATGTCGGTGGGCCGCGCAAAATGCGTGGCGTCATTGCCGGACTGCATCGGCGTGCCGATGGTCTGCACCAGCGTCTTCCCGTCGCGCGTGAACTTGTAGATGGCGTGCGCGCCATCGTCCACGAGCCAGATATGGCGCTCGGAGTCGTACGGGTTCACGAGCACGCGGTGGGGCCGCACAAACAGCTTGTTGTGCTGTTCCCACGACTCGATGAGCTTGCCGCTCCGGTCGACAATGTTGACGACGTGATCCCAGCGAGGATGGCGCGCGGGATCCTTCTGCGACATGTCGAACCCGGAGGCATTGCGGGACGGAATGAAACTGTCCGCAGCCCCTCCCGTCTGCTTGATCACCGGCAGGCAGCCCCGGCTGAAGATGATCACGCGGTCCGGGCTCTCCGCCCAGACGCCAGCCGTCGAGCCGATGACGTAGCCGTCGCCACAGTAGTTCTGGGGCCAGCCGGCCACCACTTCGTACGGACCGGTCTCGTCGCCGCCCCCCTTCTCCTGCGGCGCCTGCGCCAACCCCCCGATGCTCACGACGAGTGCGAATGCCGCCACGGCGGCGGACGTTTTGCTGATCACGGAGCGCCCCCTTCTCTTAGTTCGTTGTCTGACGGTTCCTGTTGCCGGTGTACTCGAGGATGAACAGACCCGTACCCACGCGGTCCACGGCGTAGGCCAGTCCCCGATGGTCGATGTCCACGTCGTTCATCTGGATGGCCACGGGCTGCCCCTCGGAGATCGGGTAGGAATGCTTGTTCGTCTTCGGGAGGTAGTGCCCGATTTCCTTCAGCGCGTAGGGATTGCTGAGATCGACGACCCGTACGCCGGCATTGAAGTACGCAATCCAGGCAATCTTGTCCTCGTAGCGGTTGATCTTGCCGTTGACCGTGTCGGCCGACTGGTGGGGCCCGAAGCGGCCGCCTTTCTCGCAGAAGTTGCCAACCGGCACCTGCCACACCGAGACCGGAAACGGTTTGGTCTCGGTGGTGATGTCGAGCATGTACGATCCTGTCCGCACTCCGTTGGCGCAGGGCTTCATGTCGGCGCCGCCGCCCGCTTCATCGACGATCAACGCATAGGTGCGCGGGAGGGCAGTCGGCCCGAAGTTCGGCACCGTCTGATAGACGATGGGCGACACGGTATGGGGTCCGCGATGCGGCGGGTTCATGTCGATCGACCAGACCAGCTTCGGGTTCGCTCGATCCGAGATGTCGAACGAGGCAGCCTGACCGCCGGCATTGCGATAGCCCACATAGAGGCGGTTGTTGTCCTCGTCCACAATCGGATGGTGCGAATACTGGCCTTCGTAGCCGGCCTCGCCGTCCTTCAGACCGGGAATCCATGCACGACCCACCAGTTTCGGTGTCTTGGGATCCTTCAAGTCGAAGATCTGGACGATGATGTTGCGAAACCCCGGCTCGCCGGAGGCCGCGTAGAAATACCCGGTGTCCTGCGACCACCAGCCCTTGTGGGCGCGCATGATGAACTTGCCGCCGCACCCGCGCCCGCACGAGTTGGGCGGCGTCCCCGTGATTTCCGAGACCAGCGAGATCTTCGAGGGATCCGAGTCCCGCGACGTGATGTCCCAGATCTCATATTTCAGGTCCTGACCAGTTTCGCCCTGCGTCAGCGCCTCGGTGTTGCGAATGAGATAGTCGCGCCCCGAGGAGTCGAACTTGTAGTCGTAGACCACGGACGTGCTGCGCGAGTTCCGGTTGGTGGCGTTTGGAATGTGCCAGACGTACTTGGGATTCGCCGGGTCGGTGATCTCGAGGATGGACGTGCCGTTGAACTCCATCTTCCCGGTGATCGGGTTGAGGATGGGCTTGTCGTCGTGGAAGGCGTCGTGATGCCCGATGTAGACCCAGTTGCCGTTGACAGGATCCGACTTGGTGGTCGTCACGAGCGCCGTGCGGCCCTGAAGGTCGTTGTAGCCGACCAGCCGCACATTCTCCGAAGTTTCGGCCAGCGGATCGACCGCGGGCGCAGGCGCCTGGGCCGTCGGCGCGGCCCCGGGTGAGCACGCGGCCGCAGACATCAGGAGCAGCCCTCCCAAAACGCGCATGACCCATGGTCCCGACGCGGGCGTTCGACTGGCGTATCGACGATCCCTCATAGCGGTTTCTCCGTTTCCGATCGCGAAAAGTCCCCTGGTACCACGAGTCACGCGACGTCGACCCGTCAGAAGCGGAACAGCACATCGAGCTGGAACGACCTGGCCGCCTGCAGGTTGCCCGGCTGCAGGTAGGCCACCGTGTTGTACTGCCGGTTCGCGCCTCCGCGGGCGTACTCCGTGCCGCGGCCGCCGTTCAGCAGGTTCAGGATGTTGGTCGCGACCTCGAAGTCCCGACTCCCCCCGAGCCGGAATCGTTTGCTGAGCTTGAGGCCCACCGTGTGGGTCGCCGCCAGCAGCACCTGTCCCTCACCGCGGGTCGGGTACACGAAGCGAATGCGCGTCGCCAGCGGGTTCGACTGTCTCGATCCGGTCGACGAAACGACCGTCGAAGGTCCGAAGACCGCGATCTGGGGATCGTTGGCCGGCAGCTGCCTCACGATCCAGCTGCTCCAGCCGCCTGAGACCACCGAGTAGCTGCCGGCCGTCACGATGCCGTACGGCGCATGCCATGTCGCGTTGAACCTGTAGGAGAACGGGTTCCACATGGGGGCCGTCGTGCTCCCGGGATAGCTGTTGTGATCGTTCGGGTCCCGCGTACGCCACAACATCCGGTTGTTGGGAAACGCGTCCGGCTGGATGAACCGGGCAGGGTCCGTGGGGTTCCAGGTGCCCCGGTCCTGCTGCCACTGCCGGTGGATCGCCACCAGCGCCTGGAAGTTATTCGACAGGTTCTTCGCCAGCGTGACCTGCAGCGCCTGGTAGTGCATGGCGTGCCAGTCGGCGTTGGTCAGCCGGTAGACGATGCCCTGGTTCGGATCGACGCGGCCGAATCCGCCGAAGGGCCGATTGGGCCCGTCCGGATAGAAGCCGTTGATGTCCGTCTGCGCGAACATGTTGTGGACTTTGCGATAGATCCCCGCAACGTCCACGCTGATTTGACCCGGGAATTGACGCCGGTACCCGGCGATGTACTCGTCGATGATGGGCTGGCTCATGCCAGGATCGAACTGCGCCGCCGACAGCGTCGACGTGCGCGCGGGCGTGTCGAACACGGTCTCGAAGCTGCCGTTGCCATCCAGATCGTAGGTGTCCCTGACCGCGGCCGCGTCGGCACCGCCAAACGACGAGACCCCATGCCGGCCGCCCTGCAATTGTTCGTGCACGCGGGCGAAGGTGCCCCGCAGGACGTTCTTGGCATCCGTGGTCAGCAGGTACGAGAACCCCACGCGCGGGCCCACTTCGGTGCTCGACTGGCGCGCAAAACCCCGCTGCGAGTCGAATCGCCGCACCAGATCCACCCGGACGCCGAGCGTCAGCGTCAGCCGCGAGGCCGTCTTCCAGGTGTCCTGCACGTAGAACCCGATGTCCTTGTCCCGTCCCGACGCCGACAGGAGACTCTGGCTCCCGGTGATGTATTGGCGGTGAAAAGGCACCGTCCCGGCCGCCGGGCTGTTCGGGTCGCGCAGCCGCTGCTGCTCGTAGATGAAGCCGTCGTTCAGGTACACCGTCTGCTGGTCGAAGTTGTTCCGGGGCAGCGCGAGGAAACCGAACTGGAACTCATGCGATCCCGCCAGGTCGTCCTTGAACCACGTGACGTCGCCCCGCACCATCGTGACCGACGAGTTGTCGAGGAGCATGCAACCGAGGCAGCCCACCGAACGGTTACCGCCGGTCGTGACGAGCAGGCCCGTGCCGGTGGCCCGGCCCTGAGCAATCGTGAAGGCCGGGTGCACGTCGATGCTCGGCCCCGAGATGACCCGTCCGTCGTAGCTGTCGAGCCCGTTGCCACCCTTGTTGTTGTAGCTGGCCGTGAAGGTCGTCGTGAGGCTCTTTCCCCAGACCGAGGTCAGCTTGCCGCCGTACAGCCCGCCGCCGGTTGAGAGCACCTCGTCAAAGGTCGCCATCGTCTGCCCGACGTTGAGCATGTGCAGGCGGTCGCCCTGGTAGATGCCGGCGAGCGTGTGGTTGGCGCCCAGGCGCGCCGTGACCTTCACGTAGGGCTGAGTGCTCTTCAGGGTGGTGTCTTCGAACGGCTGGTTCGGATAGAGGGCGCGAAGGGCCGCCACGACGGCGGGAATCCGGCTGGGCGTGGTCTCGTTGTTCTGCCACCGGTAGGCGCCGAAGAACCACACGCGATCACGAATCGCCGGCCCGCCGACGGAGAAGTCGGCCTGGTTGATGGCTCGGGTCGCCGGCGTGCCTCTGCCCCCCGTGTTGTCGCCGTTCCATTCGAAGGGCTGATAGGTCCACCCGCCCGAGCCGGACAGCTGGTTGCCGCCGCTCTTGCTGATCATGTTGAGCACCAGACCGTATCCCATCGGGGACGCGGCATCGACGCCGCCGGTCTTGATCTGCACATCCTCGACCGCTTCGGTGCTCAGGGCCGTGCGGTTGATGTTCGAGTCGTTGTAATTGCTCGCCATCATCCCTTCCATGTCGACGACGGCGTCGCGGTGATCCACGGCGTTGCCGAAATAGTTCTGGCGGCCGCTTCCGTCGTTGTGCGGACGCGACATCACCCCGGGCGTCATATGGAGGAAGTCGCTCCAGTACTTGCCTTCGACCAGTGGGAGGGCCTTCTGGAACTGGGCGTCGATGTTCAGGACGTTGCTGGGCCGAGCCACCTCGATCATCGGCGAGTCGCCCGAGACCGTGACGGTTTCCTCCAGCGTGCCCAGAGCCATGGTGATATCGACCTGGAAGTTCGCGCCGGCGCGCAGCAGGATGCCCTCGCGGCGGAACACGGAAAACCCCGCCAGCTCGGCGGTCAGCGCGTAGGTTCCCGGCGGCAGGTTGATGACGCGATAGGCGCCGTTTCCCTCGCTGACGGCGACGCTCGGGCTGATCAGGGCCGGACTGGTCGCCGTGATCGTGACGCCAGGCATCGCCGCCCCTTGCTCGTCCTTCACGACGCCCCGCAGGCTTCCGTCCCCCACCTGCGCGACGACGTCGGTCGCCGTCGAGCACCCAAGGACGAGGACCCACGCGATGATTGTCCTTCTCATCTTCCGGCTCCTTTCAGGTCAATCGGGCCCAGGACCTCGCCGCGCTGCTGGTGCATGCCTGCGCGGCCGCTCGTCGCCACTTCAGCCGTTACGGGTGCCTGGGGCTTTCTGCACAACGTCCCACCAAGGTCGCGTTAGGGGGCCTCCGCCCTGACCGCCGTGACACCTGCCGGCGCCGCTCCGGCTCGCCAAAAGCAGTGTCTGATGGCCCGCTCCGCCGGGCACGCCGTCGGGCCAACGACCGTGGTCCACGGCGCCACGCTCCGAAGCGTCGAGACCGTCCATCCAGGTCGCCCTCTGCGCCCTGGATGGGCGGCGCCGGCTTCTGTTGGAACAGCACAGCGTTCTCCGTGCTCGCCCCTGCTCGAGTGCTCCGTGGCCAGACTCGCCCGCCGCGACGGCGAGTGCCGCAGGCCGTCAGAAACGGACCCGGATCCCGAACTGCATCTGTCTCGGGAACTGCGCGGAGGTCGAGATCATGAAGTTCCCCGAAGCCCGATTGCCCGTCGGGGACACGAGGTTCGTGCGGTCCAGGATGTTGAACACATCGTAGAAGAGATCGACGCTGTCGAGCCTCCCTCGCATCGGAATCGCGTACCGGAGCGACATGTCAACCAGGAAGGAGCCGGGACCCTGGAGCCCGTTGATGACGGCACGCCCCCGACCGTCGAGCGCCGACCGAATCGGCCGGGTAAGGTCGTCGATTCCGCGAATGGGTCGATCGTTGTTGTCGTTGTCACCGTTCACGTCGCTGCCGACCGTCTCGTTGATGGGCGCGCCCGAGATCGCGCTGATGACCGTCGCGACGTTGAGGCGCTGCCACACGTTGACGGTCGCGCTGCCCGCGAACACATGGCGCCGGTCCGACGCAAATCGGCCGTAGTCAGCTCGTACGTCCTGGTCGAGCCACACGCGGCGGGCGTCGGGATTGCCCAACCCGACGTAATTGCTCTTCTGGAGCGTGTAGGCGACACGCCCGCTCCAGCGGTTCGACATGCGTTTGACGAAGGAGAACTGGACCGACTTGTAGTCGCCGTTGAACTGGTCGCCCGACTGCGTCTGCAGCACCCGCTGGAACGGCGTCGCGCGCGCGGCTCCGGTGATGAGCTGGCTGTTCGGGTCGAACGCGTTCACGCCAGGACGGACGCGATTGACGGGCTCGTTGATGTCGACGACGCCAAGCTGGTCGCGCGACGCGTTGGCGACGTAGTCCACCGCGACCGCCGCGTCTGGGAACACCTGATGGTTCACGCCGACGCTCCAGGCCCATTGAAACGGCAGCGGCCGGTCCACGCTGTCGATCCGCGGGTTCCGGTTGAACGTCGAGCCGGCGATGATCGCGTCGCGCAGCCGGTTCAGCTCGGCCCGCGCGGCGGCGCTGAGCTGGGCGACCCCCAGGTTGCCCTGTGAGTCCCGGATGACGTCCGGTCGCAGAATGCAGTTGCACGTGTCGCTGGCCGCATTGACCGACAAGGACGGGAACAGCGTTCGGATGCCGCTCTGCTGGTGCACCAGGTCGAGCACCACGGGGGGGTACGCGTAGAACTTGCCCGCGCCGCCGCGGACGACCGTGTTGCCCGTCCCGAACACGTCCCATGCCAGGCCGAACCGCGGCCCGAAGTTCGCCTTCGCGTCAGGCGTGTGGCGATGGTAGTCGTACCGCACGCCGATGTTGAGCGTCACGTTGTCGGTGACGCGCCACCGGTCTTCGGCGAACATGTAACTTCGGCGATCCTTCGACGTCACGTCATAGCCGAAAGGACTCGGTGGACCGACCGTCACGTCGAACTGGAAGGGATGAGTCGCGGGATTGCCGGGATCGTACGGCGCGTCCGTCCGGAACTGGAAGGTGCCGGAGCTGATCGTGGTTCTCGGTGGCATCTGGTTGAAGCTGACGCCGCCGCCGGCTTTGAACGTGTGCTCGCCGCCCCACAGCCTGGGCACGAAGTAGCTGAACGACTCGTCGAACACATACGTGCGAATCCGCGTGCGAAGCCCTTCGCCTCCCTTGCCCGTCACGTAACTCGGGTGCACGTTGCGCTGGCCGATCGAGAACGGATCGCGCCCGTCAAACCCGATCTGCTTGACGTTGTCGTCGAAAAAGGCCTGCGCCCCCGTGCCCAGTTCCTCGCCAATCCGCCCGAAGCGCATGACATTGGACGCGCGATCACTCAGCACCGTCGTGTACGTCCCGGTCACCAGGTGGTCCCAGTCGCTCTCCCACCCCTGCGCGTCGATCGTCTCGTTGTTGGTGTTGAAGCCCTCGCCTCGGGTCGGCGCGGTCTCGAGCAGCCACCGCACGCTGATGAAGTTGCTTCCGTTCAACTGGAGATCGCCCCGGCTGAAGTAGTTCGACGCCCGCACGGAGAAGGTGCCGACGAAGTCCCGGGCGAGGGGGGCGGCCGCCGCGGGAAAACGCTTCTGCCCTGCGATGTCCTCGTGATCCTTCTCCAGGGAGAAGAAGAAGTGCGCTCGATTCCGGATGATGGGACCGCCTACCGAGAAGCCCGCCTGCAGCGTCCGCTCCTCGGGTTTGGGGGCGGTGGCCGGCAGGAACGCATTGCGTGCGTTGAAGCGGTCGTCGCGGAAGTACGAATACACCCGACCGCTCAGATCGTTGGTGCCTCCACGCGTCACCATGTTGATGATCGCGCCGGCGCCGCCGCCGTACTCCGCGCTGTATTGATTGGTGAGCACTTGATACTCCTCGATGTTGTCGAGCACCATGCGCACCTGTGTCCCCTGGCTCCCCCCCAGGCGGTCGTCATTGTTGTACATGCCATCGATCAGATACACGTTCTGCTGTGATGGGGAGCCATTGGCGACCACCTGCCCGCCCTCGAACGTCGACGCCGCCGGATTGGGCGTGATCCCTGGAATGAGCTGCGTCAGCGCGGTGAAGTTGCGGAAATTCGAGGGCACGTCCTCGATCTCCCGCGCCGACAGGCTCCCGCCCAGCTGGTTGTTCCTCGTCTCGACAAGCGGCGACTGCCCGGTGACCACGACGTCCTCCTGAACACCGGCAATCTGCATGCGCAGCTCCAGGGCCACCGTCCGGCCCGCCGTGAGCAGCACATCGGTCTGCTTCAGCGACGCAAACCCTGGCATCTCGACCGTCACCAAATACGTGCCCGGGTCGAGGTTGGGGATGGAATAGCCGCCCGTTTCGGCCGTCACGGCCATCCGCATGAAGCCGGTGTTTTGTTCGGTGATGGTGACCGTCGCGCCGGGCAAGGCCAGACCTGCCTGATCCACGACCCGTCCGGCGATTGACCCACGCTGCTGGCCAGATGCGGACGCCGCCGCCACCAGCACCAACAGCATGCTCCAGACAAATAGACGCACCTTCGTCATGACGCGCGCCTCCTCTGACAATGCAACGGCCGGTAGATCCAGCCGCACAGAACTTTTACGACGTCTGCCGGGAGAGTACCCCCAAGCGCGATGCGCCGTTGTCAAAGGTTGTCTCGGAATTGTCTATGGATTGTCTAGCTAGCGAGGCTCCGCCTCGGACCGTCAAGCATGACAAGGTGTGGCTTCGCCTCGCTAGGGGCAGTGCTGGCTTTGCCCGGCCTCCGGCCGGGCGAGAAAACTTGACTCAAATGGTTGGAAATCTGCA